>JBOHYC010000001.1:0-14276 GCA_050737755.1 Lysobacter sp.
GGACGTGCCGCAGCTGGCCGAGCGCTTCCTCGCGATCGCCGCGCGCAAGTTCGACGCCGCGCCCAAGCGGTTGTCGGCCGCGGCGATCGAGCGGTTGCTCGCGCACGACTGGCCCGGCAACGTGCGCGAGCTGGAGAACCTTTGCTGGCGCTTGGCTGCATTGGCGCCGGGTGACAGCATCGGCCGCGGCGAGATCGACGCCGCGCTGGGCGCCCGCCGCGCTGCCACCGCCGTCGTCGACTGGGAAGCCGCGCTGGCCGACTGGACCCGCGGCCAGCTCGACGCCGGCGCCGCCGACATCCACGCACGGGCCCGTGAGCGTTTCGACCAGGTGTTGCTGCAGACCGCGCTGGAACACACCGACGGCCATCGCAGCGAGGCCGCCGCCTGCCTCGGGGTCGGCCGCAATACGCTGGCCCGCAAGCTCAAGCCCGGGCGGGGCGGGGCTTGAGTGCGCCGCCCGGTCGCGCTTCACTGATGCTGAACCCGCCGCGCGCTAGCTTCGTGCGGCATCGCCCCTTTCCACCACCGGGAGATTCCCTGATGAAGACCATCCTGCTCGCCAGCGCCTGTGCGCTGACCCTCGCCGCCTGCAGCTCCACCCCGGCGACGCGTGCCGATACCGACGCCGACGCCACCGCGACGGTCGATGCCAAGCTGGCGACCAGCTCGACCCTGTCGAGTGCCAACGTCAACCTCGCCTCCGCCTCGGGCAGCCTGGTCAGCGGCAAGCTGAGCCTGATGCCGATGGGCGACGGCCTGCACCTGACCGGCGAGATCGGCGGGCTCAAGCCCAACAGCAGCCACGGCATCCACATCCACGAGAAGGGCGATTGCAGCGCCGCCGACGCCAGCAGCGCCGGCGGGCACTTCAATCCGAGCAGCGAGGCGCACGGCAAGGTCGACACCGCCACCCACCACGGCGGCGACATGAACAACATCTCGGCGAATGCCGAAGGCGTTGCGACGGTCGACGTGCATGCCAAGGGCGTGGTGCTCGGCGGCGGCGCGGCCAACGACGCGGTCGGCAAGGCGGTGATCGTGCATGCCGACCCCGACGACTACACCAGCCAGCCCTCCGGCAACGCCGGCGCGCGCGTCGCCTGTGGCGTGATCAAGGCCGGTTGAGCGACCACGCGCAGAGTGCAGGTGCATGCCGACGACGTCCCGAGTGATGCCGTGACGTTGCGCGTCCGTCCCGCGCACGCCGCCGACCTCGACCTGCTCGCAGGTTGGGCGGCGGCGATGGCTTGGGAGACCGAACACAAGCGACTCGACCCGGCAACCATCCGTGCCGGCGTCGAAGCCGGCCTGGCGGATTCGAACCGGGCGCGTTATTTCGTTGCGATGGAGCAGGCCGTCACGGCCGGACGAGAAACCATCGCCACCGCAGTCGGCACACTGATGCTGACCCGCGAATGGAGCGACTGGCGCAACGGCGACTGGTGGTGGATCCAGAGTGTCTACGTGGCCGAAGCGCACCGGCGACAGGGCGTGTTCGCCGCGCTGTACCGTCACGTCGAGCAACTAGCGCGCGCCACCGATGGTGTGGTCGGCCTGCGGCTGTATGTCGAGCGTGACAACGGTGCCGCCCAACGAACGTACGAATCACTGGACATGCGTAATGCCGGCTACCGCCTGTACGAGGCCGAGTTCGGTCCGATTGCCGAGTGACATCCGCAACCGCCAGCCCCATGTAGGAGCGACGTAAGTCGCGATTGCACGGCGCAACCGGACATCAGTGAAATCGCGACTTACGTCGCTCCTACATCGGAGCAGATCGTTGCCGGTTCTCGCTTTGCTTCCGTCAACTCAACTCGACGTGATAATCCGAATCACGCTCGCAATGTACGAAGTTCACCGGTACCCCATGCGCACCCAGTACCGCGGCGATCTGCCGCTGACGTGCCTCGAAATGCTGGTGCAGGCGCTGAACCCGCTCCCGCGCCTGCTCGGTGTCACAGTCGACATCGGCGGCATAACGCGCGCGCCAGGCGGCCGGCGAAAACAGCGCGATCCGAGCTTCTCCATCGGCGTAATGCAGCAACGGTTCCGGCGGCTGGTCGAGCCAGGCCTCACCGTCGGGTTGCAGCAACGCGGTTTCCAGCAGCGGCCACAACGCGGCAAGACCGGCGTGCTCGTACTGCAGCGCGGTCATCGCGGCGAGGTCGTGCACGGTCAGGTAGCGCGCGTGCTCGACCCGCAGGCCGAACGCGTCCTGCGCCGCCAGTGCGGTATCGGCGCCGGCCATGCCGCGCTCGATCAATTCGCGCTCGAATGCATCGCCGACCCGTGCCACCGCGGCGGCCTCGCCGGTCAGCACGAACGGCAGCAGCCGCAGCGGGCCACCAGCGAAATCCGGTGACGGTGCCAGCGTGCCGGGCAGGCGACCGTCGCTGCTGCCGAAGGCGATCACCCGGCCGCTACTGGCAGGGCCGGAGCGGGGTGCGCGCGCGGCCAACTGGTCGAGTTCACGGTGCAGCGGCCAGCCCGGGCGCAGCAGTTCGACCGGGTCGTAGAGCGCGCCCACCATCACCAGTTCCAGCGTCGCCGCCTCGGCGCAGAAACCGGCGAGGTCGCGTGCCACCAGGTCGGCCAGAGCGCCGATTGAGGCCTGCTCCAGGCGGTCGCGCGCGACGGGCGCAGCGCCGTCGAGTTCCAGCGCCAGTGCGCCGAGTACATGCAGGTCGGCGGCGGGTGAGGCGGTCGGGTCCATCGGGTTCCTTGCTCGATACGCAGGCGTTTGGTTGGCGCCGGGGCCGGCGCTACACTGCGGTCATTATGCCCACGCAACCAGCATTCGAAGAGGTGACACGATGCGTCCAGCCCGTCCGGTAGCCGTGCTCGGTGGCGTGCGAATCCCGTTCTGCCGCCAGAACACCGCCTATGCGGATGTCGGCAATCTAGGCATGTCGGTGCGCACGCTGGGCGCGCTGGTCGAGAAGTTCGGGTTGCACGGGCAGCAGCTCGGCGAGGTCGCGATGGGTGCGGTGATCAAGCATTCCAGCGACTGGAACCTCGGCCGCGAGGCGGCGCTGTCGTCCGGGCTGTCGGCGCTGACCCCGGGCATCACCCTGCAACGCGCGTGCGGCACCTCGCTGGACAGCATCATCACGGTCGCCAACAAGATCGCGGTCGGGCAGATCGACGCCGGCATCGGCGGCGGCAGCGATACCACTTCCGACGTGCCGATCGTCTACGGCCAGTCGCTGCGCCGGCGCCTGCTGGCGGCCAACGCGGCGAAGGATTTCAAGGGCAAGCTGGCCGCGTTCAAGGGCTTCTCGTTCGGCGAACTCAAACCCGACTTCCCCGGCGTTGCCGAGCCGCGCACCGGCAAGTCGATGGGCGACCACTGCGAGGACATGGCCAAGCAGTGGAACATCGCGCGCGACTCGCAGGACGAGTTCGCGCTGGCGTCGCACCAGAAACTCGCCGCCGCCTACGAGCGTGGTTTCTTCGACGACCTGGTGGTCAGCTTCCGCGGCGTCTCGCGCGACAACAACCTGCGTCCGGACAGCAGCCTCGAGAAGCTGGCGACGCTGAAGCCGGCGTTCGACCGGACCTCAGGCCGCGGCACCTTGACCGCCGCGAACTCCACGCCGCTGACCGACGGCGCGGCCGCGTGCCTGCTGGCTTCCGACGAGTGGGCGCAGGCGCACGGCCATGAACCGCTGTGCTACCTGCGTGATGCGCAGGTCGCGGCAGTCGACTTCGTGCACGGCGAGGGGCTGCTGATGGCACCGACCATCGCGGTGCCGCAGATGCTGGCGCGCAATGGCCTGACTTTGCAGGACTTCGACTTCTACGAGATCCACGAGGCGTTCGCCGCGCAGGTGCTGTGCACGTTGCGGGCGTGGGAGAGCGAGGAGTACTGCAAGAACCGGCTCGGCCTGGACGCTCCGCTGGGCCGGATCGACCCGGCGAAGATCAATATCAATGGCTCGTCGCTGGCGACCGGCCACCCGTTCGCCGCGACCGGCGCGCGGCTGGTAGCGACCGCGGCGAAGGAGCTCCAGCAGCGCGGCGGCGGCCGCTGCCTGCTGTCGATCTGCACCGCCGGCGGCATGGGCGTGGTGGCGATCCTGGAGCGTTGATCGATACCAACGCGGGCCAATCCGGTTGTATCGAACGCCGGGTTTTGTAGGAGCGACGTCAGTCGCGAACGCCAAAGCAACCGGGCAAAGGTGCTATCCGCTTACCGCAGCTTTCGCCGGAACCGATTCCAGTAGCGCCCTGTTTCCGCTTACGGGGAGGCGGCCTCCTGATCAGTGGTCCCTGCCTGACGGTTTGTTGCGCGTTCGCGACTGACGTCACTCGTACAGACGCAAACGCGGCGGCGGGAGTGAACACCGCCGCCGGCCACTCGTTCTCTCGCGCTGACTATTCGCGCAGCCGCGGCATGCCGTGTTCGTCGCGTTCCTCGGCCACCGACTGGTCGTAGATGCGCTCGCGCAGGTCGCGGCCGGGGAGGTCGGTGATCGCTTCGCCGCGGGTCGCGCGCAAGGCATTGGCGTAGCTCAGGCGTGCGCGCGGCTCGTCACCGGCCTGGGCGAAGCCGTGGCCGAGTTCTTCCCAGGCTTCGGCGTTGGCGCCCTGCGCCAGTGCGCGATGCAGGTAGGTTTCCGACTGCGGCCACTGGCCTTGCGCACGGCTCAGCCGGGCCAGGCTCAGCAACAGGCCCGGGCTGGCAGGGTGCGCTCCAAGCCAGCCCTCGGCACGCTCGCGGCGGGCGTCGATACGACCAATCGGCAGGCGCCCGTAGAGGCCGGCCAGCGATTCGTCCCAGCGCGCGTCGAGTGCCTGTTCTACGCTTTTCGCCGAGGCCTCCTCCCAGCGCAACGCGGCGGCGCGTTCGGCATAGGCGGCAACCGCGGCCGGCTCGCTGCGCAGTGGTTTTGGCAGGGCCTCCCAGCGGTCGGCGAGCACGTTGGCGTCGCCGGATTCGCGCAGTGCGGTCTCGGCCCAGCGGGTTTCCAGTGCGTCGACCTGCGCCGGCGGCAGTGCCTGCTGCTGGCGGATCGGGCCAAGCAGGCCGTAGGCGTCCCCGGTGCGGCCGGTCGCCGCCAGCGCCTGTGCACGCAACGCAAGGCCGCGCGGCGGCAGTGGCTGCACGTTGGGTGCATCGAGCACGGCCAGGGCATCCACCGGGCGGTCATCGGCGAGCGCCAGCTCGGCGGCAGTCAGCGCGCGGGTCAGTGGGTGCGGGCCGGCGAGCGCATCAAGATGCTGGTTGGCGAGGGCGGTGTCGCCACGGGCTGCGGCGGCACGCGCGGCACCGGCGCGGGCGACGTGGCCGATGCCATCGTCCTCCGCGGTCGGCGCGCGTGCGGCCTCGTCGAGCAACTTCTCGGCGCGGCTCCAGTGGCCCTGGTTGAGCGCGTTGAGTCCGTCGGTGAGCTTGGCCCGCGCCGCACGCTCGCGGCGACGGCGCAACGCGGCCAGCGGCAGGCTCAGCATCTTCCACAACAGCCATGCGGCGACCAGCACGCCCAGGCCGATCAGCAACGCAGCGGCGAGGGTGGTGGTGTAGTCGGTGCCGCGATAACGGACCAGCACGTAACCCGGATCCTGCACCAGCAGCTGCGCCACCAGCGCGCCGACCAGCACCAGCACGATCAACAACAACAGGTTGCGGAACAGGTTCATTGGCGGGGCTCCTGGCTCGTGGCGCGCGACTGGCGCAGTTGGCCCAGTGTGCTGCCGAGCGTCGGAAGCGAGAGTGAAAGCGGCAACGCGGAGATCACGCGCAGGTGCTCGCGGTGGCGCTGCCGTTCAGGCGAATCCGGCATCAGCCGCAGCAACCAGCCATCGGTGCGACGCAAGGCGGCGCGGTAGCCGTCGACATCGCGACGCTCGGCCGCGGCACGGGCGAGACTGATTTCCAGCTGCAGTCCGGCGCGGGCGGCGGCGACGTCGGCCGGTTGCACCGCGACCGCACGGTCACTCGGGCGCACGTCGAGGATGTTGGCGAACGCACGGCGCCACCACGGTTGTGCGGCTTCCGGTTGGGCAGCGCTGCGCGCGTCGGGCTGCACCTGCGTGACCGACTGCGCGAACGCATCCAGTTGCGCCATGGCCTGCGCGCGCGGTTCGGTTTCGAGCGCGTCGAGTGCGGCGCGTTCCTGCCCGAGGGTCTGGCGCAGGCTCAGGTAGGCCGGGTCGTCGACGCCTTCGAGCACACCGGCGGCAAGCGCCAATGCGCGCCGTGCGCCGTCGAGGTCGCCGGCGATCGACAGCCGTTCCCGGGCCATCGACAGCAGCAGTTCGGCCTCGTCCATGCGCAGTGCCTGCGCGCCGTGACGGTCGGGATCGGCGAAGCGGGCGAAGCTGTCCTCGATGATCGCCGAGCGCTCGCCCAGCCCGAGCAACTCGTCGCGCAACACCCCGTTGGTGGCGACCGTCTGCTGCAGCCGGCCGGCCTGGGCGCGCTGGTCGCGACGCACGCCGTCGACGCGGTCATCGAGCGCCTGCAGGCGCAACTCGACATCGCTGGCGACGCGGGCTTCGTCCGCGCGGTCCTGCCACCATTGCCAGCCGTACCAGCCGGCGCCGGCAAGCAACAGGAAAACCAGCAGCCACCACGGCCAGCTGCTGCGGCGGCGTGGGGAGGAATCGGGGGAAATCGGGGACACGGACGCAACCGGTGGACGAAGTGCCGACATGCTACCGGAAGCACGCCTGCCGGCCTGCCGTGGCGGGGCTCAATCCAGTATCGATGAGGCCGCTTCGACCAAGCTCGCGGGGCGTGCATCCGCTGCCCGATGACCGTGCGCGAAACCCAGCGCGTACGCCAGTTCGAGCAGACGGTCGCTGGCTCCAACTACCGGCAGCGAACGGACCAGCGCGGCGAGATCGGCGGGCAGTACGTCCATGACCAACCGCAGCCCTTCGCCGCTGGATACCGCGACCGCTGCCGGTCGCGACAGTCCACGCAATGCCGCCAGCGCGTGCGTCGACGGCGCCAACGAAATGCGCCGGTACACATCGGCGCGCCGGACCTCTCCGCCACGCGCCTGCAGCGCCGGAGCCAACGTCCCCCGACCGCCGGGCGCGGTGACCAGTCCGATCTTGAGGCCGTCGAGACGCTGCAACCCGGGCAGTGCCAGCAGGCCTTCGCTGTCCATCCGTCGCGGCGCCGCGACTTCACCGGCGCCGGCGCGCCTGAGCGCCGCAGCGGTACCGGCGCCGACCGCGAACCACTGCTGGCCATCGGCCGGGCGCAGCGGTTGCAACTTCGCCGCCGCCCGCACCGCCATCGGGCTGGTGAACAACACCCGCGACGCGTCCAGTGCCGCCTGCAAACCAGCCCGCGCACCGTCGTCGTCGAGCGCCTGCAATCGCCATGGCGACAGCGCGATGACCCCGCCCCCGCGACGTGCGGCGGCGCGGCGCATCGGTCCGTGCTGGCCACGGGGGCGCAGCGAGATTACGTACCATGCCGGCAATGGCGGAGTGTCGGTCGACATTGCGCCAGCATATAGCGACCACTTACTGGAACCCCGGATGCCCCACGCCGAAGCCCTGCAACGCCTCAACCACCACTACCAGTCGATGCCGCCGGTGGCGGTGATGGACCTGAGCATCGCCGCCTACGATGGCCAGCGCCTGCAACTGCATGCGCCACTGGCGCGCCACGTCAACGACAAGGGCTGCGCGTTCGGCGGCAGTCTGGCCTCGATGATGACGCTGGCCTCGTGGGGGTTGGTGTCGCTGCAGCTGGAGGCCGCCGGGATCGATGCCGACGTGTTCGTCGCCGACAGCCAGATCCGCTACCTCGCACCGCTGTTCGACGATATCGAGGTCGCAGCCGAACTCGGTGCCGGCGAGGACTGGGCCACTTTCATCGCGACCCTGCGCCAGCGCGGCCGTGCACGCACCCAACTGGTGGCAAAGGTGCCCCTGCCCGCAGGCGGCATCGCGACCGAATTCACCGCCCGCTACGTCGCGATTGCACGGCGCTGAGCCGCGACGACTACCATGGGCGCTTCGCCCTGACCCGGAGCGCGCCGATGCGCCTGATCACCACCGTGCTGCTGGCCGTGCTCACGCTCGCCGGCTGTGCCAGCTCCAGCCCTGCCGCCAACGCACTCGATGCCTCGCAGTACGCGTGGTCCGGTGCGATCCGCTGGAACGACTTCGGCGGCGCGCTCAACCTGGTCGACCCCGAGCTGCGCGAGGAGCACCCGCTGACCGAACTGGAGCGCAAGCGCTACGAGCAGGTCACGATCTCGGCCTACCGCGACCTCGGCGCCTCCCGCAACATCGAGGCGGGTACGGCGGTGCGCAGCATCCAGATCGGCGTGGTCAACAAGCACACGATGGAACAGCGCGAGGTCCGTTATCAGGAGACCTGGCGCTGGGACGAGGCGGCCAAGACCTGGTGGGTCACCAGCGGCCTGCCGGACCTGTGGGCTGGCGAATAGGGCCCGCGCATGAGCCGCCCGCCGCTTTCTGCGACAATCGCCGGCCCGTTTGCCGCCATCGTGACGCCGTGACCCTCGATGAACTGCTGGCCTTCGCCGGCCGCCACCCCTACCTCTCGCTCGGACTGGTCGCGCTGACCGTGGCGATCATCTACACCGAAGTCATGCGCCTGTTCCGCGGCTACAAGGCGCTGCGCCCGGCCGAGCTGACCGCGCTGATCAACCGCGACAACGCGCTGCTGATCGACCTGTCGGCCAGCAACGACTTCCAGAAGGGCCATATCGCCGGCAGCAAATCGGTGCAGCCGAGCCAGTTCGATCCCGAGAACAAGCTGCTGGCCAGTGCCCGCGCGCTGCCGGTGGTGGTGACCTGCCGCACCGGCCAGGCCTCGGCGGATGCCGCCAAGCGGCTCAAGAAAGCCGGTTTCGAACACGTCTACTGGCTCGAAGGCGGCGTCCAGGCCTGGCAGCACGCCGACCTGCCGCTGGTCAAAGGCCGCGGCTGAACCGGCAAACCCCCTTGCAACCGGCTTGCGCGTCCCCCATGCCGGGACCCGGGGGCACGAATAACCGCGTGCCATACTTGATTCTTTCCGCCTTTTAGCTGGAGTTTGAGATGTCCGAAGAAACCCTCAACGGCGCCGCCGCACCGGAAGCCGCCACCGACGCCACCGCCACCGGCCCGGCGTTCACGGTCGAGAAGATCTACGCCAAGGACGTCTCGTTCGAAGTGCCCGCCGGCCCGGCCGCATTCAGCGAGCAGACCCAGCCGCAGCTGCAGATGAACCTCAACCAGAGCGTGCAGCGCATCAACGACAGCGCCTACGAGGTCACCCTCGGCATCACCCTGACCTGCAACGCCGGCGACAAGGCGCTGTACGTGGTCGAGGTCAAGCAGGCTGGCGTGTTCAGTCTGGCTGGTTTCGAGCCGGCCCAGCTCGACGGCATGCTCGGCACCCACTGCCCGAACGTGCTGTACCCGTATGCGCGCCAGCTGATCAGCAGCCTGGTCCAGTCCGGTGGCTTCCCGCCGTTCTTCCTGCAGCCGATCAACTTCGACGCGCTGTACGCCGAAGGCCTGCGCCAGCGCGCGGCGAAGCAGGCCGAGGGCCTCGCCGCCGACGCCGAGACCGCCGGCAACGCCTGACCGGTCGCGCATGCAAGACATTTCGACCAGCGTCGCGGTGCTCGGGGCTGGTTCCTGGGGCACCGCGCTGGCCGCACTGATCGCCCGCCACGGCCACCGCACGGTGCTGTGGGGGCGCGACGCGGCCAGCGTCGCGACAATCGATCGCGGCCACCAGAACCCGCGTTACCTGCCCGACATCGCCTTGCCCGACACCCTGCGCGCGACCACCGACCTGGCGGCCGCGCTCGACGGTGCCGAGCTCGTACTAGTGGTGGTGCCGTCGCACGCGTTTGCCGACACCCTGCGCGCGCTGGCGCCGCACCGGCCCGCCGCGGCCGGGGTGGCGTGGGCTAGCAAGGGCTTCGAGCCCGGCAGCGGTCGCTTCCTGCACGAGGTCGCCGCCGAGGTGCTGGGGCCGGACGTACCGCTGGCGGTGGTGACCGGGCCGTCGTTCGCCAAGGAAGTCGCGCTCGGCCTGCCGACCGCGTTGACCGTGCATTCGGCGACCGCCGACTTCGCGCAATCGGTTGCCGAGGTGCTGCACGGGCCCAACTTCCGCGCCTACACCGGTGACGACATGCTCGGCGCCGAACTCGGGGGCGCGATGAAGAACGTACTGGCGGTGGCGACCGGCGTCGCGGATGGCATGCAACTCGGGCTCAACGCGCGAGCCGGGTTGATCACCCGCGGGCTCAACGAGATGCTGCGGCTCAATCGCGCGCTCGGTGGACAGCCCGAGACCCTGATGGGCCTGGCGGGCCTCGGCGACCTGGTGCTGACCTGCACCGGAGACCTGTCGCGCAACCGCCGGCTTGGCCTCGCGCTCGGGCGCGGGCAGGGCATCGAGGAGGCCGTGCGCGAGATTGGCCAGGTGGTGGAGTCGGTGCAGACCGCCGACGAGGTCATGCGGCTGGCGCGCCGCCACGACGTCGAACTACCGATCGCCGAAGCGGTGCACGCCGTGCTGCATGGCGAGATCACTCCCGGTGAAGGCCTGCGCCAGCTGATGGCGCGCGAGCAGAAGGCCGAATACCCGAGCGCGTTGTTCGGCTGAGTGGGTTCGGTGGGCGCGTTGTTTTGCCCAGGCTGCTCGTGTGCATCTCCGGATCCGGTGTAGGAGCGACGTAAGTCGCGATTTCACTGATGCCCGGGATCGCCGTGCGATCGCGACTTACGTCGCTCCTACATCGAAGCGGATGCCTTTGCGATCGGCATGAAAAAGCCCGGCCGGAGCCGGGCTTTTCATTTCCAAACAGTCGCGATCAGAAGCTCGCGCGCACGCCCACGAACACCTGGGTCACGTCACTGGAGAACATGCCTTCGCCGACCAGGCCCCAGGTCGGGTTGAACTGCAGCTGCGCACCGAGGCGGCCATAGACTTCGTCGGTGTCGCTGCCGTCGGTGTCGACCGAGCTGCCGTTGACGTCGGCGTTCTGCAGCTTGGAGTAGCCGACCAGCGCCCATGCGTCGAGGTTTTCGAACAGGTAACCGCGGTAGCCGGTCTCGATCGAGAAGCCGTCGGATTCGGCGGTGCTGCGGAAGCCGGTGCTGTCGACCGATACCTCGGTCTCTTGGCGCTCGTAGGCGGCGCGGACCAGCAGGTCGGCACGGTCGCTGATTGCATGGCGGAAGCCAACGCCTGCGCGGAACTGGTCCAGGTCGACGTCGACGCCGCCGTCCTCGCCCTGCTGCGCGGAGTAGCCGCCGAACAGGTGGAACATGTCGTTGAGCGCGACCGAGCCGTTGATGGCGACACCGTCGCCATCGCCGAGGTCGTCGATGTCGGTCTGCAGGTAGCCGGCTTCGACGTAGTTGTAGCTGGGCGCGCCGGCGACGGCGGCAAACGGGGCGGCGGCCATCAGCGCGGCCAGCACGATCGACTTCTTCATGGTTTCTGATCCTTAGAAAATGATTGCTTCGTACCGCCGTTTGGCGGGCGCGCACATTAACGAAAAATTCACAGAATCGCAAACCCGGCGCACAAAAAAGCCCGGCCGGAGCCGGGCTTCGATCGCGACGATCAGGGGAGAGAGAAAAGTCGCGGGTACTGCGGTTGCCTGGTGCTGCTTAGAACGTGATGCGCGGGCCGATGAAGTACTGGGTGGCGCCGTCGACGAACTTGACGTCGCCGCTGATGCCCCACATCGGGTTGAACTTCACCTGCGCGCCGACGCGACCGTAGAAGTCGCCGTCGTAGTCGCTGCCGTCTTCGTAACCGGCCAGCGCGTAGCCTTCAAGATTATGCGTCAGCGCGCCACGCACGCCGGCCTCGACGCTGTAGCCGTCGAGTGAGCTGTCGAACTCGTCTTCCGAGCGCTCGTAGGCGACGCGGGTCAGCAGGTCGGCGTTCGGCGAGATCTCGTGGTTGTAGCCGATGCCGAGACGCATCTGGTCGACGTCGACGCCATCGAAGTTCACGCCGCCGACGTTGAAGTCATCGGTTTTCTGCCCGGCGTAGCCGCCGAACACGTGGAAGTTGGGGGCGATCGCGCCGGAGCCGTTGATGGCCCAGCCGTCGGCATCGATGCCGCTGTCGGTCTCGGTGGCCATGTAGCCGCCTTCGACATAGTTGTAGGAGACGCCATCGGCCGCGGACGCGGCGAGCGGCAGGGCGGCGATCAGGGTAAGGGCGAGCAAGGACTTCTTCATAAGGTCTGGGCCTCTTTTATTTGAAAGGTCCGGACCACGCGTATCGGGGGATGGCGTGGCGATCCGGCCCCCGCAGTATCCCGGGGGCGCCCAAATACGGCCTGAATTGTATAGTCGGTAATTACGTAGCTACACGTCCCATTCAGGGTCGGAAATTCCAGGGGATGGCGAGCGCGGGAAGGCGTCGCCATGCAAACGTATGCAGCACCGGCCGAGCGCCCAGCTGATTAGGCTGGGCGTTCTACAAACGGACTACGCAATGAACGGCACGCCCGCCTCGCTGTTGACCATCTTCGGTGCCACCGGGGACCTTGCCCGCCGGATGCTGCTGCCCTCGCTGCACGGGCTGGAAAGCGACGGCCTGCTGCCGCCGACACTGCGGATCCTCGGTACCGCGCGCAGCGATCTGGACCTCGATGGATTCAAGGCGCTGGTCGCCGCTTCCGTCGGAGAGTACGTGCCGGCCGCCGAGCGCAACGACGCCACGCTGGCGCGGCTGCTGCAACGCATCCACTACCAGCCGGCATCGGTGGACGATGCGGCGTCGATGCAGTCGCTGTGCGAGACCATCGCTGCGTTGCGCGACGGCGACATCGTCTACCACCTCAGCACCGCGCCGCGCTGGTACGCGCCGATCTGCGATGCGCTCGGCCAGCACGAGCTCGGCGGCGCCGGTACCCGGGTGATGCTGGAGAAGCCGCTCGGCCATGACCTTGCCAGCGCGATTGAGATCAACGACGGCGTTGCGCGGGTGTTCGACGAGGAGCGCGTGTTCCGGGTCGACCACTACCTCGGCAAGGAGGGCGTGCAGAACCTGCTGGCGTTGCGTTTCGGCAACGCGCTGTTCGAGCCGCTGTGGAATGCGCGGCATGTCGAACAGGTGCAGATTACCGTCGCCGAAACCGTGGGCGTCGAGGGCCGCGGCGACTACTACGATGGCTCGGGCGCGATGCGAGACATGCTGCAGAACCATTTGCTGCAGCTGCTGTGCCTGGTCGCGATCGAGCCGCCGTCGCAGTTCGAACCGACCGCGGTGCGCAACGAGAAGATCAAGGTGCTGCATTCACTGCGCGCGATCGGTCGCGAGCAGGTGGCCGCCGACACCGTCATCGGCCAGTACGGCGCCGGCGCGGTCGACGGGGTCGCGGTGCCGGGCTACCGCGACGAATTGTCCGATAACGGCGGGGGCCGCCCGAGCACCACCGAGACCTACGTCGCCCTGCGCGCGCGGATCGACAACTGGCGCTGGAAGGGCGTGCCGTTCTACCTGCGCACCGGCAAGCGCATGCCGCAGCGCTGCACCGAGATCTACCTGCAGTTCCGCAGCGTGCCGCATTCGATTTTCGACCACGGCGCCAGCGCGCTGCAGCCCAACGCGCTGCTGATCCGGCTGCAACCGGAGGAGCGCATCGAGTTGCGGCTGATGAGCAAGACTCCGGGGCTGGACCGCGCCGGCCTGCAGCTGTCGCAGGTCGCGCTCGACCTCGACATGCAGGAGGAATTCGGCGCGCACCGGCGTCGGCTGGCGTACGAACGCCTGTACATGGACGCGATCGAGGGCAACGGCACGCTGTTCGTGCGCCGCGACGAAACCGAGGCCGCATGGCAGTGGGTCGACGCGATCCACAATGGCTGGCGCCACGCCGGCATGGTGCCCAAGACCTATCCGGCCGGAACCTGGGGACCGGGCAGCGCGGTCACCCTGACCGATCGCCACGGCCACGCATGGCGCGAATGATGATGCCGGGGGAGACGCGCTGATGGCCTTCGTCGAACACGAATACACCGGCGCCGACGCACTGGCCGCAAGCCTGGCGGAGCAGTTGCGGGAGACCTGTACCGATGCGATAGCCGCGCGCGGCCACGCATGGCTCGCGCTTGGCGGCGGCGGCACGCCGTTGCCGTTGTACCGTCGCTTGGCCGCGAGCGACCTGCCGTGGTCGCAGGCGACGCTGGTGCCGACCGACGAACGCTGCGTGCCGCACGATCATCCGGCCTGCAACCTCGCATCGATCGGCGCCGCGTTCGCACTGGCCGACGGTGTGCAGTTGCTCGCACTGACCACTCCCGATGGC
>JBOHYC010000002.1:0-9329 GCA_050737755.1 Lysobacter sp.
CGCTCAGCCGCGCCGACATCGAGCGCACTGGCCTGACCTCGATCGGCGACATCCTGCAGGAGCTCACCGGTTCGGGCTCGGCGCTCAACACCAAGTTCAACTCGTCGGGCAACTTCGGCTTCTCGCCCAACGGCGATGGCGTCGGTGCGGGTTCGGCGCAAGTCGACCTGCGCAACCTCGGCGCCAAGCGCGTGCTGGTGCTGGTCGACGGCATGCGCTGGGTCAACGAGTCGTCGGCGTCCGGCGTCGGCGCGACCACCGACCTCAACACGATCCCGCTGGCGATCGTCGAGCGGATCGACGTGCTCGAGGACGGCGCCTCGTCGCTGTACGGCTCCGACGCGATCGCCGGCGTGGTCAACATCATCACCCGGCGCAATTTCGAGGGCGGGCAGATCACGCTCAACTTCGGCCAGTACGGCGAGGGTGACGGCACCTCCAAGGGCGTCGATGTCGCTTGGGGCATGAACACCGACCGCAGCAATCTGTTCCTCGGCGCGAGCCGGGTCGAGCAGGATGCGATCTCGGCCAGAACCCGCGAGCAGGCGCGTTTCCCGGTACCCGGCACGGGGCTGGCGTTTGGCAGTTCCGGCACGCCGCGCGGGCGCTTCATCATCACCGACCCGAACACCGGCGTGACTCACGACATCACGCCCAACGAGGGCGACAACGACCCGTTCTACGACCCGGCCCAGACCGGTTGCGAGCGCACCGACGGCTACCACTGCTTCGCCACCGCCGACCGCTTCAACTTCGCCGAATACAACATGCTGCTGACGCCGTCGACGCGCACCGGCGTGTTCGGCCAGTACCGCTTCTACTTCAACGACAACGTGCATGCGTATGCCAAGGCGCTGGTCAACCGCCGCGAGTCGGTCAACCAGGCCGCGCCGGAGCCGCTGTTCCTCGGCCTCGATGCCGGCACCGGCAATGCCTTCGCCGACGGCATGTTCGTGTCGGCCGAGAACCCGTACAACCCGTTCGGTTTCGACTTGGCGTCGATCGACGATCCGGCCACGCTGGAGAACGAGGCCAACCTGATCCTGATCGGCCGGCGTCCGGTGGAAGGTGGGGCGCGCGTGTTCGAGCAGGTCGTCGACACCCAGTACTTCGGGGCGGGGCTGGAAGGCAGCTTCGAGGCCGGCGCGCGCACTTGGTTCTGGGACGTCAATTTCGCGCACAGCCGCAACGAAGCCGAGCAGACCAACTTCGGCAGCTACGACATCCGCAACATCGCGCTGGCGCTGGGCGATCCCGATGCCTGTGCCGCGGTGCAGGGCTGCGTGCCGCTGAACGTGTTCGGCGGACCCGGCACGCTGACCCCGGAAATGCTGGCGTGGATCCAGCCGGTGGTGCACGACCGCAGCGAGCAGAAGCTCAGCCAGTTCACCGCCAACGTGTCCGGCGACCTGTTCGAGTTGTGGGCCGGCCCGTTGTCAGCCGCCGCCGGAATCGAGCACCGCAAGTACGAAGGCTCCTACAACCCCGACCCGCTGACCGTCGCCGGCTTCTACAACGGCGTGCCGTCATTGCCGACCTCGGGCGAGTACGACGTCAACGAGGCCTACGTCGAGTTCAACCTGCCGCTGATCGAGCAGGGCGCGTTCGGCAAGAGCCTCGACCTCAGCCTGGCCGGGCGTTACTCGGACTACTCGACCTTCGGCAGCCAGTTCACCCCGAAGTACGGCCTGCGCTGGCAGGTCGCCGATGAACTGCTGCTGCGCGCGACCTATGCGGAAGGCTTTCGCGCGCCGTCTATCGGCGAGCTGTACGGTTCGGCCAGTCGCGCCGACCTGCAGATCGACGACCCGTGTCTGGTCGGCGTCGACGGCAGCCCGGCGACCGGCGATGCGGCCAACTGCGCGGCACTCGGCGTGCCGCCGGGTGCGGTCCAGACCAATTCGCAGATCTCGGTCACCACCGGCGGCAACGACCAGTTGCAGCCGGAAACCGCCAACAGCTTCACCGCGGGCATGGTGTACAGCCCGGGCTTCGGGACCAACGTGGCGTGGTCGGACCGGCTCGACCTGGAGCTGACCTTCTACCGGCACAGCATCGAGGGCGCGGTGCAGGCGATCGACGCGCAGACCCAGCTCGACCTCTGCGTCGAGACGCTCGACCCGCTGTACTGCGGCGGCATCACCCGCACCTCGGTCGGCAGCATCAACAACTTCGGCAACCGCCTGACCAACTTGGGGTCGATCAAGACCGACGGCTGGGACGCCGACGTGTTCTGGACCCTGCCGGAGACCGCGGCGGGCCGCTTCAAGTTAAGCTGGCAGAACACCTTCGTGACCCGCTACGAGGCGATCGGCGGCGCCGGTCAGGTGCAGCCGCGCACGGTCGGGATCGAAGTCACCGACAGCGCGATCCCGGACTGGACGTCGACTGCGGCGCTGGATTGGGATCTCGGCAACTGGAGCGCTGCGTGGGTGGTCCGCCACATCAGCGAGCTGACCGAGGATTGTGGCGACGCCGCTTCGTTCGCGGTCTGCAGCGATGGCGCGGTGATCGGCCAGGACGACGACGGAAACGACATCTGGGCCGGCACCAACACGCTCGACGCGATCACCTACCACGACCTGCAGTTGGGCTACGAGTTCGACTGGTTCAAGGGCCTGCAGCTGACCGGCGGCGTCAACAACGTATTGGACGAGGATCCGCCGCTGTGCCTGTCGTGCTCGCTCAACGGCTACGACGCATCGACCTATGACATCCCGGGTGGCCGCTACTACTACGTGCGGGCGAACCTGCGGTTCTGAGTCGACGAAAGCTGGAACGCAACGGCCGGTGGGATTTCCCCCGGCCGTTCGCTTTTGCAGGAAGGCGCCCTACAGCAACGCGCTGCGCGGCACGTCCAGCTCCAGCGAAATCGCCAGGTGGTCGGAGCGCGCGGCCGGCATCGCGCAGGCACCCGAGCAACTCAGCCCGTCGCCGATCAGGATGTGGTCGATCGCGCGCTGCGGGCGCCAGCTCGGGAAGGTGTTGACCACGCAGTCCGGCGGTTGCAGGCGGGTGGTGCGGAACAGCGCCTGCATTTCGGGGCGGTCGATCGGGCAGTTGAAGTCGCCCATCAGCACCGCGTGCGGGTGGTCGTGAAGTAGCTCGGCGATGAAGCTGAGCTGCGCCATGCGCGAGGCGGCGCCCAGCGAGAGATGCACGATCGCGACCGTCAGACCTTCGTCGCCATCGCCGAAGCGGGCCAGCAACACGCCACGACCACTGATCCGTCCCGGCAGCGAATGGTCGATGACCTCGCGCGGCTCCAGCCGACTGAGCAGGCCGTTGGCACTGGAGGCGACGTTGCCGACGCGGCGGTTGGGCTGGTGGCTCCAGTAGTCGAAGCCGCCGCGCTGGGCCAGGTAATGGGTCTGGTTGGTGAAGCCCGAGCGCAAGCTGCCCGGGTCGCTCTCGTTGAGGCCGACGATGTCGTAATCGCCGGCCAGCTGCGCGATCTGGTCGAGGCTGCCGCGCTTGTTGCCAGCCGGCAGCACGTGCGACCAGCTGCGCGCGACGTAGTCGTGGTAGCCACGCGTGCTGGAGCCGGCCTGGATGTTGGCGCTGAGCAGGCGCAGGCGCTGGCTGCCCGATGAAGGGGCCTGTGCACCGGAGCGGTCGTGGCCAGGGGCATCCATCGGTCGTCGGTCAGTCGGCGGCGCCGTCGTTGTCCGGCGACGCTGCCGTTTCGGCATCGGCATCGGCAGCAGCAGGCGCCATGGCGGCACGTTCCATCGCCACCAGATGGTCGGTGATGCGCAGCATGTCCTCGAACGACTTGCCCTGGACCCGGTACTTGCCGTTGACGACCAGCGTGGGCGTCGACTGCACGCCGCTGCGGACCATGAACTGCTTGCCGCGATTGACTTGGGCGTTGTTGGCGAAGCTGTTCATCTTGGCGAGGAACGCCTTCGGGTCCGCGCCATACGCGGCATAGAACCCGGCGACGTCCGCTTCCTTCGGACTGTCGCCTTCGCCCGGCATGCTCTGCTGGACGTGGATGGCGTGGATCAGGTCGTCGTGACTCTGCTCGACCAGGCCCTCGGACTCGGCCACGTAGAAGCCCTTCGCGTACGGGATCCAGTCGGGCCCGAACGGCGCGGGTACGTAGGTGAACTCGACGTCGGCCGGCCGCTTGGCCTTCCAGTCATTGGCGAGTGGCTGGAACGCGGCGCACGCCGGGCACACGTAGCCGAATACCTCGACGACCTCGATCTTGCCGGGGCTCGGCCGGTACGGCGCACCACCGGCGATCACGACGTAGTCCGTGCCGGCAACCGGCGCCGGGCCGACCGGCGGCACGATCGGGCCGGGCACGCGTTCCGGTACCGGGGTCTTCGCTGCCGTGGCTGGCGCCGCAGATGACGCGGGGGCGGATGTGGCGGCCGGTGCGGCCGCGTTGCCTGCCGCGGGTGTCGCCGGCGTTGCGGTGTTGGTGGGTGCCGGTGCGTCGGGCGCACACGCGGCCAGTGCGAGGGCGGCCGCGAAAGCCAGCCCGATGCCGCGCAGACCCAGGATGTGACGGCTCATTCGCCTGCTCCCGCGGCCGGGACGGCATCGGCGGGCATCGCGGCCCGCTCCATCGCGATCAGGTGGTCGGCAATGCGCAACTGCTCATCGAACGCCGCGGACTTGATGCGGTACTTGCCATTGATGATCAGGGTCGGCGTGCTTGGGGTGTCATTGACGAAGCTGCGCTCGATGAACTGATTTGCCTGGTTGAGCTTGGCGTTGATCGCGAAGCTCGACATGGTGCTGACGAACTGCTTCGGGTCGACACCGAACTGCGCGTAGAACTGGCCCAACTGCTCGTCGGTCGGAAGCGGCTGCACCGGCAGGCTGCGGTCGACGTGGATCGCGCGGAACACCGCCTCGTGGCTCTGTGCGGCCACGCCCATCGCCTGCGCCGTGAAGAACGCCTTGGCGTACGGCATCCAGTAGCCGCCGAACGGCGCCGCCATCGGGACGAACTCGACGTCGGCCGGCAGCCTGGCGGACCATGCGCTGACCAGCGGTTCGAACGTGGCGCAATGCGGACAGGTGTAGCCGAACACTTCGACCACCTCGATCTTGTCGCTGCCGGCCTTGAACGGGGTTCCGCCGGCGATCACGACGTAATCGGTGCCGGCGACCGGGGCCGCGCCGACGGGCGGCATGACCGCGCCGGGCGTGCGGGCGGTGGTTGCGCCCGCGGCTGGCGCGACAGTCGGCGCCGGGGCATTGCTGGCGGGGGCGGTCGTGCCGGCAGGGCTGGCCGGCGCGGGCGCCTCCTGCGAACAGGCGGCCAGGGCAAGCGCGGCTGCGAGGGTCAGGCCGAGGCGGTACAACATGGCCGGGCGCGGAATCATGGGCGGATCTCCATCAGGGAATCAGGTGGCGGCAGCGCCGCGGCTCCGGCAAGGATACCGGTCATGCCTGCATGCGGATGTGCAGTGCGCTCAGTTCGCCGCGGCGCGCTTCAGGCGGGCGCGTTCCATCTCCACCAGTGCCTCGGCGGTATCGAGCGTCTCCTCGAAGCTGTGGCCCAGTACCCGGTACTTGCCGGCCACGATCAGGGTCGGTGTGCCCTGGACCCCGCTGCGGCGCAGGAACTCGCGCGCGTGCTGCAGCTTGGCCTCGGTCGCCTCGCTGCCCATGTCGGCGATGAACTGTTCGGTGTCGGCGCCGTAAGCGGCGTAGAACCCGGCGATCTCGGCCGGGGTGGCATTGGTGATCGGCAGGCTGTGGGCCTCGTGCAGCGCGTTGAATACCGCGCCATGGGTCTTGCCAAGCAGGTTCTGCGCCTGCGCTGCGTGGAACGCCTGCGCATACGGGATCCAGTAGCCGCCGAACGGTGCCGGCACCGGCACGAATGAAACGTCCGCCGGCAGCCCGGCCTTCCACTTGCTGATCAAGGGCTCGAAATGGGCGCAGTGGATGCAGGTGTAGCCGAACACCTCGACCACCTCGATCTTGCCCGGCTGCGGCGCGAATGGCTGGCCGTCGGCGATCTCGACATAGTCGGTGCCTGCCACCAGCGGCGAGGAGGCGGCGAGCGCCGACAGCGGCAGCAGCGCAAACAGCGACAGGACGGCGTGCAGCGCGAGGCTGGGCAATGCGGATTTCATCAGGAAGCTCCCTTTTGGGGCGGGCATAAAAAACGCCGACCGCAGGTTACGGTCGGCGCAATGAACAACAGGAGTCTGGACTGGGACCGCGCGCGATGCCGCGAGTTCCGTTGCGCCGCTGCCTGGATCAGTTTTCGACCTCAGCCTCGGGCTCGGCGGTGGTTTCGCCGGGTACCGCGGGTACTGCGGTTTCGGCAGGGGCTTCGGTTTCGGCGGGAGCCGCCTCGTCGGGACCAACGCTGTCGCCGCCCGCGCCCGGGACGACGCTCGGCGTGGTGCCGGGGCCGCTCGAGGTCACTGCCGGCGGCGCCACGTCGGCGATCGCGACGTCGTTCGCGCTCGGGTGCAGGCCCTGCAGGTAGCTCGACAGCGCGCCGATTTCCTGGTCGGTCAACTTGTTGGCGACGGCCGCCATGATGTTGAACAGGTGCGGCTCGCGCTGGGTGGTGGTACCCGCGCGGTACTCCTCAAGCCGGCGCTGGGTGTAGGCCGCCTGCTGGCCGGCCACGTGCGGGTAGGCCGGACCGGGGTTGCCGGCGCCATCGGGGCCGTGGCAGGCCATGCACGCCGGGATGCCGCGCTCGGCGTCGCCGGCCATGAACAACTGTTCGCCGATCTCGAAGAATTTCATGTCCTTGTAGGGACCGTCGGCAACCACCGCGTCGTCGGCCACGCCGGCGCCGGTCTTCTGGGTGGCGTAGTAGGCACCCACGTCGCGGGCGTCCTGCGCGCTGAGCATGTCGGCGAACGGCTTCATCACCGCGCTCATGCCGGTGTTGCGCTCGCCACTCTTGAACAGCGCGATCTGGTGCGCGATGTAGCGCTCGCTCTGGCCGGCGATGCGCGGGTACTGCGGGTCGGTCGGGTTGCCGTCGAGGCCATGGCAGGCCGCGCAGGTACCGGCCAGCGTCGCGCCCTTGGCGGCGTCGCCCCAGGTCGTCGTCGCGGCCACGTCCTCCAGCGGCGCGGTCTGCACCGGCTCGGCATCCGGGATCGGGGTGACCGTGGTCTGGGCATAGGCGACGGCGGCTGCCGCAAGGGCAACAAGGCCGGCAAAGCCGAGGACGCGGGCGTGGCTCATTGGGATTGGCTCCGGAAAACACTGAAGTGACGGCCTGCAAACGACCGTCGGAACCGCAGAATTATCGTCGCGGGGCGCAGGCGGGTCAACGCGAGGGCATCGGATGGACGCGATGGAGCGCTTCGCGGCCACGTGGGGACCGCTGCCGTGCGATCCTAGCGACATGGCCAATCCCCTTGCCCGCGCCCAGTACATGCTGGCGGCGCACACTCCGCAGCAGTTGCCGCCCGACGGCGGTTTCGAGGTCGCGTTCGCCGGCCGCTCCAATGCCGGCAAGTCCAGCGCGCTCAACGCGATCTGCCAGCAGAACGCGCTGGCGCGGGTTTCCAAGACCCCCGGACGGACCCAGCAGCTGGTGTTCTTCGACATCCCGCCGACCACCGACCGCTTCCTGGTCGACCTGCCCGGCTACGGCTACGCCAAGGTGCCCAAGGACCTGCAGGCGCACTGGCAGGCGTTCCTCGACCGCTATTTCCGCACCCGCGAGGCACTGAAGGGGCTGGTGGTGGTGATGGACATCCGCCACCCGCTGAAGGATTACGACCGGCAGATGCTCAGCTACGCGGTCAGCCGCGGGCTGCCGGCCCACGCGATCCTGACCAAGGCCGACAAGCTCGGTCGTGGCGCCCAGGGCAACGCGATGCAGGCCGTGCGCAAGGACATGCAGTCCGAATACGGCGACGCGGTCAGCCTGCAGCTGTTCTCCGGCGAGTCCAAGCAGGGCGTCGACGAGGCCCGCGCGGTGATCGGCGGCTGGCTGCAGCTGTCCCCCAAGGGGACTTCCTCCGCGGCGTAGGGGTCATTGTCCCGGGCATGGGCTGGAGCGTTGCGGTTCGACGACATTCGATCGCCACGCCGCTCGCTACACTGCCCGGGTTCTTGCGAATGCCGGCTGCATGCCGCATATCGCCGGCTCCCCCGTCCAGCGAGGTGCACGTGTCCGGTCCCAGCCACGTCAAGGATATTCCGATCGAAGCCGGCGCCGCCGGTCGCGCGCAGCTGCTTGACTTCCTGGTGTCGGGCGCGCGTCCGCGCGACGACTGGAAGATCGGTACCGAGCACGAGAAGTTCGGCTTCCAGGCCGACGACCTGCGTCCACCCACTTTTGATGGCGAGCGCGGGATCGAAGCGCTGCTCAAGGGGCTGGTGCAATTCGGCTGGGCGCCGGTGGAAGAGCACGGCCGGGTCATCGCGCTGACCCGCGACAATGCTTCGGTATCACTTGAGCCTGCCGGCCAGTTGGAACTGTCCGGCGCGCCGCTCGACACCCTGCACGAGACCTGCCGCGAGGCCGCCGTCCACCTGCGTGAAGTCCGCAGCGTTGCGGAACCGATGGGGCTGGGTTTCCTCGGCATGGGCTTCCAGCCCAAATGGCGTCGCGACGAGATGCCGTGGATGCCGAAGGGCCGCTACAAGATCATGCGCGAGTACATGCCGAAGGTCGGCACGCTCGGCCTCGACATGATGACCCGCACCTCGACCGTGCAGGTCAATCTCGATGTCGCCTCCGAGGCCGACATGGTGAAGAAGTTCCGGGTCTCACTGGCGCTGCAGTCGGTCGCGACCGCGTTGTTCGCCGACTCGCCGTTCACCGAGGGCAAGCCCAACGGGTTCCTCAGCTACCGCTCGCACATCTGGACCGACACCGACGCCGGCCGCACCGGCCTGCTCGATTTCGTGTTTGAGGACGGCTTCGGCTACGAGCGTTACGTCGACTACCTGCTCGACGTGCCGATGTACTTCGTCTACCGCGACGGCGCCTACATCGACGCGGCCGGGCAGTCGTTCCGCGACTATCTCGACGGCAAGTTGCCTGCATATCCAGGACACACCCCGACGCTGCAGGACTGGGCTGACCACAGCACCACCGCATTCCCCGAGGTGCGGCTGAAAAAGTACCTGGAAATGCGCGGCGCCGATTCCGGCCCGTGGAACCGCATCTGCGCGCTGCCGGCGTTCTGGACTGGCCTGCTGTACGACGACACCGCGCTCGACGCGGCGTGGGACCTGGTCAAGGACTTCAGCCTTGCCGAAATCCACGCGCTGCGCGACGGCGTGCCGAAGCACGCGTTCAAGCTGCCGTTCCGGGACGGCACCGTGCTCGACCTGGCCCGGCGCGCGGTGCAGATCGCCGCGCACGGCCT
>JBOHYC010000003.1:0-3540 GCA_050737755.1 Lysobacter sp.
GGCCGGGTCGCGATGGACCTGCATGCGCGACAAGCTCGCCACCGGCACAGGCGATCCACCGCGCGTGGCCTTCGTCGACCCGCCAGCCGCCGGCGAAGAGCGAGAACGCCGGCAGTACCGTCTGTCCGTCAGCGAGCAGGAATGCCGGGTAGCGACGCGGCAATCCCGGCAACGCCACCACGGGGTGCAGATGGCCGCACACGACGTGGCCACTGCTCGCTTGCGGACTGGCCAGCGGTTCATGACGGAAGCGGAACGGTCCATCAACCGCGTCCCCACGCAGCAATTCGACGCCCAAGGTGCCGGTGCGCAGGGCGCGATCGTGGTTGCCAACAAGCACCGCAACCTCCACCCGTGGATGGCATTCGCGCAGCGCGATCCATGCCTGTTCGACATCGGTGTGGCGCGCGCCGTGCAGGAAATCGCCGAGGATCCACAACTCGCGAGCGCCGGTGAGCCGCAGCAATGCATCCAGGCGCGCCAGGTCGTTGCCGGTGCCGCCACTGGGCACCGGTATGCCGGCCGAGCGCAGGATGTTGCCCTTGCCAAGATGGAGGTCGGCGATCAGCAGGCGCCGCCGCGCTGGCCAGTACAGGGCGCGGTCGGCGAGTGCGAGAACCGACTCGCCGCCGAGCTCGAATTCAAGCGCGCCCGGCATGCCGTTTCTCCAGTTGCTGGGCGGCCCGCGCCACCCGGGTGCGCCAGTCCTCGGTACTGAGTTGCCCGCGAATGGCCTCGGCCCACAGCGGGAATGCCAGCGGGGTCAGGCTGCGTGGCCGGTGCAGCGCCAGCACGCGGTCGCGGCAGCGTTGCAGTACCTCGCGCAGGCTCCGGACTTCGAGTTGCGCGTCGAGTACCTCGCGCTCGGCCTGGGCCAGCAGCACGTGCCCGGGGTCGTGCTGGCGAAGGACATCGAACAGCAGGCTGCTCGACGCCTGCAACTGCCGCAGCGAGCGCGCCGCCCGGCCCGGCAGCGATGGCGGCAGCAATCCGGCTACGCGGGCGATCTCGCGGAACTGCCGGCGGGCCAGTTCGGCCAGGTTGAGGCTCTCGCGCAGGTCCTCCATCAAGCCATCGGGCGACAGCAGGCGGGCCAGCAACGCCGGTGTCGGCCACGCTTCCGCCTGCGCGGTCAGCACCAGGCCGTAGTCGTTGACCGCCCATCCAAACGTATTGGGCGCCTCACGCCCCCAGCGCAGCGCCAGCAAGGCCGACAGCCCCTCGTGCACGGCGCGGCCGGCGAACGGGAACATGAAGACATGCCAGCCCTGGCGGCTCTTCACCGCTTCGACCAGCAGCGTGTGGGGGTCGGCAGTTCCGACAGGCGCTCCTGCAGGTCGAGCAGCGGTTGCAGCGCGCGCATTTCCGGGCTCTGCGGTGGCGCGGAAAGGATCGCCTCGACCTCCTCGCCGAGTTCGCTCGACAGCGGCATCCGTCCACCCTGCCAGCGCGGCACCCGACCATCGGCGCGCCTTGCGATGCGCACGTACGCCGTCATGTCGCGCAACTGCACCAGCTCCAGCGTGCGCCCGGCGAACTGGAAGCGGTCGCGCGGCTTGAGTCGGCCAATGAAGCCCTCCTCCACCGAGCCCAGATGGCCGCCCTTGGCGAAGCGCACCTGCACGCTGCCATCGCTGGTGATGATGCCGATCGACAACCGATGGCGGAACGCGATGCGGCGATCGTGCACGCGGTAGCAGCCATCGTCGTCGCGGACCACCCGACGGTAGTCGGGATAGTGCTCGAGCGCGCTGCCGCCGCGGACGATGAAGTCGAGCACGGCCTGCCATGCGGCGTCCGACAGGTCGGCGTAGGCGTGGGTACCACGCACTTCCCGCAGCAACCGGTCCGGATCGAACCCGCCGCCCAGCGCCAGCGTCACGCAGTGCTGGGCGAGCACGTCCAGCGACAGCCGTGGCGGCGGCCGGGCCTCGATGCGGCCGTGCGACAACGCCACCCGCGCGGCGGCGTATTCGGCCAGCTCCAGCGCGTGGGTCGGCACGCAGACCACGTGCCCCGCTTCGCCCGGCCGGTGCCGGGCACGACCGCCGCGCTGCAGCAGCCGGGCCATGCCCTTGGGACTGCCCACCTGCAGCACCTGGTCGACCGCCGGGAAATCCACGCCGAGGTCCAGGCTGGAGGTCGCGACCACGCAGCGCACGCTGCCGTCGCGCAGGCCGGCCTCGGCGACCGCGCGCAACGAACTGTCCAGCGAGCCGTGGTGCAGCGCGAGCGTCGCCGGGTCGTCGAGCCACACCGACTGCAGCGCGCGATGCCACAGCTCGGCCTGCGAGCGCGTGTTGGTAAACAGCAGGCTCGATCGCGCACGTTGCAGGACCGCCGCCACGCGCTGCAGCTGCGACAACCCCAGGTGCCCCGCCCACGGAAAGCGCTCGCCCTCGCCGGGCAACAGCGTCTCCACGGTCATCCTGCGACGACGCGGTGCCGCCACGATCGCCGCGTCGGGCGCGTGTGGCAGCAGCACGTCCCGCGCCTCCTCCAGATTGCCCAGCGTGGCTGACAGCCCCCACACCGGCGCCGCCGGGGCGATCGCCCGCAGTCGCGCCAAGCACAGCTGCAGCAGCACGCCGCGCTTGTTGCCCAGCAGTTCGTGCCACTCGTCGACCACCACGCCACGGACACCGGCCAGCAACTGCGGGGCGTCGGGATACGACAGCATCAGGGCGAAGGATTCGGGCGTGGTGACGAGCACGTCCGACAGTCCCTTGCGGGCCAGGCGGCGATCGCGGGCGCTGGCGTCTCCGGTCCGCATTGCCACGGTCCAGGGCACGCCGAGTGCGGTGATGGGCTCCTGCATCGCGCGCACGGTATCGGTGGCCAGGGCGCGCAACGGCGTGATCCACAGCAACCGCAGGCGCGGAGGCATACCGGCCTTTGCCCGTTTTGGCGGGGCCGCGTCGCCGAGCTTCAGCGCCTGCAGCAACGGACCGCCGAGCGCGGCGAGCGTCTTGCCGCTGCCGGTGGGCGTGACCAGCAGGCCGGATTCACCGGCACGGTAACGGCGCCACGCCTCGCGCTGGAACGCAGCCGGCCGCCAACCACGTACCGCGAACCAGTCCAGCAAGGGCGCGTCGGCGCCGCGGCGTCGGCGCGGGGTCGCGTCGGGATTCACCGCGCCAGCGCCCGCAACGCATCGACGTGGTCCGCCTCCGACGCCGGCTTGTCGGTTCGCCAGCGAAGGATCCGGGGGAAACGCACCGCCACGCCGGACTTGTGGCGCTTCGACACGTTGACGCCTTCGAAGCCGAGTTCGAACACGTGCTCCGGCGCCACGGAGCGAACGGGGCCGAAGCGTTCCACGGTGTTCGCGCGGATCCAGCGATCCAGTTGCAGGATTTCCTTGTCGTCCAGGCCCGAGTACGCCTTGGCAACCGGCACCAGCGCATCGCCGTCCCACAGCGCGAAGGTGTAGTCGGTATAGAGCGTGCTGCGCCGTCCCGAGCCGGACTGCGCATAGACCAGCACCGCATCGACGGTGAGCGGGTCGACCTTCCACTTCCACCAGTCGCCGCGCTTGCG
>JBOHYC010000004.1:0-5856 GCA_050737755.1 Lysobacter sp.
CAACTGGCCGGCAAGCGCGCGCTGGCGCCGCTGTTCATCGGCGTCGATGGCGAGGCGCCCAGCCGCCAGCAGTTGTGGCAACTGGTCAAGCGCCATGCCGCGGTGGCCGGGATCGATCCGGCGCGGATCAGCCCGCACGGCCTGCGCCACAGTTTCGCCACCCACCTGCTCAACCACGGCGCCGACCTGCGCGCGCTGCAGATGCTGCTGGGCCACAGCTCGCTGTCGACCACCCAGATCTACACGCTGGTGGCACGCGAGCAGCTCAAGCAGTTGCACGCCAAGCACCACCCGCGCGGGTAGACGCCCCGATCCGTACAGCCGGCGCATGCAACAATCGGGCA
Source organism: Lysobacter sp. (assembly GCA_050737755.1). Lineage (GTDB taxonomy): Bacteria > Pseudomonadota > Gammaproteobacteria > Xanthomonadales > Xanthomonadaceae > Novilysobacter. The sequence continues at coordinate 345 of JBOHYC010000004.1, forward strand.
TCTATCTACCGGGGTGGTCGAACCACCGCCCCCACCTCCAGGACACCCGATGAAGCGCATCCTCCTCGTCGCCGCGCTCGGCGCGCTCAGTCTCTCCGCCTGTGCCAAGACTCCGCAGGCCGACCAGGCCAAGCCGGCTGCCGCCACCCCTGCAGTGGCCAGGCCTGCGGCCGGGACCGCGGAGGCCCGCGCGGTCGACGCCATTGCCCAGCTCAACCCGAACGTCGAGGTCGAAAGCGTCACCGCAGCGCCGCTGCCGGGCTTCCGTGAAGCGATCGTCGGCGGTCAGGTGATTTACGTCAGCGACGACGGCCAGTACCTGTTCCTGCCCGGCGCCGGTGGTGCGCTGTTCGACACGCACGCCAAGAGGAACCTCAGCGAGGCCGCGCTGGCCGGCATGCGCACCAAGCTGCTGGCGACGATCCCGCAGAGCGAGCGGATCGTGTTCGCGCCGCCGAACCCGGTGCACACCGTCACCGTGTTCACCGATGTCGAGTGCGGCTACTGCCGCAAGCTGCACAGCGAGATCGCCGAGTACAACGCGCAGGGCATCGCGGTCGAGTACTTGGCGTTCCCGCGGATGGGCATCGGCAGCGAGGACTTCGAGAAGATGGTTTCGGTGTGGTGCGCCAGCGACCGCAAGAAGGCGCTGACCGAAGCCAAGACCAGCGGCAAGGTCACCGACAAGGACTGCAAGAACACCGTGACCATGCAGTACAACGTCGGCCAGCGCGCCGGCCTGACCGGCACCCCGATGATCCTGGCCGAGGACGGCACCCAGCTGGGTGGCTACGTGCCGCCGAAGGCGCTGCGCGAGGCGCTGGACAAGCTGGCCGCGGACAACAAGGCCGTGGCCGGCGCCTGATTCCGCAGACGGAAGGCGACTGCCCTACAATAGCCGGCCCCGTCGACCTAACGGTTCCCCGGACATGATCGTCCTCGAGGGCGCTTCCGCCCTGTCCGCGTTCCGCCGCGAACGCCTGCAAGCCCGTCTCCAGGCCCTTCACCCGCACATCCGCCTGCTCGACGCATGGCCGGTCTACTGGGTCGAACCCGAGCCCGATGCGACCCCGGACGCCGCCGCGCTGCGGCGGATCCTGCAGGCCGAACCCGATGCCGCCACGCGCGCCGACGGCGCGGTCTCGCGCTACGTCACCCCACGTCTCGGCACGTTGTCGCCGTGGGCCAGCAAGGCCACCGAGTTGCTACACGGTGCCAACCTGCCGGTGCAGCGGGTCGAGCGCGGCACCCGTTACGACCTGCAGGGCTGGCCGGTCGACGCGGCCACCCAGGGCGAGCTGGCCAAGGTTCTGCACGACCCGATGACCCAGTCGCTGCTTGAGTCGCGCGACGATGCGGCCGCGCTGTTCCAAGTGCCCGCGCGCGGCGAGCTGGAGCGCATCGCGCTGGCCGATCTGGAAACCGCCAATGGCCGCCTTGGCCTGGCCCTGGCCGATGACGAGATCGCCTACCTTCGCGAGCGCTACGCCGCGCTGGGCCGCGAGCCGTCCGACGTCGAACTGATGATGTTCGCGCAGGCCAATTCCGAGCATTGCCGGCACAAGATCTTCAACGCGTCGTGGACCATCGACGGGTATGAGCAGGCCACCTCGCTGTTCAAGATGATCAAGCACACCCACGCGCAGACGCCGGAGAACACCCTGTCGGCGTACAGCGACAACGCCGCAGTGGTTGCCGGCTATGAAAGCCAGCGCTTCCGTCCCGATCCTGCAACCGGCGGCTACCGCGCCGAGGCACCGGTCGAGTCGGCGTTCTGCATCAAGGTCGAAACCCACAACCACCCGACCGCGATCTCACCGTTTGCCGGCGCGTCCACCGGCAACGGCGGCGAGATCCGCGACGAGGGAGCGACCGGACGCGGCGGCAAGCCGAAGATGGGCCTGAGCGGCTTCAGCGTCTCGCACCTGCGCATCCCGACCCTGGCGCAGCCGTGGGAAGGCGAGCGCGCGCTGAACCCGCGGATGGCACCGGCGCTGGAGATCATGCTCGACGGCCCGATCGGCGCGGCCGCGTTCAACAACGAATTCGGCCGGCCCAACCTGACCGGTTACTTCCGGACGTTCGAACTCGACGAGGGCGCACACGCGCGTGCCTACGACAAGCCGATCATGCTCGCCGGTGGTCTCGGCGCGATCGACCGCAGCCAGGTCGAGAAGCTCGGCCTCAAGCCTGGCTACGCCGTCATCGTGCTCGGCGGGCCGTCGATGCTGATCGGCCTCGGCGGTGGCGCGGCCAGCTCGGTCGCGTCCGGCGACAGCCACGAGGCGCTCGACTTCGCCAGCGTGCAGCGTGATAACCCGGAGATGGAGCGACGCTGCCAGGAAGTAATCGACCGCTGCGTCGCGCTCGGCGACGCCAATCCGATCGCCAGCGCGCACGACGTCGGCGCCGGCGGCCTGTCCAACGCGATCCCGGAGCTGCTGCACGACTCCGCGCTTGGCGGTGTCATCGACCTGGCCAAGGTGCCCAGCGACGACCCTTCGCTGTCGCCGATGCAGCTGTGGTGCAACGAGTCGCAGGAACGTTACGTGCTCGGCCTGCCGGTCGAGCGCGTCGCCGAGTTCGCCGCGATCTGCGAGCGCGAGCGTTGCCCGTTTGCGGTGGTCGGCCATGCCACCGCCGAGGAGCGGCTGGTGGTCAGCTACGGCGCCACCGTCGACAGCGTGTACGGCGATGATGCGACGGCACGGGACTGGCCGATCGACCTCCCCATGGACCTGCTGTTCGGCAAGGCGCCGAAGACGCAGCGCGATACCCGCCGTCCCGACGACGCGCCGTGGCCGTCGCTGGACTGGAGCGGGCTTGACCTGCACGACGCCGCATTGCGGGTGATGTCGCACCCGACCGTCGGCTCCAAGCAGTTCCTCATCACCATTGGCGACCGCAGCGTCGGCGGCCTGACCGCGCGCGACCAGATGGTCGGGCCGTGGCAGGTGCCGGTGGCCGATTGCGCGATCACCTTCGCCGGTTTCCACGGCTTCACCGGCGAGGCGATGGCGATCGGCGAGCGCACCCCGCTGGCCCTGCTGGACGCCGCTGCCGCGGCGCGGATGGCGGTCGGCGAGGCGATCACCAACCTGTGCGCGGCGCCGGTCGAGTCGCTGAACCGGGTCAAGCTTTCGGCCAACTGGATGGCCGCGGCCGGCCATGACGGAGAGGACGCGCTGCTGTTCGACGCGGTCCGCGCGGTCGGCATCGAGCTGTGCCCGCAGATCGAACTCAGCATCCCGGTCGGCAAGGATTCGCTGTCGATGCAGGCGCAGTGGCAGGCTCGCAACGAAGACGGTGACAGCGAGGCGCACAAATCGGTGTCGCCGGTGTCGCTGATCGTCAGCGCGTTCGCGCCGGTGGTCGACGTGCGCCAGCAACTGACCCCGCTGTTGAACCGAGAAGACGATTCCGAGCTGTGGCTGATCGGCCTGGGTGCCGGCAAGCAGCGCCTGGGCGGTTCGGTGCTGGCGCAGGTGCATCCGGATGCGGTCGGCCGGAACGGCGGTCCCGAAACCTCGTTGCCCGCGTTTGCCGGGCAGCCCTCCGAGGATGGCCGACGCAACGCCGGCGTGCCCGACCTCGACAACCCGCAGCGCCTGCGCGACTTCTTCGAGCTGATCCGCGAGGCGCGCGAAGCCAACCTGCTGCAGGCTTACCACGACCGTTCCGACGGCGGCGCGTTCGCGGCGCTGTGCGAGATGGCGTTCTGCTCGCACCTCGGGCTGGAGATCAACCTCGATGGCTGGGGCGAGGACCCGTTCCGCACCCTGTTCAACGAGGAACTCGGCGCGATCGTGCAGATCACTGCCGAGGACCGCGCCGACTTCGCCGACCTGGTCGCGCGGCACGGCCTGATCGACTGCGCCCAGCGCATCGCCAAGCCGACCACCGCCGCTACCGTCCGCATCCGCGAGGACGGCAAGACCCTCGCCGAATGGCGCTGGGACGAACTGTTCGACGCGTGGTGGTCGACCAGCCACGCGATGCAGAAGCTGCGCGACAACCCCGAGTGCGCCGACGAGGAGCGCGTGGCTGCGCGCGATTTCAATGCAACGGGACTGGTGCCGAAGCTCGGTTTCGACCCGGCCGAAGACATCGCCGCGCCGTTTATCAACATTGGTGCACGGCCCAAGGTCGCGATCCTGCGCGAGCAGGGCGTCAACGGCCAGATCGAGATGGCGGCGGCGTTCGACCGCGCCGGTTTCGAGGCGTTCGACGTGCACATGAGCGACCTGATCGCCGGTCGGGTGCAACTGGCCGACTTCAAGGGTTTCGCCGCGTGCGGTGGCTTCAGCTACGGCGACGTGCTCGGTGCGGGTCGCGGCTGGGCGACCAGCATCCTCGAGCGCAGTGCATTGCGCGACCAGTTCGCGGAGTTCTTCGCGCGCGATGACAGTTTCGCGCTCGGTGTCTGCAACGGCTGCCAGATGCTCAGTCAGCTCAAGCCGATCATCCCCGGCGCCGAGCACTGGCCGGTATTCCTGCGCAACCGCAGCGAGCAGTTCGAGGCGCGGTTGAGCCTGGTCGAAGTGGTCGAGTCGCCGTCGCTGTTCCTGCGCGGCATGGCCGGATCGCGGATCCCGATCGTGGTCTCGCATGGCGAGGGCCGGGCCAGTTTCGCCAGCAACCTCGACCGGACCGCAGCACGCACCGCATTGCGCTACATCGACGGTGACGGCACGCCCGCCAGCCAGTACCCGGGCAACCCCAACGGTTCCGCCGACGCCATCGCCGGCCTGAGCAGCGCCGACGGCCGCACGACCATCCTGATGCCGCACCCGGAACGCACCCCGCGCAGCGCCAACCTGAGCTGGGCGCCGCGCGAGTGGGGCGAGGATTCGCCTTGGCTGCGGATGTTCCGCAACGCCCGGATATTCGTCGACTGAGGCAGGAAATCGTCCCCGGCCAACCTGCTAAAGTCGGGCGTTCACGGCTTTGGAGGGCGGTGTGGACGCAGCAGCAGACGCCATTGCGGGCGGCACGGACGAGCGCCGGTTGGACGGCCACGCGGGCGACGCGAATCCGGTCGAGGACCGGATCGTCGACGCGTTGCTCGTCAAGGGTCGGCTGAAAGAGGCCGACCTCGGTCGCGCGCGCCGGCTGCAGGCCGAAACCGGCGGCAGCCTGCTGGCATTGCTGACCCGGCTCGGGCTGGTGTCCGAACGCGACCACGCCGAGACCGTCGCCGCGGTGCTCGACCTGCCGCTGGTCAGTGCCAAGACCATGCCGGAACTGCCTCCCGAGGGCGTGGCACTCTCGCCCCGCTTCATGAAGCAGTTCGCGGTCTGCCCGGTCGCGGAGACCGACACCAGCGTCGCCATCCTCGCCGCCGACCCGCAGGACACCTACACGCTTGATGCGGTGCAACTGGCAACCGGCCGCGAGGTCCACGCCAGCGTCGCCCTGCGCTCCGAGATCGATGAACTGATCGAGCGCTGGCACGGCCAGGGCCGCAGCGCGATGGGCGCGATTATTGAAACCGCCGAAGGCGAGGGCAGCG
>JBOHYC010000005.1:0-10521 GCA_050737755.1 Lysobacter sp.
GGGTGGGCGCGTCCGGCCGTCATGCACTGTGCTTCGATGTAGGAGCGACGTGAGTCGCGATTCCACTGATACCCGGGATCGCCGTGCGTTCGCGACTTACGTCGCTCCTACACAAGGCGGGTGCGCAGCGTCGGGGCGACCGCACGACGTCCCGGGGCGACATCAATCCTCGATGTAGCCCAGCCGGCGTGCGACCGGCTCCAGCAGTTTGAACGCTTCGCCCAGCGGCTCGGCGAATGCACGCCAGTGGCCGGCGGGGAAGCGGCTGGGGCCCATGGCCTGGCGCGGAGGGACGGGCAGGCGGGTCTGCAGGGCGCCGGCGAGTGCGGTGGCGATGCCGGCGGGGTCCTCGGCGATGCCGTCCATCCGCAGCAGGCGGTGCGGCAGCAGGTCCTGTTCGTGCAGGTCGGCGACCTGGCCGAGCACCTGTGCAAGCCACTGCGCGCCGGCTTCCGGGGTTTCCAGCGCGAACGGCGCCGGGGCGCCGAACGCGAGCCAGTCCAGCAGCATGTCGCGCGGGTCGCGCAGCACCACCAGCAACATCGCCTCGGGCAGGTGCGGGCGAAGCGCGAGCAGCGCGGCGTTGTCCCACCACAGCAGCCAGTCGAACACCTGGCCGTCCTTGATTCCGCGCGCGGGCAGCTCCGCGCGCCACTCGGCAACCAGTGCGGCCGGGTCGGCCGAACCACCGGCCAGACCGTCGATGGTCAGGTAACGCTGGAACAGGTCGGTCGGCGGCTGCGCGCCAAAACGATCCGCGCGTACCGGCGCACCGGCATTTGCGAGGGTGGCGGCGACGCGCTCGACCAGCGAACCCGGCGCGCCCCACAGCAGCACCACCGCGGCGGCGGGCTGGTCGAGCACGGTCTGGTCTGGCCACTCCGCGCGCGGCGCGCTGGGCTGCGGCAGCGGCAGCCGCTCCGGCACCACTTCGGCGTGCAGCTCGGCCCACGTCGCGGCGGCCGCGTCGGGCTGGCCGGCGATGTCGAGGGTGCGGCCCATGAGCTGGCGCAGGTTGCGCTTGGCTGCGTCACCTTCGGCCTTGGCGATCAGTCGCTCGACATGGTTGATCGCCTCGTCGGGATCGCGCTTGAGTTCGGCGTCGATGAGGCGCAGTTCGGCGCGGGCATGGCCGGGTTGCAGCTCGATGATCCGGCGTGCGGTCGCCTCGGCCTGGTCGAATTCGTCGTTGGCGTCGTGCAGGGCGATCTGCGCTTCCAGCGCGGGCACGAAGCCGGGCATTGCTTCCTGCCAGCGCGTGAGCACCTGGCGCGCAGCGTCGCCGGCGAACTCCTCGAACGCCAGCCGCGCGTGCCACAGGGCAACGGCCTGCGGGTGCGCGGCAAGCAGGGTGTCGAGCGTCGCGCGGGCGGTGTCGGTGTCCTTGAGCCGCTGCCAGGCCTCGACCAGCGCAGCGACCGCACGGCGGTCATCGGGCTGGGCGGTGACGGCATCGACCAGCAGGTCGCGGGCCTGCTCGTTGCGGCCGGCCTGCAACTGCATCTCGCCGACGGTGCGGCGCATCGCCGGGGTCGCGGCGGGGTTGTCGAGCAGCGGCGCGAGTTCATCGGCGGCCTCGCCGGGGCGGCCCTGCCGGCGCAGCAGGTCGGCGATCAATGCGCGCAGCGGCAGCGAACCCGGCTGGCCTTCGAGCAACTTGCGGAATGCCTGCTCGGCGAACGCGAGGTGACCCTTGGCGAGATAGGCGAAGCCGAGCGCGTGGCGCAGGGTCGGCTCGCCGGGGAAGCGTTCGGAGGCCTGGCTGAGGATTGCCAGCGCGCGGTCCGCGTCGCCGCGACGCAGCGCCAGGGTGCCTTCCAGCGCGGCGATCTGCGGGTGGTCCGGCGCGATCCGGGCGCCAGTGCGGGTCAGCCGTTCGGCCTCGTCGAGCTCGCCGCGACCGAGCGCAAGCTGGGCCTGCACGATGTACGCCGGGAACTGGTTGGGGTCGAGCCCGATGCTGCGCGCGAGCGCGGCTTCGGCCTCGTCGAGCTGGCGCTCTTTCAATAGCAGGCCGGCGCGGTCGAGGTGCAGGTTGGCGTCGTCGGGCGCCAGCGCAATGGCGTGGTCGATCGCGGCGATAGCGCCTTCCCGATCGCCTGAGAGCCGCAGCGCACTGGCCAGCAGGCGTTGCGCCGTGGAATCCTGCGGCTCGGCGGCGACGGCCTCGCGGGCGGCGGCCAGGGCCTCGTCGGCGGCGCCGCGGCGCAGGGCGTCGATGATCGGTTCGTGCATGGAAAGCTCGGGGTTCAATGACAGCCCGCGATTGTAGCGGTTGCCTGCCGGCCGACCCGTTTCCCGCCAGCCCGCTTCGGTATGATCGCGATGATGAATGCGCCGCTGGCACGTAGTTTCCGCTATCTCTACCGCGTACCGATGCTGGCCTGGCACCTGCTGGTCGACCTGCCGGTGGTGTTGCTGCTGATGCCGTTGTCGGGCGGCAGGATGATCGGCGGTGAACGCGTCGACCACCGGCTGGTGCGGGCCTGGTCGGCCGGGCTGATGCGGGTGTTCGGCTTCCGCATGCGGCGCTTCGGTACGCCGTTGTCCGGCGCGACCATGTTCGTCGCCAACCATGTCAGCTGGATCGATATCGAGGCGCTGCACAGCCAGCGGATGATGGGTTTCGTCGCCAAGCGCGAGATCCGCAGCTGGCCGGTGGTCGGCTGGATGGCCAGCCGTGCCGAAACCATCTTCCATGCGCGCGGCAGCACCGAGTCGCTCGGCGGCGTGCTCCACGAGATGCTGGCGCGGCTGCGCAACGGCCGCTCGGTCGGGGTATTCCCCGAAGGCGGCACCCGTGGCGGCGGCGAGATCGGGCCGTTCCACGCGCGGATTTTCCTGGCCTCGGTCGAGGCCGGAGTGCCGGTGCAGCCGGTGGCATTGCGCTATGGCGCGGGCGGTTCGGCGCAGACCGTGGTCGCGTTCGCGCGCGGGGAGCACTTCCTCGGCAACTTCCTGCGCCTGCTGGGTGAGCCGGGACGCGTCGCGGAGGTGCATTTCCTCGACCCGATCGCGCCGGGCGAGGCCGAGGGCCGGCGCCGCATCGCCGAGCTCGCGCGCGAGCGGATCATCGCCGCGATGGCGCGGCGATGACGGACGCGAGCGACTACCGCCCGCCGCGCTGGCTGCGCAACGCCCACCTGCAATCGGCGCTCGGTTCCAGCAACGCGCGACGGCGTGTCGGCCAGGCCCGAATCGCGGCCAGCAGCGCGGTGACCACCGAGCACCTGGTCGACGGCGGTGATGGCGTGCGCCTGCAGGGTCTGCACAGCGCGCGGCCGGATGTCGCCGTGCCGCGTGGGCTTGCCCTGCTGCTGCACGGCTGGGAAGGCAGCGTCGAGTCGAGCTACATGCGACTGACCACGGCCGAATTACTGGCGGACGGCTTCGAGGTATTCCGGCTCAACTTCCGCGACCACGGCGACACCCACCACCTCAACGAGGACATCTTCCACTCGTGCCGGATCGACGAGGTGGTACTGGCGGCGAAGGATGTCGTCCGGCGCTTCCCGGTGCGGCCGATGGTGGTGGCCGGTTACTCGCTGGGTGGCAACTTCGCGTTGCGGCTGGCGTTGCGTGCGCCCGGTGCGGGACTGCAGCTGGCGCACGTCGCCGCGGTCTGCCCGGTGCTCGACCCGGCGCGGACGATGGACGCGATGGAAACCGGGCTGCCGTTCTACCTGTGGCATTTCGAGCGCAAGTGGCGCAGCTCGCTGGCGCGCAAGCGCGCGCTGTTCCCGCAACGGCACGACTTCGACAACCGCGTGCTCGGCCAGCGCATGCGGCCACTGACCCAGTGGCTGGTCGAGCGCCACACCGATTTCGGCACCATCGATCGTTATTTCGACGGCTACAACATCGCCGGCGATCGGCTGGCCGGCCTGCAGGTACCCGCGAGCATCCTGACCGCGGTCGACGACCCGGTGATCCCGTTCGCCGACTTCGAGCGCCTTCAACTGCCGGACAGCGCGCGGCTGGAGGTCTCGCCCTGGGGCGGCCATTGCGGCTTCATCGAGAATTCCCGGCTGGATGGCTACGCGGAGCGCTGGATCGCCCGGCAGCTGGCATCGCCCGGCACATCGGAACCAACCAGCACCCGCATGTAGGAGCGACGTAAGTCGCGATCTCCTCGCGGTGGCCGAACGCGCTGACCGTTGGCCGCAACGAGGGCGCTCGCAGCGGGCTTCGGGCCACGTCCACGCAAGCCAACATCCACGCTCCGGACCGACCAGTGCATTCGCGACTTACGTCGCTCCTACAGGGGCGGCCGCTGCGATCCCCGGGGAGCAGGCCCCACGTGGTCCGCATCACCACCCCACTCAACGCGCGCTGATCACCGCCAGCGTCAGGCGCGAGATGCACACCAGCTCGCCGGCCTCGTCCTCGATCCGGATTTCCCAGACCTGGGTGCGACCACCCACATGCACCGGTCGCGCCGTGCCGATGACGATGCCGTCGCGCGCGGCGCGCACGTGGTTGGCGTTGATCTCGATGCCGACGCAGACCTTGCCCTCGGGCACGCACAGGTTGCCGCCGCTGCTGCCGAGGGTTTCGGCCAGCAGCACCGAGGCGCCGCCATGCAGCAGGCCGTAGGGCTGGCGGGTACGTTCGTCGACCGGCATGGTGCCGCGCACGAAGTCGTGGCCGATCTCGGTGAAAACGATGCCCAACGGCTCCATTGCGGTGCCGCGCGAGAGCTGGTTGAGGCGTTCGACGCTGGTCTCGCGGCGGAACGGCGAGGCGCCGATGGTTGTGGTGTTGTCCATCCGGCCACGATAGCCGAGCTCGCGTTCCGGGGCGAACGGTACGCGCGTCCTCAGTACGGATACGGCAGCGCCGACAGCCGGCGGATGTCCCGGCACATGCCCCACAGCAACGCGCGATCGGCGGGGTCGGCGAGGCTGAACTCGCGGAACGTGCGCTCCTCGTTCCGGTCGATGCCGCGCGGTATGCCGAGGTCGACCACCCGGGCGACGCCGTCCTCGTAGACCAGCACCCCCGGGCGGGATTCGTCGCTGTTGACGTCCACCGCGCGTATCCGCCCGTCGTGCAGGCTTTGGACCTGTTCGACCAGCGTGTGTGCGACCACGATTTCGCTGGCGTCGAACTGCTCCAGCGCCTGCTGCACGTCGGCTGTAGTAGCAGCTGGGTAGCGTCCTTCTAGGCCGCGGAAGTAGCCGCGGTACTGGGTAACTCCGGTCGGGCCGATCACGGCGTCCAGCGGTATCGAGCGGCCGCTTTCCCGCCGCGTCCAGTACGCACGCATCGCGGCGTTGAGCTGTTCGACCGACAACCCGGACCGCACGACCTCCGGGGCGACGCCACCGTGCACGAACAGCACCGACCCCAGCTTCAGCGCGACCGGTTGCCGCCGCAGCCAATGACCGATCACGGTGTCGTCGGCGAACGCGTGACGGTAACCGCCCATCATGTTCAGAGCATGCAGGTGGTCGGGGTTGGCGCGGGTGGGATTGGTGCGCAGCAGGTACTGCTCGTGGTTGCCCAGCAACACGTGCACCGCGCCACCGGCCGCGTCCGCCTGCGCGGCCAGGCCATGCAGGCGCCAGAGCACGGCGAAGACATCGCGACCGCGATCAACCGAGTCGCCAAGAACCACCAGATGGCCGCTGCCGTAATCCCAGCCGCCGGTGGCGTCGACGATGCCGAGCTTGCGCAGCGCCCTGTCGAGGAATGCGGCATTGCCTTCCAGGTCACTGAGCACCGCTACCCGGCCGGGCATTTGCGCCACGGCGGCCGGTACGCCGGGGTCATCCAGCACGAAGGAATGCCGCCGGCCCGCGCAGTCGATCTGTAACTGGTCGCCGCGCCCGCGCGCTTGCCCGACATCGTCCTCGCAGAACCACGTGGCCGACCACGCGCCGTTGCCGTCGCGCCGGACGATCGGCCCGTCGAGCAGGCCAGGCAGAACCACCTGCCGCCCGGTGGCGGCATACAACGGGAACGCGATATCCCCGACGCCAAGCGGGACCCGGAACCGGGTTGGCGCGCCGCGGGCCGTGGTCTCGACCGTGGCGCACGACAGCAGGACCAGCAGCGCGATGGCGCCCACAGCCGCGAGCAGGGAAACCAGCAGCAGTGCGCGTTTGACTATCCGTGGCATGGGACGGCGCTCCTTGCGAAAAAAGCCCGGGACCGGCCGGCTGACAGGGGAGACGTCAGCGGGTCGATCCCGGGGTTTGCGACTTGGTCATCGAACGGGCTGGGCGGGTCAAGCGGGATCCCCCCGGATCGCTCAGACGCAGCGGAACAGCGGGACGACGTTGTTGGAGACGTAGCTGCGGTTGCTGGCATAGCCGCTGCTGGTGCCGTAGCCGACGCCGAAGGCACGCTCGCGGTGCGGCGGGCGCGACGGGGTGTTGGCGGCGGCGGGACGGTTGGCGGTCGCGCTCGGGCTGAAGGTCGGGGTGGTCGGGTTGGAGGTGGCGAAGCGGTAGGCGTTCATGGTGTTTTTCCTTGCGGTCGGGGGAGTTGGTGACTCGGTGTGTTGGTAAAGTACAACACCGCTGTTGTAGCACCATGTGCCGGAAGTCACCCCACTGGAGGCAGGGTCTGGAATGGGGTGGTCTTCCCGGAGCACGGGAGGTGGGATGGGCAAAACGGCCGCAGGGTTGGGATGACTGACGGCAGGGGAGGCCTGAAGAAGATCAGTCGCGCCGACGCGGGAATGCGCGCTGGTTCGCGTATCGGTAGGCCGAGGAGTTCGCGACTTACGTCGCTCCTACAGTCATGGCGCCGGGGCGAAGGAACCGCCGGGCGCGGCGTTACAGGATCGGGGCGAGGCCGGCGCCGAAGGCGGTGAACAACCGGGTCGGCAGGCCCTTGATCGCCATGTTGACACCGGGGAAGTCGCCGACCGGGCGGTAGCAGTCGCGGAAGCCGGGGTCGTCCGGCGGCAGCGGCTCGGGGCAGTCGGGCCCGGGCACGTACTCGTAGCTGGTGGCGTAGCGCACCGGCCACAGGTCGAAGATCGGCAGGTATTCGGAGGCCTTGGCCAGCGAGTACTCCAGCCCCCACAGCACCGGCGCCTTGTCGCGTGGCGCGATCGTCCAGGAGTTGGCCGGGCTGATGTCGCGGCGGATGCTCGCCTCGAGTGCCTGTGCAAACGCCGGGTCCTCGATCACCAGCGCGCTCTCGGTGTTGTAGTGGTCGCCGCGCGGGTCGAAGTTGTGGGTGCCGACCACGCCGATCCGGCCGTCGATCACCAGCGACTTGGCATGCATGCCCATGCGCACGCCGGCGCGCTTCAGCGGCACCGGCTCGTTGGCCTGGCGGCGAAGGTAACGGGTGGCGCCATACTCGGGCCGCAGCGGCTGCCGGTAGCGCGCGGTGCGCAGCACGCTGTCGCGGTCGGGCGGCCGGGTCGCGATGGGCTCGGGGTTCGGCTGGTACTCGGGCACGGTCGCGCCGGTCGCGGCCAGGTCGATCGGCGCGTCTTCGGGGAATGGCTTGTACTCGTAGATGTTGAAACCGAAATCGCGCAGGTAGCGGCGCTTGTACTTGTACGACAGCGCGTAGGCGATGAACGCGTCGGTTGCGGCCAGGCTGTTGGTCGAGACGACGATCCGCGGCGGGTCAGGACGCTCCTGCAACTGCTCGAACATCTCCTGCGCGGCGTCCGACAGCACCAGGTACGGCGTCTGCAGCAGCACTTCCTCTTGTGCCGACTCGATCAGCGCGCGCAATGAGCCCGATGCCTGCGCGACCCGTGCCGGATCCTCGATGCGGTGCTTGGCCGGGCTGTCGGATATGAAGCGGGCCTCGCCGACCGCGAGCGCCCTGTCGGCCAGCAGTTCCTGCACCAGCGCGCTGTCGGCGGCGCGCGCGCGCATGTCGGCGGCGCGTTCGGGGCGTTCGAACACGTGCGGCGGCAACACCGGCACGCCGTTGTCGAGGATCGACTGGCCGACATCCACCAGCCGCGCCGGCGGCACGCTGAGCCGGTCGGACCAGAACATGTCGAAGTCGGCGCGCATCTCGCGCGCGACCGGGCCGGCGGCGAGCACGTCGCGGTCGCGGAAGTTGTACTCGTCGTCCCAGTCGTAATAGTCGTCCTGGTAGTTGCGCCCGCCGATGATGCCGACCGCGCCATCGACCAGCAGCAGCTTGGTGTGCATGCGCTGGTTGAGCTGGCGCCAGCAGCAGGCGGCCGCCAGCAGATACTGCGGGTAGCTGATCCGGGCGCGGTTCAACACCGGGTTGTAGAGCTTCACCCGGAAATTGACGTGGCTGCCGGCCAGCGCGGCGAGCGTATCGATGTGCTTCAGCGCGGCCAGCTGGTCCATCAGCAGCCGCACCTGCACCCCGCGGCGCGAAGCGGCGAGCAGCTCGTCGAGGATCAGCCGGCCGGCGTCGTCCTCGTCGAAGATGTAGGTCTGCAGGTCGATCGAGGTGGTCGCGCTGCGGATCAGGTTGACCCGCGCGAGCAGCGCGTTGGTGCCGTGGTCGAGCAGCAGTGCGTAATGCCGTGGCTGCTCGGGGGTCGATTCGGCGAACGCCTGGCCGGCCAGGTGGTGCAGCGGCGAGGGTTGCGCGCAGGCGTCGGCGGCTTCGCAGGTCAGCTCGGTCGAGCGCGATGCCTCGGCGATCGCGATCGCGCGGCTGGCCTCCTGCGGCGACAACGTGGCGCAGGCCGACAGCGACAGCGCGAGCCACGCCAGCGCCAACCGCAACAGCGGCGTCAGTGAGCCGGAATGCCTCACTGCGGCGCGGCCTGCAGCCGCACGCGCATGTCGAAGCTGACCTTGTCGGTCAGTGCCAGGCGCCACTGGTCCAGACCGTAGTCGTCGCGGTCGACGCTGCCGCTGGCGACCACGTCGCAATCCCAGCCGGGGCGCGCGCAGGTGGTCGGGGCGACCACGAAGGTCTCGATCCGGCTGACGCCGTGCATGCTCAAACGGCCGCGCAACTTGCCGCCATCGTGGGCAAGTTCGGCCGGGTGCGGTTCGGAGACGAACTCGATCACCGGGTAGTTGGCGGAATCGAAAAAACGCTCGCCGCGGGCGAGTTCCGCGTAGCGCTCCGAACCTTCGACCTCGACCGCGGCGGTCATCAGCCTGATCCGGACCTGATGGCGGCCGTCGGGCAGGACCAGCACCGCACCGTCATAGCCGGGGAACCTGCCGTCGACGCGCTGGCCCCAGCGGGTGCGCAGCTCGAAGCCGAAACGGGTGTGGACGGGATCGAAGCCGATCGAATCGCCGGGCCGGAAGTCCGTCGCCGCGAACGGCGTCGACGCGGGCGGCGCGGCGAGCACCGGCCATGCCAGCGCTCCCACGACCCCCAGGGCAAGCCAGTGCTGCTTGAACGTCACGGCCACCAGAACGCGCTGAGCCGGGCCACGCCCGGTTCCAGCGGAACGTCACGCGGCATGCTGAGCACCGCGACGCCGCACGGCGGCATGCCGCGGTAATCACCCGACTGGCCGCTGTGCAACAGTGCCGCCAATTGCTCCAGCCCGGGGTTGTGGCCGACCAGCATCAGGCGGTCGACATCGGCGTGGCGGTCGGCCAGTGCGATGAGCGCACCGGGGTCGGCTTCGTAGATGCTGTCGTCGACCTTCTGCTCGACGTAGCCGATTTCGCCCATCACCGCTTCGAGGGTCTCGCGGGTGCGCCGCGACGGCGAGCACAGCACGCAGTCGGGCACCAGCTTCTGTTCCACCAGCCATTTGCCGGCGGCCTCGGCCTCGGCCTGGCCCTCCGCCGAGAGCGGGCGGTCGAGGTCGGCCTGGCCGGCAGTGGCGGATTCGGCGTGGGCGTGGCGGAGCAGGATCAGTTCGCGCATGGTGACCTCGGTGGCGGAGTGGACTGGCGTTGGGTTCCGGACGGCTGTTGCATCAGGCGCTTCAGCTGGCTTTCTTCAACCAGCGCAGCAGCGGCTGCCAGTCCGCCTGGTGTTCGCGCACCTGCGCCGAATGGTAGTCGAACAGGCTCTTGCCGATGCCGCACAGGAAGACGTAGGCCTGGCTGTCGCGCAGTTGCGCGACCACCGGGTACGGCCACTGCTTGAACAGTTCCACGGCCTGCTGCGAGGAATTGGTCCACGGCTTCAGCTTGTTGGCCACCAGCCCCACCTGCAGGTCGCCGCGGCGCACCCGCGGGTGCTTTGCGAGGGTATCGAGGAAGGCGACGCTGGCTTCGATGTCGAACGTCGACGGCAGCACTGGCACCACCACCGCGTTGGCGGCGGCGAGGAACGGTTCAAGGTCACGCGCCATCGCGCCGGCGGCGGCATCGATCACCACGAAGCCGGTGTCGCCCGGCAACTGGCTGCGCCAGCGTGGCGCGGTGCCGTCGAGCGGCAGCACCGCGCTGTCCAGGCCCGCGCGTCGCTGCGCCCATCGCGTCGAGGAGCCTTGCGGGTCGGCGTCGACCAGCACGGTGTTCAGGCCGTCGAGCGCTGCCTGCGCGGCGAGGTGGGTGGCGATCGTGGTCTTGCCCACGCCGCCCTTGGAACTGGCTACCAGCACGGTCTTCATCGACACCCCCTGTCCGGATA
>JBOHYC010000006.1:0-5694 GCA_050737755.1 Lysobacter sp.
GTCGCGCAGGTAGTAGCCGAAGATCGCGCCGGCGATCACCCCGACCACCAGCACCTTGAGCACGAAGCGCAGCGACAGTTCGCCGCCCAGCAGGTTGTAGACCAGCGTGATGAGGTCGCCGATCAATATCGTGGCGGCGAGGAACAGGGTCAGGTAGGTCAGCCAGCGGCGGACCGCGGACAGACGCCTTGCCGGGTTGCGCGCCATATCCTGGCCAACGTGGCGGGCGACGAACAGGAACACCGGGAAGGCGATCACCAGCGATGCCACCGACCAGCGCATCGAGTGTGCGAGGTTGCCGACCGTGTACGCCGGATCCGCCGCGTCGGGCAGGAAGTGGTTGATCAGGTCGAACAGCAGGCTGCCGAGGTGGTAGGCCGACAGGTACAGCGTCGCGAACAGCAGTAGGTAGAGGAAGGCGTCACGCGGCGACAGGTACGCGCGTGGCCGCGGCACCGGCAGCGGGAACTCGACGTCGGCGTAGGCGTCGAGTGCCTCGCGGGCCTGCTCTGGTGTCCAGCCGGCAGCGGCCAGCGCGTTGCCGATCGCATCTTTCGACGCGCCCGTGGCGAGTGCCTCGCGTACGAACACATCCAGATCCTGCGTACCTGCGGCCATGCCTGCTCCTCTTCCGGGACATCGATCGATTCCCGGAATCTAGCAGGCGGGCATGATGCGCCGCGTCGTAAGCCGCAGATCAGCGGTCGCGACGCGGCAGCTTCCAGTCCGGACGGATGAAGTGGCAGGTGTAGCCCTCGGGCAGCCGCTCCAGGTAATCCTGATGCTCCGGCTCGGCTTCCCAGAAGTCACCGGCAGGTTCGACCTGGGTCACCACCTTGCCGGGCCACAGGCCGGAGGCATCGACGTCGGCGATGGTGTCCTCGGCAACCGCCTTCTGCTCGGGCGAGGTGTAGAAGATCGCGGACCGGTACGACGTGCCGAGATCGTTGCCCTGGCGGTTTTCGGTGCTGGGGTCGTGGATCTGGAAGAAGAACTCCAGTACCTCCCGATAGCTGGTCTGCACCGGATCGAACACGATCTCGATCGCCTCCGCATGGCTGCCGTGGTTGCGATAGGTGGCGTTGGGCACGTCGCCGCCGCTGTAGCCGACGCGGGTCGAGACCACACCGGGCTGCTTGCGGATCAGGTCCTGCATACCCCAGAAGCAGCCACCGGCGAGGATTGCCTTTTCGGTACTCATCGAATGTCCTCCACCTGGTCCAGATAGGCGCCGTAACCCTGCGCGTCCATTTCCTCGCGGGGAATGAAACGCAACGACGCGGAGTTGATGCAATAACGCAGGCCGCCGCGGTCCGGCGGACCGTCGGGGAACACGTGGCCAAGATGGCTGTCGCCGTGGGCCGAGCGCACCTCGATGCGGGTCATGCCGTGGCTGGTATCGCGCAGCTCGCTGACGTGGGCCGGCTCGATCGGTTTGGTGAAACTCGGCCAGCCGCAGCCGGACTCGAACTTGTCGGACGACGCGAACAGCGGCTCGCCGGACACGATGTCGACATAGATGCCGGCGTGCTTGTTGTCCAGATACTCACCAGTGCCGGGGGCTTCGGTGCCGCTGTGCTGGGTGACGCGGAACTGCTCGGGAGTGAGCCGGGCGATGGCGTCGGGATCCTTGCTGTACCGGGACATGCGAATTTCCTGATGCGGGGGGGACACCCGACTGGATGGGGATCGCCGGGCCAAACTCAACATCCCGGCGGGCCTCTGCTAACGTCGCCGCACACCCCATCAGGCTCGCCAATGACCCCGCTGCGCACCGTCCGCGTCACCCGTTACGTCACCCCGCTGCGCGAGGGCGGCTCGATGCCTGCGGTAGTCGAAGCCGACGACGACGGCCTGTACGTGCTCAAGTTCCGCGGTGCCGGCCAAGGCGCCCGGGCGCTGGTCGCCGAAATGGTGGTCGGCGAGCTCGCCCGTGCGCTCGGACTGCCGGTACCGGAGATCGTGCTGGTCGAACTGGACCCGGAGCTCGCCCGCACCGACCCCGACCCGGAAATCCAGGAACTCATCCGTGCCAGCGCCGGCCTCAACCTCGGGCTCGACTACCTGCCCGGTTCGATCAACTTCGATCCCGCTGCCGAACAACCCGACAGCGCACTCGCCTCGGCGGTGGTCTGGCTCGATGCATACACCAGCAACGTCGACCGCACCTACCGCAACACCAACCTGCTGATCTGGCACCGCGCGCTGTGGTTGATCGACCACGGCGCGGCGCTGTATTTCCACCATGGCTGGGACGGTTCGGCCGATGCCGCCGGCAGCCGGTTCCCGATGATCCGCGACCACGTGCTGCTGCCGCTGGCGGACGAACTGGAAGCCGCCGATGCGCGCCTTGCACCGCTGGTGACCCGCGAACTGCTGCAGGCCATCCTCGCCCGTGTGCCCGACAGCTGGCTTGCCGACGCGGATGCATGGGCCGACCCGGCCACCCAGCGCGCGGCCTATGTCGAGTTCCTGCTGCAACGCCTCGCGCAGCGCCGTGGCTTCATCGAGGAGGCCCTGCATGCACGCGGCTGACAGCTACGACTACGCGCTGATCCGGGTGGTGCCGCGGGTGGAGCGCGGCGAGTTCATCAATGCCGGGGTGATCGTGTCCTGCGAGTCCCGGCAGTTCCTGCAGGCACGCGTCGAGATCGACGAACAACGCCTGCGCGCACTCGATCCGGCGATCGACATCGACACCGTCCGACGCCACCTGCAGGCGATCGTACGGGTCTGCGATGGCGCACCCGACGCCGGCCCGATCGCACGCCTGCCGCGCCGAGCACGCTTCCATTGGTTGACCGCAACGCGCAGCTCGATGATCCAGACCTCGCCGATCCACATGGGTCGTTGCATCGACCCGGAGGGATCCATCGAGCGGCTGTTCGAGCAGATGGTTTCAACCTGAACGGCGCGACCGCCGAACAGTCGGATTTCACGATCGACTAGCTGGTTTTTAACAACTGCCATGACAGCCTCGGGGTGGCAAAACGCAACACCGATGCACCGGACGCATCTCCCCCACGCCACTTCAGGAGCATCGCCATGACACGTCTCAAGATTTCGACACTGGCCTTCGCGCTGCTGGGCAGCCTTGCCCTCACCGCCTGCGACAACAGCGTCGACACCGCCGCCACGGACGCCTACCCGGCGTCGGATTCCACCGCGGCCACGCAGCCGGTGGACGACACCGCGCAGGAAGGCATCACCGATCCGACGACCGACCCGTACGCCACCGAGGACGCGACCACCACCATGGGTGACGCGAGCGTCCCGACCGAGGATCCGATGACCGACCAGGACCCGAGCCTGGCGCCGCAGACCGACCCGATGGATCAGGAATCCGACGAACTCGATTCAAGCGATCCGGCCGACGGATCGCCGCCGCAGCTCTGATATTCCAGCGGCACGCAGTTCCAGCAACAGGCAAACGGAAAGGGGCGCGAATTATCGCGCCCCTTTTTTGTTGCCGATGGTGACCGGAACCCGCTACTCCGTCCCGACCAGCCACTGCATCGCCTCGACCTCATCGCGGAAGACCCGCGCCTGCAGCCCCGCGGCGACCGCCGAAATCTCGCAGTACATGATCTGGTCCAGCGCAAACGGTTTGACGTGGGCGATGAACACGCCTTCGAGCCCGCGTCCCTTCATGCGCAACACCAGCGCCTTCCATTCCGACGCCGAGAGCTCCTCGCCCTTCAACTCGTCGATCAGCAGCAGCCCGGACGGCCGCCGCTGGGCCAACTGCTCCGCGATCGCCTGCCAGTAGCCGACCGTCGACGACAGCGTGCGCACGCCGATGACGCGCGCCCGCAGCACGTCGTTGTCGCAGTCGGAAAAACGGATCAGGAATTCTTGTTCCATGGGGCCCTACCCGGTGCTCGCGGATGCACCGGTTGTCCAATGCAGGGTACTCCGCCGTAACAGCGCAACGGATACGTTTCGCGACCTATCCGCCAGCGGTCAGCAGCGCCGTCAGCGGATTGGCCGGATCGGCCAGCAATTTCACGGTCAATGCCAGCGCCATGATCACCAGCAAGGGCCGGATCATCCTGCCGCCGATGCGCAGCGTCAGGTGCGCGCCGACCTGGCCGCCGGCGATGCTCGCGACCGCCATCAACAGGCCGATCATCCACATCACCTGGCCGCCGATCATCAGCGTGATCAGCGCGGCGATGTTGCTGGCGAGGTTGAGGAGCTTGGCGTGCGCGGTCGCCGACACCAGCCCCAGGCCGAACAGCGCGACCAGCGCGGTTGTCAGGAACGAGCCGGCACCGGGGCCGAAGAAACCATCGTAGAAGCCGATCGTGGTGACGATGCCGACCAGCGCACCGATGCCCAGCCGACTGTGCCGGTCCTCCTCGGAGGCTTTCGGCGCGACGGTGAAATAGATCACCATCAGGATCAGCAGCACCGGGATCAGCCCGGCGAGGAACGTGGGATCGACCCGCTGCAGCACCCAGGCACCCACCGCCGAACCGAGGAACGCGCCGATCGCCGGCTTGAGGAAACGCCGGAAATCGATCCGCCCCTTGCGTGCGAATGCGACCACCGCGCTGGCAGTGCCGAAGCTGCTCTGCAACTTGTTGGTGGCGATCGCGTGGACGGGCGACATTCCGGCGGCCATCAGCGCCGGGATGGTCAGCAACCCGCCGCCACCGGCGATCGCGTCGATCACCCCCGCCACGAATGCGACGCCCATCAGCAGGGCGATGACTTCGATGCCAAATTCCATGGGCTCTGCGCAGGTGGTCGACGGGCCGGCATTATCGGGCGTTTCGCGCGGGATCGAACTGACTGTCCGAAGCCGAGCCGGCCAGCGCCGGATTGTCCTGCGGCCTAACGTGGCGCGGTCCCCACAACAGGAGCCCGCCGTGGCCGCGACACGCGGTTGCTACGCCGGACGAATTGACCGAGCCTGACGTCCATGACCGAAATCGCCATCCTCACCCCCGACCCGTCCGATGCCACCTACGCGGACTTCTGGCCGCTCGTTCTGGAGCGCCTGCAGCGCGCGTTGGACGGGGCTGGCGTGAGCGCGGTGCCGACGCCGTGGACCGACCACGTCGACGACGCCAGCGAGCTGGAACGGTTCCCGCTGGTGCTGCCGCTGATCGTGTGGGGCTACCACTACGTTCCCGACCGCTGGCTGCAGGCTTGCCGGAGCTGGCAGGCCGCCGGCATCGCGCTAGCGAACCCCGCCGACGTGCTGGCTTGGAATGCGGACAAGCGTTACCTCGGCCGGTTCGCTCAGCGCGGCATCGCGGTGCCGCCGACCGTGTTTACGGATCGGGTGACGGCCGACCGGATCGAAGCTGCATTCGCCAACACCGGCGCGGAGCAACTGATCGTCAAGCCGACCATCTCCGGCGGCGGCTGGAAGACCCGGCGCCTGCGCCGCGGCGACGCGCTCGATGACCTGTTGCACGAGATCCCGACCGGCGACGCGATGATCCAGCCCTACCTGCCGACCATCGAGACCGAGGGCGAAACCTCATTGCTGTTCTTCGGCGGCCGCTTCAGCCACGCCGTCAACAAGCGGCCGGTTGCCGGCGAGTTCCGCATCCAGCTGCAGTACGGCGGTATCTACGCACCGCTGCCGACGCCGCCCGCCGGTGCACTCGCACTGGCGGAACAGACGCTGGCCGCGATCGACGCGCCGTTGCTCTACGCACGCATCGACACCGTGCCCGA
>JBOHYC010000007.1:0-4865 GCA_050737755.1 Lysobacter sp.
TGGATGCAGGCCTCGGCCGAGTACGACGCCGCCGCCGCCCAGACCTACCGTGCCGCGATCGCCGGCCTCGACGCCGCCCTGGCCGACCCGGCATGGGACGCGCTGGTGCCGTCGGAACGCGCCAATCCCGCCACCGACCTGCCGCCCGCGGTGATCCTGGACATCGACGAGACCGTGCTCGACAACTCGCCCTACCAGGCCCGGCTGGTCCGCGATGGCGCCGAATACGCCAGCGTGACCTGGGCGGCCTGGATCACCGAGCGCAAAGCCACCCCGGTGCCGGGCATGGTCGAGTTCGCGAAGGCCGCCAGCAACCGCGGCATCACGTTGGTCTACATCACCAACCGCACCGAACAGATGCAGGCCGACACCCTCGCCAACCTGCACGCGCTTGGACTGCCGGCCGATGACGCCACCTTCCTCGGCAAGGGCACGCTGGTCGGCGGCTGCGAACAGGTCGACAGCGGCGACAAGCGCTGCCGTCGGCAACTGGCCGGCCGCAGTTACCGCGTACTGATGCAGTTCGGCGACCAGTTGGGCGACTTCATGCGGGTGGAACCCAACACCCCGGCCGCGCGCGACGGATTGATGGACGCGCACGGCAAGTGGTTCGGCCACCGCTGGTGGATGCTGCCGAACCCGAGCTACGGCGACTGGCAGCCGGCGCTGTTCGGGAATGACTGGGGCAAATCGACCGAAGCGCGCCGCGCGGCCAAGCGCCAGGCGCTGCAAGGACGTTGAGCTGAATCCGCGACGGGCTTGGCTTGTACGCCGCGCCGCCCGCGGCCAAGATGCCCCTCTGCGACTGGGGAGCCGCACCGCATGTCCTTGATTCGACGCGTCATCGTTGCGCTGCTGCCGGTTGCCGCGCTTGCCGTGGTCATCGCCGCCGTGGTGCTGGTCGGCGGCTGCGAGCGCAAGCCGCCGACGACCACCGGGCCGGTCGCCACGAAGCCCACGCAGGCATTGCAGCAGCTGATTGGCGACCTGCAGCGCAATGACCTCGCCGCCTATGCCCGGCATGCATTGCCGCCGGCGTTGCACGCGCGGATGGCGACCGCCTGGACCGAAGGCCGCACGATCTGGCCGCTGACCGAGTTGCCGCTGGACGACCGCCTGCCCGCGTTCATCACGGTACTGGCCGCGCCGGGCTCCGAGAAAGTGCTGCTGGCGGCCTACAACCAGCAGTTCGCCGGTGCCGACCGAGAGTTGCGCAGTGCCGCGGCGACCCTTGGACTGTTCGCGGCGCAGTACGTCAGCGGCGCGGATGAATACAGCGAGCCCGAGCGCGAGCACTACACCCGGCTGATCGCGGCATTGAGCCAATGGGGCCGTCAGGCACCGCTGGGCGATCCCGCGCTGGCCCGGGCGGCACTGCCGCAACTGATCGCGGCGGCGCGGCTGACCGGCCTGGCCGGTGGCGTCGGCAAGTTCCACGAGACCGGGATGGACCGCAGCCTCGGCCGGCTGGGGCCGTTCCTGGGCCGCTTCAAGAAGGTACTGGCCGGTTACGGCCTGGACCTCGACCAGACCCTGTCCGGCGCCCGGGTGGCGCTGCTCGAACAGACCGGCGATACCGCCCGGCTGTCGCTGGACTACACCCTGGGCGGCCAGCCGGTGAGCGCCGAGGTGCTGGTCGAGCGGCGCGACGGCCACTGGTACCTGACCGACCTGCTGCGCCATGCCGAGGCGGCGGCCGGTCCGGCGCCGCAAACCGGTGCTCCGGCCCCGCGCAAACCCGAAACACCGCTGCCGGACCTGACCGCGCGCTGATCGTCCGCCACGGGGCGCCGCCATGGCGTCCGCGAGCGAACCGGCATAATGCGACCGATGCCCAACCAGACACCCCTGCCATTCCCCGGGAAGCCCGGTACCGATCCGTCCGGATCCCGCGAAACCGACGCCGCGACGGCACCGGCCGACCCCGCTGATCCCCTGGACCCGAGCGCTCCCGCGGATCCGGCCGGGATGACGCTGGCCGATGCGATGCAACCGCCAGCCGCCGATGCGCCGGACACCGCGGACGCCGACGACACCCACGCCATCCCGCCGTTCGAACCGGGCACCACCCTGGGTGATGCGCCGCGGCAGGCCGAGTTGCCGATCGAAGCGGGCACTCCGCCCCCGCCGCACCCGGCATCGCATCCTCCACCGCGCGAGCCGATCGGGCGCCGCTCGCGGTCCACGACGCGTCGGCCCTGGTGGGCCCGCCTGCTCGGCAAGCTGATGGCGCCCTGGGTCTCGCTGACCATCGAGCCGAAAACCCCGGCCGACCACGCCCACGGCTTCGCCGACCGGCCGATCTGCTACGTGCTCGAGGACTACGGTCTGTCCAACGCGCTGATCCTGGAGCGCGCCTGCCGCGAGACCCGGCTGCCGTCGCCGCTGCAACCGCTGCCGGGCGATCCGCTCGGGCGCAAGCGTGCTTACGTTGCGCTGTCGCGGCGCAATGTCAGCGCGTTGCCGCCACTGCCGACCCTCAACCCCGCGGCGCCGACCAGCAAGACCCACTCCGAATCGCTGGCGCGCCTGCTCGACGCCCACCGCGAAGACCCGTCGCTGGACGTGCAACTGGTGCCGGTGTCGATCTTCGTCGGCCGCGCGCCGGACAAGACCAGCGGCTGGTTCTCGGTGCTGTTCTCGGAGAACTGGGCGCTGGTCGGCCGCTTCCGCCGGTTGCTGGCGATCCTGCTCAACGGCCGCCACACCACGGTCCGCTTTGCGACCCCGATCAACCTGCGCGAGACCATCGACGAGGGCCTGCCGCCGGAACGCACCGTGCGCAAGCTCTCGCGTGTGCTGCGCACCCACTTCCGCCTGATCCGCGCCGCGGTGATCGGCCCCGACCTGTCGACACGACGGCTGCTGGTCGACCGCGTGCTCGCCACCGAACCGGTCAAGGAGGCGATCGCCGCGCAGGCACGGCGCGACAACAGCCAGTACACCGACGCCTGGAAGAAGGCGCATGCCTACGCCTACGAAATCGCCGCCGACTACTCGCACCCGGTGGTGCGTTCGGC
Organism: Lysobacter sp.; assembly: GCA_050737755.1. Lineage (GTDB taxonomy): Bacteria > Pseudomonadota > Gammaproteobacteria > Xanthomonadales > Xanthomonadaceae > Novilysobacter. The sequence continues at coordinate 3,021 of JBOHYC010000007.1, forward strand.
CAGCTTCCTGCTGACCTTCGTCTGGAACCGGATCTACCGTGGCGTGCTGGTCCACCACCTCGACACCCTCAAGCGCGCCGCGCCCGGGCACGAAGTCATCTATGTGCCCTGTCACCGCAGCCACATGGACTACCTGCTGCTGAGCTACCTGCTCTACACCAAGGGCATCGTGCCGCCGCACATCTTCGCCGGCATCAACCTCAACCTGCCGGTGATCGGCACCCTGCTGCGCAAGGGCGGCGCATTCTTCGCCCGCCGCAGTTTCCGCGGCAACGCGCTGTACTCGGCGGTGTTCCGCGAGTACATGGCGCAACTGGTCTCGGGTGGCTACTCGATCGAGTACTTCATCGAGGGCGGGCGGTCGCGCACCGGCCGGCTGCTGCCGCCCAAGGGCGGCACCCTGGCGATGACCGTGCGCGCCTACCTGCGCCAGCCGACCCGCCCGGTTCTTTTCCAGCCGATCTACGTCGGCTACGAGAAGCTGATGGAGGGCAACAGCTACCTCGATGAGCTGACCGGCAAGCCGAAGGAAAAGGAGTCGATCTGGCAACTGGTCACCGGCATCCCGAAGGTGCTTCGGTCCAATTACGGTCAGGTGGTGGTCAACTTCGGCGAACCGATCCTGCTCAACGACATGCTCGGCGAGCACGCCCCCGGCTGGCAGGGCGAGCCACTGCCCGACGACGAGAAGCCCGCGTGGCTGTCGACCACGGTCGACGCGCTGGCGCAGAAGATCCAGGTCAACGTCAACCGCGCCGCCGACGTCAATCCGATCAACCTGCTGGCGCTGGCGCTGTTGTCGACCCCCAAGCACGCGATGGGCGAAGCCGACCTGCTGGCCCAGCTCGCTCTCAGCAAGACCCTGCTTGATGACCTGCCGTTCTCCGACCGCGTCACGGTGACCCCGCACGCTCCGGCCGAAATCGTCGCCCACGGCGAGGAGATCGGCATGCTGACCCGCACCGCGCACCCGCTCGGCGACGTACTGCACGTGCGCGGCGACAACGCGGTGCTGCTGAGCTATTTCCGCAACAACGCACTGCACCTGTTCACCGCGGCTTCGTGGATCGCCTGCTGCTTCCAGAACAACCGGCGGATGGCGCAGGACAGCGTGTTGCGCCTGGGCCGCAGCGTGTATCCGTTCCTGCAAGTCGAGCTTTTCCTGCCGTGGAGCGAGGACGAGTTCGTCGAGCGGCTCGCACTCACCATCGACGTGTTCATCCGCGAGGGCCTGTTGGAACGCGTCAGCGACGAGGACGGCGGCATCCTCGCGCGCAACGCGGGACAGAGCGACGAGGTGTTCCGCCTGCGCGCGATCGGGCACTCATTGCAGCAGGCGTTTGAGCGCTATTACATCGCGATCTCGGTGCTGGTGAAGAACGGCGTCGGCACGCTGTCGGCCGGCGAACTGGAAAGTCTGTGCCAGCTCGCCGCCCAGCGTCTCAGCCTGTTGTATGCACCCGCCGCGCCGGAATTCTTCGACAAGACCCTGTTCCGCGGCTTCATCCAGAAGTTGCGCGAACTGGAACTGGTACGGCTGGACCACAACAGCAAGCTGGTGTTCGACCAGCGGCTGGTGGCCTGGGCGCGCGACGCCAAGGTGATCCTCGGACGCGAACTGAGGCACACGATCGAGAAGGTGAGTCCGGAAGCGGTGCGGCCGGAGGTGGCGGTGGAAGAGGCTGCTGCGAAGCCGCCGGCAGCGTAGTCGGAGAGCGCGCGTCCGTGACTGGCTGGACGCCGGGTTGCACGGCGGCCCCCCAAGCGAAATCTGGGAGCCCGGCTTTCCGCAACGATGTAACCATCGTTCGAAGGGCGCGCTTTTTCTCCTTCCCCTTCAAGGGG
>JBOHYC010000008.1:0-1801 GCA_050737755.1 Lysobacter sp.
CGGACTCGCTCGGCATCGGCGCCCTCGCCGTCAAACAACGCGCGCAGGCATTGCAGTTCCGCCAGCGGTGCGTTCGGGTCAGCCGCCGGCGCGATGATGCCGACGCCGGCACCCGGCGGGATGCCGCCGCCATCGGCCGACCAGGCGGCGCGTTCGGCGGCGGTCGCCGGTCGTGGTGCACCCTCCTTCGTCTGCGCCGCGAACGAGTAGCCGCAGGGGTGTTCATCTGCTCCATAGCGGCCGTAGGCGGAGGCGTAGGTGACCGCCACGGCGCGCCACAGGTCAAACGCGACGCTGATCGAGCCGGCGCGCATTGCGGCATCGGTCCAGCCATTCGAGCGCAAGGTGTCGTAAGCGGATTTCTGCTGTTGCTCCGGCGTCGTGCCCGATACCAACCCGGCCTTGGCCAATGCCGCGCAGTGCGCCCCCGCGGTCGGCATCGGCGGGATTCCCAATGCGGGCAGCGCGCACGGCATCAGCAGCGCCGCCTCGGTCGTGTAGTCGTACAGCGGCCGCGCTCCGGCGACCTGCACGTTGGGCTCGCCCGCGACGACCGCGTCGAGCCAGTCGCCTTCGAGTTCCGCCGCGCGCAGCACCGCGCCGCCGCCGTTGGAGATGCCGACCGCGATCACCGTGGTGTTGTCGAACGCGAACGGCGTAGCGTCCGGGAAAGCCTGGTCGAGTGATTGCAGCGCGAACTCCGCGGCCTGCTTCACGTGGCGGCCCCAGTCGGCCTCGGGGTTGTCGCGCGAGTGCGCGTGCTTCACCGCGATGCCGCTGCCGGCCACTGGTTCGGGAACGAACGCCAGCGACGGCTCGGTCGACGGCGCACCGATCGTCCCATCCAGCCGCACGCCCAATCCCGCATCGAGGTCGAAGTAATCGTTGCCATTGCCCTTGTCGGTGTACGCCACCGCACAACCTTTCGGCAGCGCCCACGGCCCTGCGACCGCGATGGCGCCGAGTACCCCGCGCGACCCCGAGGCCGGCGCCACTACGATGCAGCGCGCCGCCTGGTCGAAATTGTCTGGCACCTGCACCAGCACGCGATGCGGCTGGCTCGCGCCCGCAACCTTCGCGAGCGCCTGGTATTCGCGCCCCGGCACCGTCGCAACGCTGCCGTACAACTCGCCATAACCACCGCCCGGCGCGAGGTCGGCGATGCCGCGCCAGTTGCCCCAGATCGCGCGGCGGCGCAGTTCGGCGGGCGTCGGTGCGGCGGGATCGGCGAACCCCGGCGGAGTCATCGCACGCAGGCCGTCGAGCCCGAGACGGGCAGTCAGCAGGTCGTCCTGACCGCGATGCTCGGTCACCGTGATGGCTGAAACCAGGTTCGGTCCGGACGTAGAGGCCATGTCGTCTGCGGAAGTGGCGTGGGGAGCGGAGGTCGCGCAGCCGGCCAGCAGGGCGACAGCACCGACCAGGGAAAGACGGGGCGCGGAGAGACTGTGCGAGGGCATTTTCATGCCGTAACCCTAGCAAGCGGTCGCGACCGCGCCATCGTACCTTCGTACCACGCCGACCATGGCGCCGCTTGCTAGTCTGGGCGCCAGTCCGTCCACCACCATTGATGCCCGCACTGCAATGCCTGCGCTCCTGATCGCCGACGACCATCCGCTGTTCCGGGCCGCCCTGCGTGGTGCGGCGGCCGATGCCGTGGCCGAGCTGGTGGTACACGAGGCCGAGTCGCTCGATGGCGTGCTGGCGGTACTGGAATCGGAACCCGACATCGACCTGGTCCTGCTCGACCTGCACATGCCCGGCAACCACGGCCTCGCCGGCCTCGCGGCGATCCGCGCGC
>JBOHYC010000009.1:0-25180 GCA_050737755.1 Lysobacter sp.
CACGCCCCATCCCGTTTCCCACCGTCGCAGCCCCACCCTCCCAGTCGCCGACAAACACCGCTCTTCTTACCCGGTCGCCCACGACAATCGGACAGGAGCCGGCCGGTGGGGGTATTGCGGAGAAGCCGGCCATGGATGGCCGGCGGCCCGCCTCAGGGCAGGAAGCCCTGATGAAGGGCCGGAGCAATACCTCCACCGGCCGGCTCCTGCGCGACCAAGCCACGCGCACTTCAACCGTCCACCCACTCAACCAAGCCACACCAACACCGCTTGCCCTCATGGAGCCAGTAACCATCCCGTTCCGCCCCCGCCCCCAACCCACGCAGGCGCAGTGAGGAACCCCAATGCTCTGGGCCTGCATCCTCCTGCCGCAACTGGCGCTCGACGGCGTCCTGCGCCGCCACCCCGACCCCGACGCCCCACTGGCGCTGGTGACCGGCCCGGCGCAACGTCGCGTGCTGCGCGCAGTAAACCCCGCCGCGAAAGCCGCCGGCCTCCATCCCGGCCAGTCACTCGGCGCCGCCCAAGCCATCTGCAGCCGCTTCGCCGCCATCGAACACGACCCCACCGAAGTCGAACGCTGGCACGACTTCCTCGCCGCCTGGGCCTACCGCTACAGCTCCCTCGTCAACCGCAGCATGCCTTCCGCCCTGCTGCTGGAGGTCGAAGCCAGCTTCAAACTGTTCGGCCCCTGGCCGCGGTTCGAAGCCCAACTGCGCGCCGACCTGGCCGAGCTCGGCTTCCGCCACCGCATCACCCTCGCTCCCAACCCCTACGCCGCCCGCGCATTGGCGAACACGCATGACGGCCTGGCGATCACCGACGACGCGCCACTGCACAACGCCCTCGGCCAACTCCCGGTCGAACGCAGCGGACTCGCACCCGAAGTCGCCACAAGCCTCAACCGCATGGGCCTGCGCAAACTACGGCAAGTCCTCGCCCTGCCCCGCGCCGCCCTCGGCAAGCGGGTGGGCAAGGATGCGCTCGCCCACCTCGACCGATTGACCGGCGCCCTGCCAACCCCACTGCGCTACTACCAGCCACCGGACTCGTTCACCTCGCGGATAGAACTCAACTACGACGTCGAATCCAGCCAGGCCCTGCTGTTCCCGCTGCGCCGCCTGACCGCCGACCTCGCCGCCTACCTTGCCGGTCGCGACGGCGGCGTCCAGCGTTTCACCCTGGTGCTGGAGCACGAACGCTGTGCCGACAGCAAACTCGTCATCGGCCTTCTCGCTCCCGAGCGCAATCCCGCAATGCTGTTCGAACTGGCCCGCGGGCGACTCGAACAGATGCGCGTGCCCGCACCGGTACGCGCGATGCAATTGGTCGCACGCGAACTGCCGCCGTTCGTCCCGGCCGGCCGCGACCTGTTCGACGCCCGCCCGCAACAGGCGGTGCCGTGGGAGCAACTTCGCGAACGCCTGCGCGCCCGCCTCGGCGACGACGCCGTGCATGGCCTTGCCGCCCGCGCCGACCATCGCCCCGAACGCGCTTGGCAGGAGCAATCCACCCGCGTCGTCACCGCCCCGTCCAACCCACGCCCCGGCTGGTTGTTGCCGCATCCCGCACCCCTGCGCGACCATCGCTTACACGTGCTCGCCGGCCCCGAACGGATCGAAACCGGCTGGTGGGACGGCGACGTCCGCCGCGACTACTACCTCGTCGAAACCAGCCTCGGACAGCGCGCCTGGGCGTTCCGCGCAGCCGGCGATCCCGTCCACGACGGTCGCGCCGACGGCTTCATGCTGCACGGCTGGTTCGGGTGATTCCGATGGATGCCCTCCCCGCCTACGCCGAACTGCATTGCCTGTCCGCCTTCAGCTTCCAGCGCGGCGCCTCGGTCGCGCCGGAACTGTTCGAACGCGCGAAGCAGCAGGGCTACACCGCGCTGGCGATCACCGACGAGTGCTCGCTGGCCGGCATCGTGCGTGCCCTGGAAGCCTCCGAACGTTTCGACGTGAAACTGATCGTCGGCAGCGAAATGCAGATCGAGGACGGCCCCAAGCTTGTGTTGCTGGTCGAAAACGCCACCGGCTACACCGCACTATGCCGCCTGATCACCTGCGCCCGTCGTCGAGCGCGCAAGGGCGAATACCGGCTGCTGCGCGAGGACTTCACCGACACCGAGGGCCTGCTCGCGTTGTGGGTGCCCGGCGAGCAACCCGACGACACCCACGCCGACTGGGTAGCCGCGACCTTCCCCGACCGCGCATGGCTCGCGGTCGAGCTGCACCGCGGTCCCGACGACGCGTCGCGCCTCGCTCAACTGCGTGAAGCCGGCGCCCGCTTGAATCTGCCACTGGTCGCCGCCGGCGACGTCCACATGCACGTGCGTGGTCGTCGCGCGCTGCAGGACACGATGACCGCGATCCGCCACCACGTGACCGTCGCCGAAGCCGGCCATCGCCTGTTCCCCAACGGCGAACGCCACCTGCGCAGTCGCCGCGCGCTCGCCGCGATCTACGGGACTGGCAACCACGACAACCTGCTGGCCGAGACCGCGCGCATCGCCGGACGATGCCATTTCGACATGCGCAAGGACCTGAAATACCAGTACCCGCACGAACTGGTCCCCGATGGCCACGACGCCACCAGTTGGCTGCGCCATCTGGTCGAGGAAGGCGCACGCTGGCGCTGGCCCGAAGGCGTAAGTGAAAAGGCCCGCGAGTTGATCAGCAAGGAGCTTGCCCTCGTCGCCAGGAAACGCTACGAGTCCTACTTCCTGACCGTGCACGACATCGTCCGCTTCGCCCGCTCGCAGCACATCCTGTGCCAAGGGCGTGGCTCGGCCGCCAACTCGGTGATCTGCTACACACTGGGCGTGACCGAGATCGACCCGGCGCGAATGAACATGCTGTTCGAGCGCTTCCTGTCGGAAGAACGCGACGAGCCGCCGGACATCGACATCGATTTCGAGCACGAGCGCCGCGAGGAGGTGCTGCAGTACGTGTTCAACCGCTACGGCCGCGAACGCGCCGCATTGACCGCGGTGGCGACGCAGTACCGTGGTCGCGGCGCGGTGCGCGATGTAGGTCGCGCACTCGGCCTGCCAACCGACGTGGTCGGCGAACTGGCATCGACGATGGACCGCTGGGGCGGCCACGCACCGATCGCCGAACACCTGCGCGAGCGTGGCTTCGACCCCGACTCGCCCGTGCTTCGACAGGTCATCGCGCTGACCGCCGAGCTGATCGGCATGCCGCGTCATCTGTCGCAGCACCCCGGTGGCTTCGTGATCTCCGAGTACCCGTTACACACGCTGGTACCGGTGGAGAACACGGCGATGGACGACCGCACCGTGATCCAGTGGGACAAGGATGACCTCGACACAGTCGGCCTGATGAAAGTCGATTGCCTCGCGCTCGGCATGCTGACCGCGGTGCGCAAGACGCTCGACCTGCTGCGCGACAGCGGCCGGCGCGACATGACCGTCGGCGACATTCCGAAGGAAGACAAAAAGACGTACGACATGATCAGCCGCGCCGACACCATCGGCGTGTTCCAGATCGAGTCGCGTGCGCAGATGGCGATGTTGCCGCGGCTGAAGCCGAAGACGTTCTACGACCTGGTGATCCAGGTCGCGATCGTCCGCCCCGGACCGATCCAGGGCGACATGGTCAATCCCTACCTGCTGCGCCGCACCGGCAAGGAGCCGATCGAGTACCCGTCCGAAGCGCTTGAGGGCGTGCTCAAGCGCACTCTCGGCGTACCACTGTTCCAGGAGCAGGTGATGCAACTGGCGATCGTCGCCGCCGACTATTCCGGTGGCGAAGCCGACCAGCTACGCCGCTCGATGGCAGCCTGGAAGCGTCGCGGCGGACTGGAGCCGCACCGGCAGAAGCTTACCGACGGCATGCTGCGCAACGGCTACAGCCGCGAATACGCCGAACGCATCTTCGAGCAGATAAAAGGCTTCGGCGACTATGGCTTCCCCGAGTCGCACGCCGCCAGCTTCGCCCTGGTCGCCTATACCAGCAGCTGGCTCAAGTGCCACGAACCGGCAGCGTTCGCCTGCGCGCTGATCAACTCTTGGCCGATGGGCTTCTACTCGCCCGACCAGTTGCTGCAGGACGCACGCCGGCACGGCATCCGCACCTTGCCGGTCGACGTGCGTTACAGCAGTTGGGATTGCAGCCTCGACAACGGATCGACTTCATCGCCCCCGCCTTCTGCAGGAGCACCGCAACCCGCAATCCGCCTTGGCCTGCGCATGATCCGCGGTTTCCCACCTGACGCTGCCGAACGCATCGAGACCACACGCAAGCAACGTCCCTTCGTCGACGCCGCCGACCTCTGCGCTCGCGCCGCACTCGACCGCCGCGCCCAATCCCTGCTCGCCGATGCCGGCGCCTTGCGCGGTCTAGCCGGCCATCGCCATCGCGCCCGCTGGGCGATCACCGGAGTCGAACCGCAACTGCCGCTGTTCGCCGACACCCCGGCGCAAGTCGAGCCCGACCGCATCGTGCTGCCACTGCCGAGCCCGGACGCCGACATGCGCGCCGACTACGCCATGACCGGCACCACCCTCGGCCACCATCCGCTGGCAATGATCCGCAAACAACTATCGGCGCGTCGCTACCAGCGCTCCGGCCAGGTCGCGGCGATGCCGCACGGCCGCCACGTCCGCATCGCCGGCCTGGTCACCCTGCGCCAGCGCCCGCAGACCGCGAGCGGCGTGATCTTCATGACCCTGGAGGACGAGGACGGCATGACCAACGTGGTGGTCTGGCGCGACCTGGCCGAGCGCCAGCGCCGCGAACTGCTGGAGTCGCGCCTGCTCGCCGTCGAAGGCCGGCTGGAACACAAGGACGGCGTCCGCCATCTGGTCGCGAACCGGCTGCAGAACCTGAGCGCGCTGCTCGGCGACCTGGACACCCGCTCCCGCGATTTCCACTGACGCACGCGATTCAACGCACATACGCCGGCGCACGGCATGCCATGATCGGCGCAAGCCAAGGGGGAACACGTGCAAACAGTCGAAAACACGATCGTCCTCGTCACCGGTGCCGCGATGGGCATGGGCCGCCTCTACGCCGAGCGCGCCATCGCCGAGCGCGCCACAGCGGTGTTGCTGTGGGACGTCAACGGCCCGGCGCTGGAGCAGACCCGGCTCGAACTCGCCGCCCTCGGCGGCAACGTCCACGCCTACGTCGTCGACCTAGGCTCAGTCTCCGAAATCGCCACCGCCGCGGCCCGCGTCCGCTCCGAGGTCGGTGATCCGGACATCGTCATCAACAACGCTGGCGTGGTCCGCAGCAAACCGTTCTGGGAACACGACCCCATCCGCGACATCGCCTTCGTGATGGACATCAACACCCTCGCGCTGATGCACGTCGCCCGGGAATTCCTGCCCGGCATGATCGCCGGCGGCCGCGAGGCGCGGCTACTCAACGTGGCCTCGGCGTCGGGCATGTTGTCGGTGCCGAAGATGAGCGTCTACACCGCCTCCAAATGGGCGGTGATCGGCTGGAGCGATTCGGTGCGGCTGGAGCTGCGCGACGCCGGCCACGACCACGTCAAAGTCACCACACTGATTCCCAGCTACATCAAGACCGGCATGTTCGACGGCGCCCGCGCCCCGCTGCTGACTCCACTGCTGGAACCGGCCGACGTGGTCGACAAAGCCTGGCGGGCGATGAAACAGGGCAAGCCGCGGCTGATGCTGCCATGGACGGTGGCATTGAGCGGCGCCCTGCGCGGCCTGCTGCCGCAACCGCTGTGGGACTGGCTGGCCGGCCGCGTCTTCAAGGTGTATTCGTCGATGGACGAATTCACCGGCCGGCAGTCGGCCAAGTGAACGCGGTCGATGCCATGGCGCTGGTCGGTCGCCTGCGCGACACCTTCGACGGCCAACGGACCCGCCCACTGGCCTGGCGCCGCGTGCAATTATTGGCGTTGCGGCGACTGCTGGTGGAGCGCGAAACCGAACTCGCCGACGCCCTGCAGCAGGACCTGGGCAAGCACCCGACCGAAAGCCACACCACCGAATTGGGCTTCACCCGCAACGAGATCGACTTCACCCTGAAGCATCTCGAAAAATGGAGTCGCAGTTCGAAGGTCCGGGTGCCGCTGACGCTGCAACCGGCCAGTGCGCGGGTCGCGCCACAACCGTTGGGCGTGGTGCTGGTGCTGTCGCCATGGAACTACCCTATGCAGTTGCTACTCGCGCCCCTCTGCGGCGCGCTGGCGGCGGGCAACTGCGTGCTGCTGAAACCCAGCGAGCTGGCCCCGGCAACCTCAGCGGCCCTCGCCCGATGGCTTCCCGAATACCTGGACCCGGATGCCGTCGCCGTAATCGAGGGTGACAAGGACGTGACCACGGCACTGCTGCAGGAACGCTTCGACCACATTTTCTTCACCGGCGGCGCCACGGTGGCGAAGATCGTGATGACGGCCGCAGCGAGACACCTGACCCCGGTGACACTCGAACTGGGCGGCAAATGCCCCGCGATTGTCAGCGACGGCGACCTGCGCGCCATCGCCCGGCGCCTGGCTTTCGGCAAGTTCCTCAACGCCGGCCAAACCTGCGTCGCCCCCGATTACCTGCTGGTGACCCGGCCAAACGTGGAGCCACTGCTGCGCCACTTGCGCGAGGTGCTGGTGGAGTTCTACGGCGCCGACGTTGCCGACAGCAGCGACTACGGCCGGATCATCAATCAGGCGCACTTCGACCGATTGACCGGTTACCTCGAGGGCACCGACATAGTCGTCGGCGGCCGCTCCGATCGCACCCGACTGCGGATCGAACCCACCGTGGTCTTGGCGCCGCCGCCGACCTCGGCGTTGATGAGCGAAGAGATCTTCGGTCCGATCCTGCCGATCATTCCGGTCGACGATGTGGACGCTGCTTTGCGTTACATCCGCGGACGCCCGGCACCGCTCGCGGCCTACGTGTTCACCGAACGCGCCGAGGTGAGCAATGCGGTCGAGTCACGGGTGCAGGCCGGCGCGATCGGCATCAACATCTGCACCGCCCACCTGGCGGTGCCGGGGCTGCCATTCGGCGGGGTCGGCGCCAGCGGCATGGGCGCGTACCATGGCAAGCACTCGTTCGACACCTTCAGCCAACTGCGGCCGGTGTTTTCCAAGGGCACCCGGATCGACACCATGCGCGTGGCGTACCCACCGTACAGCGCCGTCAAATCCGCCCTGCTCCGCCGACTCTGACGCGCTCGGCCACGGCGCGCCCACACAAAGAAAAAGCGGGCCGAAGCCCGCTTTTCCGTATAAAGCGATGACACTTGCACGGCTTATGCAGCCGGCGTGCCCTCGCCTTCCTCGATGGCCTTCATCGACAGGCGGATGCGGCCCTGCTTGTCGACTTCCAGCACCTTGACCTTGACTACATCGCCTTCCTTGAGCACATCGCTGACCTTCTCGACGCGATCGTTGGAGATCTGCGAGACGTGCACCAGGCCGTCCTTTCCGGGCGAGATGGTGACGAACGCGCCGAAGTCCATGATCTTGGCGACCTTGCCCTCGTAGATGCGGCCCGGCTCGACGTCTGAGGTGATCTGCTCGATGCGGTCCTTGGCGGCCTGGCCGGCGATCGCATTGACCGACGCGATGGTGATCGTGCCGTCGTCCTGGATGTCGATCTGGGTGCCGGTTTCCTTGGTGATCGCCTGGATCACCGAACCGCCCTTGCCGATCACTTCGCGGATCTTGTCGGGGTGGATCTTGATCGTGATCAGGCGCGGCGCGAACTCTGACAGCTCTCCACGCGGCGCGGTCAGTGCGCTGTTCATTTCGCCGAGGATGTGCAGGCGGCCCTGCTTGGCCTGGGCCAGCGCGGCCTTCATGATCTCTTCGGTGATGCCCTGGATCTTGATGTCCATCTGCAGGGCCGAGATGCCCTCGCTGGTACCGGCCACCTTGAAGTCCATGTCGCCGAGGTGATCCTCGTCACCAAGGATGTCGGACAGCACGACGAAGTCGTTGCCTTCCTTCACCAGGCCCATCGCGATACCCGCGACCGGTGCCTTGATCGGCACGCCGGCGTCCATCAGGGCGAGCGACGAACCGCAGACCGACGCCATCGACGACGAGCCGTTCGACTCGGTGATCTCCGAGACCACGCGAATGGTGTACGGGAACGCTTCCATCGTCGGCATGACGGCGAGCACGCCGCGCTTGGCGAGGCGGCCGTGGCCGATTTCGCGACGCTTCGGGCCCATCATGCGGCCGGCTTCGCCCACCGAGTAGGGAGGGAAGTTGTAGTGGAACAGGAAGTGTTCCTTGTACTCGCCCGAGACGGCGTCGATGATCTGGCCGTCACGCGCGGTGCCGAGGGTGACCGCGACGATCGCCTGGGTCTCGCCACGGGTGAACAGCGATGAGCCGTGCACGCGCGGCAGGATGCCGACCTTCGAGGCGATCGGGCGAACGGTATCGAGCGCGCGGCCGTCGATGCGGACCTTGGTGCTCAGCACGGCGCCACGCATGGTCTCGTACTCGAGTTCGCTGAACTGCTTGGAGACTTCGGACGGATTCCAGCCGTTGCTCTCGATCTGCGGCGCCAGCGAGGCCAGCACATCCTTCTTCAACGCCGAAATGGCGTCCTTGCGCTCAAGCTTGTCGCGCACCGCGAAGGCTGCGGTCAGGCGGTCGCCGATGGCAGCCTTGATCGCGCCCACCATGTTCTGGTCGGCGGCCGGCGCGGACCACTCCCACTTCGGCTTGCCGGCTTCGGCAACCAGCTCGTTGATCGCGTTGATCGCGACCTGCATTTCCTTGTGGCCGAACATCACGGCGCCAAGCATCACGTCTTCCGACAGCACGTCGGCTTCGGACTCGACCATCAGCACGGCGGCCTGGGTACCGGCGACAACCAGCTCCAGCTTGGAATCTTCCAGCTCGGTCTTGCTCGGGTTGAGCAGGTACTGGCCGTCCTTGTAACCGACCTTGGCAGCGGCGATCGGACCGTCAAACGGAGCACCCGACAACGCGAGCGCGGCGGACGCGCCCAGCAGCGCCGGGATGTCGCCGTCGATTTCCGGGTTCATCGACATCACGGTGGCGATGATCTGGACTTCGTTGCGGAAGCCGTCCGGGAACAGAGGGCGGATCGGGCGGTCGATCAGACGCGAGATCAGCGTCTCTTTCTCGGTCTGGCGGCCTTCACGCTTGAAGAAGCCACCCGGGATGCGGCCGCCGGCGTAGAACTTCTCCTGGTAGTCGACAGTCAGGGGGAAGAAGTCCTGACCCTCGCGCGCGGTCTTGTTGGCGACGGCGCTGACCAGCAGCACGGTGTCCTCGATGCGGACGATGACGGCGCCGCCGGCCTGGCGGGCGATCTCACCGGTTTCCAGGGTGACCTGGTGCTTGCCGTACTGGAAGGTCTTGGTAATTTTTGCCACGTTGGTTTCCTATCGGTGCTGTGCGATCCGGGCAGGGCCCTTGCCCTGCCGGTCGGCCGCCGGCTCGCGGCCACAAAAACAAACCGCGGCGCATGGAAGCGCCGCGGTGGGAGTCTGGTTAGCGACGCAGGCCGAGCTTCGTGATCAGGGCCTTGTAACGGGTTGCGTCCTTGCGGTGCAGGTAGTCAAGCAGGCTGCGACGACGGTTGACCATCATCAGCAGGCCACGACGGCTGTGGTGGTCCTGCTTGTGCTCCTTGAAGTGGCCCTGGAGCATTTCGATGCGTGCGGTGAGCAGGGCGACCTGGACTTCCGGCGAACCGGTGTCGTTGTCGCCACGCTTGTTCTCTTCAATGACCTTGCTGGTATCGATCGACATTTCTTGTTGCCTCTGTGATGCGCGACCTGCAGAAACTCACCGACGCTGGAAATACCGACGCCGGCGCACCGCATGGTCCGCCGCTTGCTGGGAAAGTAAAAACTGCGAGTTAGCTTGAAAAAGCCCGAGAATTGTAGCCCTCCGGCCGAACCGGGACAAGGCGCTTCAACGCCGGCAGCGGCACAGCCGGTCAGATGGCGTGCGGCGTGGCCCAGATGAACAGCCGGCGCGGGTGCAGCCGCCCCTCCGCGTCGACCCGACCCAGGCCCAGCACCCGCCCGGACGCATCGTGGATGGCGACGGTGTCGGCCCCCGAAGCGTCGGCAAGCTGGACCGGCTGGCCATGGCCGAGGGTCGTGGCGTCGGCGGGATCAAGGGTGATGGCGGGGAAATCGGCCAGCCCGGCTTCGATCGGCAGCAGGCAGGCATCCAGCGCGGCATCGCCTTGTCCAGCCAACGACTCCAACTGCTCCAGCGTGTACATCACCGGCTTCATGAACGGCTCGACCCAGACCCGGCGCAGCACTTCGACGTGGGCGCCGCAACCGAGCGCTTCGCCAAGGTCCCGGACCAGGCTGCGGACATAGGTGCCGGAGCCGCACTCGACATGGAGTTGCAGGCGCGGGCCGTCCCGATCGAGCAATTCCAGAGCATGGACGACGACTTCCCGTTCCGGCGCGTCGATCGTCTCGCCGCGGCGGGCCTTGGCGTACAGCGGCTCCCCACCCTGCTTGAGTGCGGAGTAGATCGGGGCGCGCTGGGTGATCGGACCGCGCAGGGGTGCCAGTGCCGCTTCAATGGCGGCGGCGTCCAATGGCTGCACCGACCGCTCCAGCAATGGCTGGCCATCGGCGTCGTCGGTGTCGGTGGTCATGCCCAGCACCGCGGTAGTGCGATAGGCCTTGCGCGCGCCGAGTAGCAACCCGGCGATCTTGGTTGCTTCACCGAAGCACAGTGGCAGCAGGCCGGTCGCAAGAGGATCGAGTGCGCCGGTATGCCCGCCCTTTTCAGCGCGGAGCAGGCGGCGGACCTGTTGCAGTGCCTGGCTGGAACTCAGCCCTGCGGGTTTGTCGAGCAGCAGCAGGCCATGCAGCTTGCGAAACCGGATGCGGGGGGCCAACTCAGGCCGGCTCGTCGTCGTCCGACGGCGCCGGCGGGTTCTGCCGCAGCAGGTGCTCGATGCGCTCGCCGCGATCGACCGAGTCGTCGTAATGGAAATGCAGCTCGGGCACGTGGCGCAACTTCATCGCCTTGCCCAGCTCGTAACGAAGCGGCTTGGTCAGCTCCTTCAGCCCCTTCATCGCCTCGGCCGAACGCTCCGGCTGCAATGCGGTGACGAACACCTTGGCGTGGGCCAGGTCGCGGGTGACCTCGACGTCGGACACACTGACCGACGGCAGACCGTGCTCGCGCACGGCCTGGTGGACCAGCGTGCCCAGCTCCCTGCGGAGCTGGGCGGAAACGCGATCACTGCGATAGAACGACTTCTGTGCCATGACCGGTTACAGCGTCCGCTGCACTTCGATGCGCTCGAAGCACTCGATCTGGTCGCCCGGCTTGACGTCGTTGTACTGCTTCACGCCGATACCGCACTCGGTGTTGACCCGGACCTCGTCGACGTTCTCCTTGAAGCGACGCAGCGATTCCAGCTCGCCCTCGAACACCACGGTGTTGTCGCGCAGCACGCGGATCGGCTTGTTCCGCTTGACCACGCCCTCCACCACCATGCAGCCGGCGACCGCGCCGAACTTGGAGCTGCGGAACACGTCGCGGACCTCGGCGGTGCCGATGATCTCTTCACGGATCTCGACGCCGAGGATGCCGGAGGCAACCTGCTTCACCTGGTCGATCACGTCATAGATGATCGAGAAGTAACGCAGGTCGACGCCGTTGGTCTCGATCAGCTTGCGCGCCGAGGCGTCGGCACGGACGTTGAAGCCGATGATCGTGGCCTTCGAGGTCGACGCCAGTTGCGCGTCGGACTCGGTGATCCCGCCGACGCCGGAGCCGATGACGTTGATGCGGATCGCGTCGGTCGACAGCGCGGTCAGCGCCTCGCGCAACGCCTGTACCGAACCCTGCACGTCGGCCTTGATGATCAGCGGCAGGCTGAGCTGGCCTTCACCCTGGCCCAACTGCGCCATGATGTCTTCCATCCGGTTGCCACCCGCGGCGGCGACCAGGCGCGACTCGCGGCGCTTGGCATCACGCTGCTGCGCAACATCCTTGGCCAGGCGCTCGTCCTCGACCACGACGAAATCATCGCCGGCATCGGGCACGCCCGACAGGCCGAGCACCTGCACCGGGATCGACGGGCCGGCCGACTCGACCTGCGAACCGGTCTCGTCGAACAGCGCACGCACGCGGCCGTACTGCACGCCGCACACCAGGTAATCGCCCTTCTTCAACTCACCCTGCTGGACCAGCACGGTAGCGACCGGGCCACGGCCCTTGTCGAGCGCGGATTCGATCACCGTGCCGTTGGCGCGGCCGTCCGATACCGCGGTCAGTTCGAGGAACTCGGCCTGCAGCGAAATCGCATCGAGCAGGCCATCGATGTTCTGGCCGGTCTTGGCCGACAGTTCGACGAACTGGATGTCGCCACCGAACTCCTCGGCGACCACTTCCTGCTCCAGCAACTCGTTCTTGACCTTCTGCGGGTCGGCACCGGTCTTGTCGATCTTGTTGACCGCGATGATCAGCGGCACGTTGGCCGCGCGGGCATGCTGGATCGCCTCGACCGTCTGCGGCTTGACGCCGTCGTCCGCCGCGACCACCAGCACCACGATATCCGTGAGCTTGGCGCCACGGGCGCGCATCGACGAGAACGCCGCATGGCCCGGGGTGTCGAGGAAGCTGATGACGCCCTTGTCGGTTTCGACGTGGTACGCACCGATGTGTTGGGTGATGCCGCCGGCCTCGCCGGTGGCGACCTTGGTACGGCGGATGTAGTCCAGCAGCGACGTCTTGCCGTGGTCGACGTGACCCATGATGGTCACGACCGGCGGACGCGCGACCTTGTCGCCCTCGTTGCTCTCGACATGCGCAAGCAATTCGTTCTCGACGTCGGATGCATCGGCGCGCACCACGTTGTGGCCGAGCTCCTCGGTCACCAGCGCGGCGGTGTCGTGATCGATGCTCTGGGTGATGGTCGCCATCACGCCCATCTTGAACAACGCCTTGACCACCTCACCGCCCTTGAGCGCCATCTTCTGGGCAAGGTCGGCAACGGTGATGGTTTCACCAATCGCGACATCGCGCACGATCGGCGCGGTCGGACGGGTGAAGCCGGTGCCGGAACGGGCCTGGTCGGAATGACGACGCGGCTTGGCACGGCCGCGGGCGCTGGTGGAGCGACGCGCACGGTCCGAAGCGCTGAGGTGCATCTGGCCGGCGAAGCGCTTGGTGCGGTCGTCGTCCTCGACACCGGTGGCCATGGCATGCGAGCCACGGGCCGGTTTGTGCTTCGACGGCGCGCTACGATCGTCGGCGCGCGGCGCGGCCGGTTTCGGATGACCATGGCCATGCGTTGCCGCCGGCTTGGCTGGGGCCTCTTCATCGGCGACCAGCGCGCTGGCATCGGCGGCCGCAGCCTGGGCCGCTTCCTCTTCCTTGCGGCGCGCAGCCTCTTCGGCATCCTTCTTCGCCTGCTCGGCCTCGTCAGCCCGGCGCTTGTCCGCGTCGGCGAGCGCCTTCTGCTCGGCGAGGTTGCGCTGGCGCGACTCCTCGAGCTTGCGCAGGATCTCGGCACGCTCGTCGGTCGGCTCGCCCTGCTCCGTGTCGGCGCGGGTCACGGTCACCTTCTTGCGCACCACCACGTCGACCGTGGAACGAGCGGTCTTGCCGCCGCCGACGGTGAGCTCCTGCTTGCGACTGCGATTCAGGGTGATCTTCTTCGGCGCGGCGTCGTCCGAGGCGGCTTTGTCAGCCTTGCCATGGGTGCGGCGCAGGAAGCCGAGCAGCTTGACCTTCTCGGTACTGGTGACAGCCTGGTCGGGGCCGCTGAAGGACATGCCGGCCTCGGCCAGCTGTTCCAGCAACTTCTCGACCGGCGTGTTCACCAGTGCGGCCAACTTGCGGATGGTGGTTTGCTGCGACATTCGGTTTCCGTGTCCTGTGGCGCGGGAAACTTGCCCCGCGCGTGATCGTTCAATTCTAGCGCCGTGACATCATGGGCGCAGTTCCGTTGGAGAGTTCATGGAGCGGCTCACTCGAACCAGTGCTTGCGCGCTTCCATGATGAGCGCGGCGGCACGGGATTCGTCGACGTTTTCCAGGTCGGCCAGTTCGTCGGTAGCCAGGTCTGCCAGGTCTTCCCGGGTGACCACCCCGCGTGCCGCCAGGGCGAAGGCCAACTCGTCGTCCATGCCTTCCAACGACAGCAGGTCCTCGGCGGGCTGATGCTCGTCGAGTTCCTCCTCCGCGGCCAGCGCTTCGTTCAGCAGCGCGTCGCGGGCACGGGCACGGAGCTCTTCGACGATGTCCTCGTCGAAGCCTTCGACCGCCAGCAACTCGCCAACCGGCACATAGGCGATTTCCTCGACGGTGCTGAAGCCTTCCGCCACCAGGATCGCGGCGATTTCCTCGTCGACCTCAAGCTTGGCCTGGAACAGTTCGCGCGCTGCGGTCTGCTCGGCTTCCGACTTGGCGGTGACCTGGTCTTGGGTCATCACATTCAACTGCCAACCCGACAGGCGGCTGGCGAGGCGCACGTTCTGGCCGCCCTTGCCGATCGCCTGCGCGAGGCGATCCTCGGCGACGGCAAGGTCCATCGAGTGCTTTTCCTCGTCGACGATGATCGACTGCACTTCGGCCGGCGCCATCGCGTTGATCACGAACTGCGCAGGGTTGTCCGACCACAGCACGATGTCGACGCGCTCGCCATTGAGCTCGTTGGTCACCGCCTGCACGCGCGAACCGCGCATGCCGATGCAGGCGCCGATCGGATCGGTGCGGTTGTCGTGCGCGAGCACGGCGATCTTGGCGCGGTCGCCCGGGTCACGCGCGCAGCCCATGATCGAGACCAGGCCCTGGCCGACTTCCGGCACTTCGAGTTTGAACAGCTCCATCATGAATTCCGGCGCGGCGCGGCTGATGAACAACTGCGGGCCGCGCGGCTCGGTGCGCACGTCGAACAGGTAGCCGCGCACGCGGTCACCGGCGCGCAGCACGTCACGCGGGATGCCCTTGTCCTTGGCGATGATCGCCTCGGCGTTGCCACCCAGGTCGACATAGATGTTACCGCGCTCGACCCGCTTGACGATGCCGGTGACCAGCTCGCCTACGCGGTCTTTCCACTGGTCGACCACCTGGGCACGCTCGGCCTCGCGTACGCGCTGCACGATCACCTGCTTGGCGGCCTGCGCGGCGATGCGACCGAAGCCGGGGTTCTCGATCTGTTCCTCGATGTAGTCGCCGACTTCGACGCCCTCGACCTCGTCGATCGCGTCCATCAGGCGGATCTGGCGATCCACCGACTCCATCACCACGTCGTCGGCGACCACTTCCATCCGGCGGAAGGTCTCGTAGCTGCCGTCCTTCTGGTCGATGGTGACGCGCACCAGCACGTCCTCGTCGTGGTAACGCTTCTTGGCGGCGGAGGCGAGTGCGGCCTCGATCGCCTCGAAGATCACCGATTCCGGCACGCCCTTTTCATTGGCGACCGCGTCCACGACCAGCAACAGTTCCTTGCTCATCTCTTTACTCCGCCGGGGTCGGCTTGTCGGCCGCCGGCTTGTTGGTTGATTTGTCGGTTTGTTTCTTGCCCTGACCGGACTTGCCCGGTTTTTCCGGCGCCAGCCCCAATGCAGCCCAGTCGGGAACCAGGCGGGCCTTGTCGATATTGTCGAAGGCGGCCGTGAACTCGGCGCCCTCGACCAGGAAAGTAATGTCATCGCCATCGATGCTGGCGATCGTCCCGGTCAGGCGCCGGCGACCTTCCTGCGGCAGCTTCAAGGTTACCTTGGCGGTTTCCCCGGCGAAGCGCCTGAAATGTGCCAGCGTGAACAGCGGCCGGTCAATGCCGGGCGACGACACCTCGAGGGTGTAATTGCCGCTGATCGGGTCCTCGACGTCGAGCTGGGCCGAGACCTCGCGGCTGACCGCCTCGCAATCCTCGATGCTGACCGAAACCGGCAGGCTGTCGCCCGCGACTTCGTTGCCATTGGCTCCGTCGGCCTGCTCACTCTCGGGCTTGTCGATGTACAGCCGCACCAGCGCGCCACCGGGCGCCGGCAGGTATTCGATGCCCAGCAACTCGACGCCCAGCGACTCCACGGTCGGGGCGAGCAATCGGGCAATTTCGACCGCTTTGTCCGTCATGCGCTGGTACTCCGAAAACGAGAAAGGACCGGGGCGCCGGAAAATCCGTAAGGCGCCACCAACGAAAAGGGGCCCGAGGGCCCCTTGTCCGTACCGCTGGATTTCGGTGTGACGCGAGAGCAGATCGCATCACCAAGCCCGAGCCGCTGGCTAAAAAATAAGCCCCTGTTGAAAAGGGCCTATCTGTCTAGCCAAAGCTGGTAGCGGGGGCAGGATTTGAACCTGCGACCTTCGGGTTATGAGCCCGACGAGCTGCCAGACTGCTCCACCCCGCATCAGGCCGATCATAGTACCGGCGAACTTTGTTTTTGGCAACCCTGAATGGGGTTTTATTTCAGATTCCAAACGTCTGCTGGCACCACGCCATGATCGGGCTCCACGCGAGACCGAGCACCAGCAACGCGACCGCGTTGACGCCGAGCACGATCCGCATCGGACGATGGGTCGTGGGTGCCGGCATCTCTCCTTCCGGCTCGTCGAAATACATGACCTTGACCACCCGCAGGTAATAGAAGGCGCCGATCACCGCGAACACGATGCCGACGATGGCGAGCCACAGCATGTCGCCCTCGATCGCCGCACGCAGCACCGACAGTTTGGCCCAGAATCCCAGGAACGGCGGCACGCCGGCCAGCGAGAACATGATGAGCAGGATCAGCCCGGCCATCCATGGGTCGCGCGCGTTGAGGCCCTTGTAGTCGTCGATCCGGTCCGCCTCGAAGCCACGGCTGGACATCGCCACGATCGCACCGAACGCCGCGGTCGCCATCAGCGCATACACCAGCGCGTAGAACGTGGCGGCCGCGAAACCTTCCGGCCCGCCCCCGGCGAAGCCCATCAACAGGAAGCCGATATGCGACACCGTCGAATACGCAAGCATCCGCTTGAAGTTGCTCTGCATGATCGCGCTGAGGTTGCCGATCGCCAGCGACAGCACGGCCATGACGGCGAGCATGATCTGCCAGTGGACTTCCAGCGGCCCGACCGCGACCTCGAGCAGCCGGTAGGTCATGCCGACGACCGCAAGCTTCGGCGCGGAGCCGATGAACAGCGTGATCGGGGTCGGCGCGCCGTGATAAACGTCCGGCAGCCACATGTGGAACGGCGCGGCGCCGAATTTGAAGCCGATGCCGGCGACCATGAACGCCAAGCCGGTAACGAGCATCGTCATCGACGCCGTGGACTGCGCGGCAATTGCGATCTGCTGCAGATCGAGCGTGCCAGTGGCGCCGTAGACCAGCGACAGGCCGTACAGCAACAGACCCGACGCCAGCGCACCCAGCACGAAGTACTTGATGCCTGCCTCGGACGCGAGCGGGTTTTCGCGATCGATCGCGACCAGCGCGTACGAACACAGCGCC
Source organism: Lysobacter sp. (assembly GCA_050737755.1). Classification (GTDB taxonomy): domain Bacteria; phylum Pseudomonadota; class Gammaproteobacteria; order Xanthomonadales; family Xanthomonadaceae; genus Novilysobacter. Next base: position 17,423 of record JBOHYC010000009.1, read on the forward strand.
AACATCTCAAGACCGACGTAGATCATCACCAGGCTGCCGGCGGACACCAGCAGCATCATGCCGAGCACCGCGAACAGCATCAGGATCGACATCTCGCCCTTGTACAGGCCGCGATCGCGCATGTATGGCCACAGGAACACCATCGCCAGCGCCGAGATAGCTGCCAGGCTGGCGCTCAGGACATCGGAGACGCCATCACGCACGAACATGCCGCTGAGTACAGTGCCCTGGCCACCGACGCCGAACGCAGTCATCGCGGCCACCACCAGCAGCAGCGCGATCGACAACAAGTGGGTGGCGACGCGGCTGCGTTCGGTCAGGAACAGGTCGAGCATGAGCAGCGCAAAGGCACCGCCGACCAGTACGAGTTCTGGCAGCAACGGCAACAGTTCGGCGGCGGAACGTAGGGGAACGGCGGTCATCTTCGGCTCTTGATCCGGTGGGTGCCCGTCAGGCGCTTAAAGCTTGGAACCTGCGATCTGCATCGCAAGGTTGGCGATTGATGGTTCCATCAGGTCGGTCAGCGGTTTCGGCCAGACGCCAATCAGCAGCGTACCGGCAGCGAACACGCCGAGCACGAACGTCTCGCGGGCGTTGATGTCCTTCATCGTGGCGACGTTGTCATTGCCGACCTCGCCCCACAGCACGCGCTTGACCAGCCACAAGGTGTAACCGGCACCGATGATCAGGGTCAGCGCCGCGGCGAATGCGATCAATGGATGTTTCTGGAACGAGGCCATGATCACCATGAACTCGCCGACGAAGCCCGACGTACCCGGGAGGCCCGAGTTGGCCATCGCAAACAGGACGTAGAGCACCGCAAACCACGGCATCACGTTGGCGACGCCGCCGTAATCCTTGATCCGTCGCGTATGCAGGCGGTCGTACAGAACGCCGACGCAGGTGAACATCGCTGCCGAGATGAAGCCGTGGCTGACCATCTGCACCATCGCGCCCTGCAGGCCGAGGCGCGCGGCATCGAGGTTGCCGTAGTCACGCACCAGGCCAAACGCAATGAAAGTGCCGAGGGTCACGAAACCCATGTGCGAGATCGACGAATAGGCGATCAGCTTCTTCATGTCGTCCTGCGCCAGCGCGACCAGGCCGACGTAGACGATCGCGATCAGGCTCAGCGCGATCAGCAGCCAGGCCCATTCGGCGCCGGCGTCAGGCACGATCGGCAGGGTGAAGCGCAGGAATCCGTAACCGCCGATCTTCAACATGATCGCGGCCAGGATCACCGAACCGGCAGTCGGCGCCTCCACGTGCGCGTCCGGCAACCAGGTGTGGACCGGGAACATCGGTACCTTGACCGCGAACGCGATCAGGAAGCCGAACATGATCCACATCTGCTCGGTCGCCGACAGCTGCAACTGGTACAGGTCGGCGAGCTGCCAGCTGCCACCCTTCAGGTACAGATAGATCAGCCCGATCAGCATGAACAGCGAACCGAGGAACGTGTAAAGGAAGAACTTGACCGACGCATAGACCCGGCGCGGACCGCCCCAGACACCGATGATGATGAACATCGGAATCAGCATGCACTCGAAGAACACGTAGAACAGCATCGAGTCGAGCGCGGCGAACACGCCGACCATCAGGCCTTCGAGGATCAGGAACGCGGCGTAGTACTGGTTGACCCGCTTCTCGACGTTCCAGGCGCCGATCAGCACCAGCACCGAGGTCAACGCGGTCAGGCCGATCAGCGGCACCGAGATGCCGTCCGCTCCGAGGTGGTAACGGATGTCGAACGCCGGGATCCAGGCATGGTCCTCGACGAACTGCATCGCCGCGGTGGTCATGTCGAAACCGCTGAACAGCGGCACGCAGACCAGCAGGGTCAGCGTGGCGATCGCAGTGGCGAACCAGCGTGCGGCGTTGGCGCGCTCGTTGCCGAACGCGAGGGTCAGGAAACCACCGATGATCGGCAGCCAGATGATCAGGCTCAACAAGGGCAGCGCACTTTGCAAGGGCTCAGGGTTCACGTCGCAGTCCTTGTCAATTCAGGTGACGGATGAGTACGGCCAACATCACGATCAGGCCGACGATCATCGCGAAGGCGTAATGGAACAGGTAACCGGACTGGGCGCGTCGGCTGACCGAAGCCACCAGTTCAACCAGGCGGGCGCTGCCGTTGACCGCAACACCGTCGATCACGTGGGTATCGATCGCACGCGACGCCTTGCCGAGGCCAAGGCTGCCGCCGGCCAGACCGCCGATCCACAATGTGTCGAAGCCGTACTTGTTCTCCAACACCCGCACCGGCCAGGCAAACGCCTTGCGGGCGCGAGTGGCCAGCTCGGGCTTCCACAGGTACATGACCACGGCGAGCGCGAACCCGGCGAAAGCCAGCCAGAATGCCGGCGATTGCAGGCCGTGCAGCGCGAACTTGACCGGGCCATGCCAGACCTCGTGCTTCAGCGTGGCCATGACGTCGTGCGCGGCATTGACCTCGATCGCGCCGAGGAAGAACGGCAACTGTTCGGCGTGCCCGCTCCAGTCGGTTCCGAACAGCATCGGACCCGCGGTGAAGAAGCCTATCAGCACCGATGGAATCGCCAGTAGGATCAGCGGCACGGTCACTACCCATGGCGATTCGCGGGGCTCATGCACGCCGTGGTGGCCGTGGGCGTCTGCGGCATGGTCATCGTGGCCATGCGCATGCTCGACCTCACGGAAACGCTCCTTGCCGTGGAACGTCATGAACAGCAGGCGGAAGCTGTAGAACGCGGTCACGAACGCACCCAGCAACACTGCCCAGTACGCGTACTGACCAATCCAGCCAGCGCGCTCGCTGGCGAGGTGGGCCGCCTCGATGATCGTGTCCTTGGAATAGAAGCCGCTGAAGAACGGCGTGGCAACCAGCGCCAGCGTGCCCAACAGCATCGTCCAGTAGGTGATGGGCATGTACTTCCTGAGGCCACCCATCTTGCGCATGTCCTGCTCGTGGTGCATCGCGATGATCACCGAGCCGGCACCCAGGAACAGCAGCGCCTTGAAGAACGCGTGAGTCATCAGGTGGTAGACGCCGGCACTGTAGGCGGACACGCCCAGCGCGACGGTCATGTAACCCAGTTGCGACAGCGTCGAATACGCCACCACGCGTTTGATGTCGTTCTGCACGATGCCTATCAGGCCGGTCCAGAACGCGGTGGTGGCACCAATGAACAGCACGAAGTTGAGCGCGGTCTGGCTCAGTTCGAACAGTGGCGACATGCGCGCGACCATGAAGATGCCGGCGGTCACCATCGTCGCGGCGTGGATCAGCGCCGAGATAGGGGTCGGACCTTCCATCGAGTCCGGCAGCCACACGTGCAGCGGCACCTGCGCCGACTTGCCCATCGCACCTATGAACAGGCAGATGCAGATTACCGTCGCGACCGACCACTCATGGCCCTCGATGATCGCCATGTTCAAGCCGGCGATGCTCGGCGCGTTGGCGAACACGGTGCCGTAATCGAGCGAGCCGAACATCAGCAGCACGCCGGCAATGCCCAGCAGGAAGCCGAAGTCGCCAACCCGGTTGACCAGGAACGCCTTGAGGTTGGCGAACACGGCGGTCGGCTTCTTGAACCAGAACCCGATCAGCAGATACGACACCAGACCCACCGCTTCCCAGCCGAAGAACAGCTGCAGGAAGTTGTTGCTCATCACCAGCATGAGCATCGAGAAGGTGAACAGCGAGATGTAGCTGAAGAACCGCTGGTAACCCGGGTCCTCGTGCATGTAGCCGATGGTGTAGATGTGCACCAGCAGCGACACGAAGGTAACCACCACCATCATCATCGCGGTCAGGTTGTCGACCATGAAGCCGACGTGGGCCTCGATGCCGCCCACCTGGAACCAGGTGTAGATGTTCTCGTTGAACGGTGCCGCACCCTGCCCGACCAGTTGCCACAGCACCCACGCGGACATCACGAAGCTCGCCGCGACGCCCAGGATGGTGACGACGTGCGCGCCTGCACGGCCGATCCTGCGGCCAAACAGGCCCGCGATGATTGCACCCAGCAGCGGCGCCAGCACGATGGCCAGCAGCAGGGACTTTGAAATAACGATGCCGCTATCAAGCATGTCCACACCCTGCATCGGATCAGCCCTTCATCGAATCGATTTCGGCGACGTTGATCGTGCGCCGGTTACGGAACAGCGTGACGAGGATCGCCAGGCCGATCGCGACCTCGGCCGCAGCCACGGTCAGGATGAAGAACACGAACACCTGACCGGCCGGATCGCCGAACTGTCGCGAGAACGTCACGAAGTTGATGTTGACCGCCAGCAGCATCAGCTCCAGGCACATCAGCAGCACGATCACGTTCTTGCGGTTGATGAAGATGCCGGCGACGCTGATGCAGAACAGCGCGGCGCCGAGCGCGAGGAAGTGGCCGGGAGTCAGGCCGGACGCGAACAGGTTCATGGCTTCACCTCGTCGGCGGCACCGGAGGTATCGGACGGCTGCACGGGGGCCGGTCGCACCGCGTCCATCTTGACCAGTCGCACACGGTCGCCGGCACGGACCCGGGCCTGCTCACTCGGGTTCTGGTGCTTGGCACCTTCGCGACGACGCAGGGTCAGGGTCACCGCCGCGATAACCGCGACGGTAAGGATCACCGCAGCGGTCTCGAATGGCAGCAGGAACCGGGTGAACAGCGCATGCGCCAGCCACTCGGTATTGGGGATGTCGGCAGCCTCGGCCGCGTTGGGCGCCAGCGGCACCGACAGCTGCGTCTTCACGCCGATCAGCACCAGCATCTCGGCCAGCATCACCGCCGCGACCAGCAGTCCGACCGGCAGATAGCGCACGAAGCCTTCGCGCAACGGGGCGACGTCGATGTCGAGCATCATCACCACGAACAGGAACAACACCATCACCGCGCCGACGTAGACCAGGACCAGCGTCACGCCGAGGAACTCGGCACCGATGATGATCCACAGGCAGGCGACCGAGAAGAACGTCAGCACCAGCGACAGCACCGCGTGGACGGGGTTCTTCACGCTGATCACGGCGAGCGCGGACGCGACGGCCGTGAGGGCGAAGACGATGAAGGCAATGAAAGCGAGGTCCATGGCGGGCACTCAGCGGAAAGGTGCGTCGGCAGCGCGGCGCTCTGCGATCTCGGCTTCAAGCCGGTCGCCGATCGCCAGCAGTTGCGGCTTGGTGACGATGTTCTGTCCGCGCTGGTCGAAGTGGTATTCGTGGATGTGGGTCTCGACGATCGAGTCCACCGGGCACGACTCTTCGCAGAAGCCGCAATAGATGCACTTGAACAGGTCGATGTCGTAGCGGGTGGTGCGACGGCTGCCGTCCTCGCGCTTCTCCGAGTCGATCGTGATCGCCAGCGCCGGGCACACCGCCTCGCACAGCTTGCAGGCGATGCAGCGCTCCTCGCCATTCGGATAACGACGCAACGCGTGGATACCGCGGAAGCGCGGCGACTGCGGCGTCTTCTCCATCGGATACATCAGCGTGTACTTGGGCCGGAACAGGTACTTGAGCGTGAGCAACATGCCCTGCCCGAGCTCGACCAGCAAAAGGCTTCTGAAATAGGAAACGATGCGGTTCATGTCAGTCTCATTGCCCCGGCAGGAACACGTTGTAGTAGGCCATCAACGCGACCACCACGATCCACGCGATCGTGATCGGGATGAACACCTTCCAGCCCAGGCGCATGATCTGGTCATAGCGGTAACGCGGGAACGTGGCGCGGAACCAGACGTAGCAGCTGGCAAAGAAGAACACCTTGGCCAGCAACCACCACCAGCCATCGACCGACAGCAGCGGAATGCCGAGGCCCTGCAGGGGGCTCAACCAGCCACCCATGAAGAAGATCGAGACCAGGAAACTGATCAGGATCATGTTGGCGTATTCGGCCAGGAAGAACAGCGCGAACAATGCGCCCGAGTACTCCACCATGTGGCCGGCGACGATCTCCGACTCGCCCTCGACCACGTCGAACGGCGCACGGTTGGTCTCGGCCACACCGGAGACGAAATAGATCACGAACAGTGGCAGCAGCGGCAGCCAGAACCATTCCAGCAAGCCGGCGTTACCCGACTGCGCCATCACGATTTCCGACAGGTTGAGGCTGCCGGCGGCGACCATCACGCCAACCAGCGCGAAGCCCATCGCGATCTCGTACGACACCATCTGCGCGGCGGCACGCATCGCTCCTAGGAAGGCGTACTTGGAGTTGGACGCCCAGCCGGCGAGGATGATGCCGTACACGCCGAGCGAGGTCATCGCCAGCAGGTACAACAAGCCGGCATTGGCGTTCGACAACACGACCTGCGAATCGAACGGAATCACCGCCCAGGCCGCGAACGACGGCACCAGCACCAGCAATGGCGCCAGCTTGTACAGGAACGGCGAGGCACTCGTCGGCTGCAACACTTCCTTGAACAGCAGCTTGAACACGTCGGCGAAGGTTTGCAGGATGCCCATGCCGACGTACATCGGCCCGTGGCGCGCGTGCATCCAGCCGATCAACTTACGCTCCCACAACACGTAGAACGCCACGGCGATGATCACCGGCATCGCGATCAGCAGGATCTTCAGCACGATCCAGGCGCCTTCGCCGAGCATGCCGAAGGACTGGAAGAACTGGTGGATCATGTCGACCATGCTCAAGCCCTCCCCGCCTGGACGCGACCGGAACCCATTGCCGCCGTGGCTCCGTGGCCACCCTCGACCCAGACCGCACCCGGCGCGACCTTGTCACTGATCGAAACCGGCAGCGTCGCAATACCAGCGCCGGTGTCGAATTTTCCGGTACCGCCGTCGGCGAGACCGAGCGCATCGGCATCGACCGGGTTGAGGACCGCACGCGGCGGCCGGTTCAACGGATGCGACTGCAATGCAGCGGCGCGACGGACGACCGCATCGCTGCGGTAGATCGCAATGCTGGCGGCGACTTCGAGGCCGTCCGCGGTGATCCTTGGTGGCTGACCCACCATCGGCGCGACCTCGCGCTTGGCCAGGCTTGCACGCAGGCCGGCAAGATCGGTAAATCCGAAACCGTCGGCTTGCAGCTCGCCACCGAGTGCACGCAGCACCTTCCAGCCCGCACGGGTCTGGCCCGGCGCACGGGCGCCCGCAACGGTGGACTGCTCGCGGCCATCGAGATTGGTCAGGGTGGCTTCCACTTCGGGCAGCAAACCGATCGGAAGGATCACGTCGGCGACTGCTCGGGTCGACTGGCAGGCGAAATGGCTGAAGGCGACGACCTGGGCGCTGCCGAGTGCCTTCATCGCAGTCGCGGTATCGGCGAAATCCAGACCCGGCTCGATGCCGTAAAGCACATAGGCGGTGCGCGGCTGCGCCAGCATCGAAGCGGCGTCGCGACCGCTCGGCAGCACGCCGTGGTCCGCCAAGCCAACCGCATTGGCACCCTGCGGAATGCGGCACAGCGCCGCACCCGTGGCAGCCGCAAAGTCGGACGCGGCGGCGCGGATCGCCGATGCGTGCACGCTGTTCTCGGCAAGCCCGCCGACGATGACGACCACGTGCGATCCGGCCTTGGCCGCCTCGCGCAGTTCGGCGTTGCCGAGCGCACCCGCCAGTTGCGATGGCGCGACGATCTGCTTGCCTGCCAGGTCAAAGGTCTGGTCGAAGTCGACCGGGTTGACCACATGCACCTTCGCGCCGTTCTGCCAGGCCTTGCGCACGCGCGCATTGACCAGCGGCAGCTCGTGACGCAGGTTGGCGCCGACGATCACGACCACGTCGGCCTTCTCGATGTCGGCGACGCGCATGCCGAATAC
>JBOHYC010000010.1:0-8166 GCA_050737755.1 Lysobacter sp.
GTCCGGTGATCGCGTTGGCGCCGGCTTCGAGCACGCCGTCCTCGCGCGCAAGTGCGCGGTCGATCAGCCAGGCGCAGGCCGCGCAGCGCATGCCGTCGGTCAGCAAGGTGATCTCGCGGCCGCCGGGTACGTCGTGCACGTGCTCGGCCAGCAGTTCCTCGCGGTCCCAGACGGTCAGGTCGATCGCATCGGTACCGACCCGCGCGGCGTGCTCGCTGCGCAGGCGGTAGTAGTCACCGAGGTCGGCGTCGCGGATCCATTGCGCAGCCGCCGCGCAGCCATCGCAGCAGAACGCCTGCAGTTGGCCATCGACTTGCAGTTGCGCAGGCCGGGTCGGCAACGGCTCACCGCAGTGGTAGCAACCGTCGGCGGCGACGGCCAGCAGGTCGTCGCGGCTCACGCCCGGGGCCAGCGTCGCCGACATCACACCACCTACTGGGCCGATAGCGCGGGTTGCAGGTGGGCGGCCTGCTGGCCTGCGGGAAGTCGGCCCTGAAGGCGCCAGCTGCCGTCGGCCGGGCCGAGTTCTACGTTCCAGTCGTGGTCGGCGGCGATTTCGGTTTCGGTGCGCCAGCCCAGTTCGGTCGGCTGCAGTTGCAACGTCACGTCCTCGGCGGCCTCGACCGGATGGCGCAGGTGCAGTTGCAGCGGCGCGGCCGGGTTGAAGTCGCCATCGACTGGCAACACCTCGACCAGCTGCAGCTCGGCATCGACCCGCACGATCGCGCTGAGCTTGCGCTCGCGGGCGGCGGCATCGGGGCCGAGATCGGCGGTCTGGACCTGCGCGGTACGCTGCACCGGGTCGGCGACGGCGTCGTCGTTGCCGGCGTTGCTGGCGATCACGATCATCGTGATGCCGCCGATGACCGACGCCGCGACCAGCGCGATCACCAGCCAGATGACCGGTTGCCGCCACGGCGAAGAGTGCTCGGGGGTGTGCTGCGGGGGTGTGTCGTGGGTATCCATCACATCGGTCCAAAGAAACTGCTGTCGACGGTCTCGCGGATCTTGCCGTCCGCCGACTCGATCACGAAGACGACCTCGTGGCGGCCCTTCAACGTGGCAGGTGCGGTCGCCACCAGCGGCAGCGACAGCACCTGCGCGGCATCGGCGCGGACGGTTCGGGCGCCGCCGTCGAGGGAGATGTCGGCATGGGTCGACTGCAGGCTCACCCGGTATTCCCGCGCCTCGTCGGTCTTGTTGACCAGCTTGAGCGTGTATCCGTTCTCGACGCCGTCGACGGCCATGCGGTACAGCGCATTGCGGTCGCGCAGCACGTCGGCGATCAGCGGGCTGCGGGTGCCCACGCCCCAGCTCCACGCCGCGACCAGCACCAGCAGCAGCGCGCCGTAGATCGCGATGCGCGGCCGCAGCACCCGGGTCGACTTGCCGTCGATCGCGTTCTGGGTCGAATAGCGGATCAGTCCGCGCGGGTAGCCCATCTTGTCCATCACGTCGTCGCAGGCGTCGATGCAGGCGCCGCAGGCGATGCACTCGTATTGCAGGCCGTTGCGGATATCGATGCCGACCGGACAGACCTGCACGCACATGGTGCAGTCGATGCAGTCACCGAGTTCCTCGGGCGCGAAACGAGGCAACGGCGCGGCCTCCAGGCCGACGTCGAAGGTCACCGTGCTCGCGGCCTGCAGGCGGTTGCTGGCGGCACTGGGGTGGCGGCTGGCGCGGAACACGAAGTCGTAGGCGCTGCGCACGTCGAGCAGGCCGCGGGCGCGCTCGAGCACGCTGGCCAGGCCGCGCTTGCGCGGGCCTCGTGGCTCGCCGCGCATCGGGTCGTAGGCGATGATCAGGGTGTTGCGGTCGAACATCGCGCTCTGGAAGCGCGCGTACGGACACATGTATTTGCACACCTGCTCGCGCAGGAAGCCGGCGTTGCCCCAGGTCGCCAGCGCATAGAACAGCACCCAGAACACTTCCCAGCCGTTCCAGTCGAACGGCCACACCCGCGCGCCCAGGCCGGTGATCGGGGTGAAGAAGCCGACGAAGGTGAAGCCGGTCCACAATGCGAACACCAGCCACAGCGCGTGCTTGGCGCCCTTGCGCAGCACCTTCTCGCGCGTCCACGGGCCGGCATCGAGTTTCATCCGCTGCGGCCGGTCGCCCTCGGTCCAGCGCTCCATCCACAGGAACACTTCGGTCCACACGGTCTGCGGGCAGGCATAGCCGCACCACAGCCGGCCGGCCAGCGCGGTGACGAAGAACAGCAGCAGCGCCAGGATCACCAGCAGCATTGCCAGGAAGGTGAAGTCCTGCGGCCAGAAGGTCAGCCCGAACACGTGGAACTTGCGTGCCGGCAGGTCGAACAGCACGGCCTGGCGCCCGTCCCACTGCAGCCACGGGAACACGTAGTACATGCCCAGCAGCCAAGCCACCGCGACCTTGCGCAACCGGTCGAAGCGGCCGGACACGTCGCGTGGGTAGACCTTGCGTTCGCTGACGTACAGCGAGTCGCCGCCGCCAGAGTCCAGCAGGTCGATGTCGATCTTCTTGCTCACCGCGGGGGATTACTCCAGTGGCAATGACTTGTTGAAACGGCTCGCCGGGCGCAGCAGCAGCCAGGTGAACAGGCTCGACGACGCGGTCGCCAGCCAGAACGTGAAGAAACCGATCGTGTAGCCGACGCCGCGGGTGATCGCGATGTGCGGGAAGGTCATGTCGCGCAATTCCAGCGGGTCGACGAAGGCGAAGAACACCATCGTCGCGACGCCGGCGGCGAAGAAACTCGGCCACAGGATCGCGCCGACCCGCTGCGCCATCGGGCGCGGCGCGTGGTCGAACGGCGGCGGCGCGTGCACGCTGCTCACTGCGTCGTTCCAGCCGCCTTGCCGGCAGATGCGTCAGCGCGGTGCGACAACGACCAGACATAGGCCGCGACCAGACGCGAACGGGTCTCGCCAAGCAGCGCGCCGTGCGCCGGCATCACCCCGTGGCGGCCATTGGCGATGGTCTCGCGCAGCGATGCCATGCTGTTGCCGTACATCCAGTAGTCGTCGGTCAGGTCCGGCGCGCCCAGCTCGATGTTGCCCTTGCCCTCGACCCCGTGGCAGGCCACGCAGACGCCGTCGTAGAGCTTCTTGCCGCGAACGGCCCGGGCATTGTTGTACATCGACTGGTCCGGCGTGCCGAGCACCTGTACGTAGGCGATCACGTGGTCGACCGCATTGTTGCCGCCCATGCCATTGAGCACTTTGCCCCACTCGGGCATGACGCCGTCGCGGCCGTCGAGCACGGTCTGCAGGATGCGCTCGGGTTCGCCGCCCCAGTGCCAGATATCGTCGGTCAGGTCCGGGTAGCCGATCGCGCCCTGCGCCGAGGAGCCGTGGCAGGTGGCGCAGGTGTTGGCGAAGATCGAACGGCCCAGTTCGACCGCGGTCGGATCGGTCGCGAGCCGGTCGATCGGCTGGCCATCGTAGGGCCGGAAGGTCTCGGCCAGGGTCGCGTCCCACGCGGCCTTGTCCAGCGAGTGCTCGCGCGACGAGCTCCAGTCGCTCATGCCGGCGTAGCTGCCCCAGCCGCCGAACCAGAACAGGTAGCCGATGCCGAACACGATCGAGATGTAGAAGCCGTTGATCCACCAGCGAGGCATCGGCTTGTTGTATTCGGTGATGTCCTCGTCCCAGTAATGGCTGGTCTCCTCGGGCTTGGGATCGCCCGGGCGACGCTTGGAGGTCCACCACAGCAGCCAGGCCACGCCGACGATGTTGAGCACCGTCAGCGCGATCACGAACCACGACCAGAACGGAGTCATGGCCGGTCCTCCCGGGTCGCGGGTTCGCTTGCGTCATCCTCCAGCGCCAGCCGTGCGGTGGCATCGAACGACGCCTTGTGCCGCGGCTGCCAGGCCCAGGCCCAGATCGCCACGAACAACAGCAACAGGCCGAGTGTGATCAGTCCCGACAGCATCGCTCAGCCCTCCCCGGATTCAGTGCCGGCCGCGCCCGTGGCCGTGTCCGCCATCTCGCTGGCCGCTGCCGCGCCACGTGGTGCGTGTCGGCCAAGGCCCTGCAGGTACGCCACGACCGCATCGAGTTCGGTCTTGCCGCGCACGTCGCTCGCCGCCTGCTGGATCTGTTCGTCGGTGTAGGGGTCTCCGAGGCGTTGCAGCGCCTGCATGCTGACCGTGACCTGCGCGCCGTCGACCACGTTCTTCCCGAGCCACGGGAATGCCGGCATGTTCGATTCGGGCACCACCGCGCGCGGGTCGATCAGGTGCACCCGGTGCCAGTCGTCGGAGTAGCGGCCGCCGACCCGCGCCAGGTCCGGGCCGGTGCGCTTGGAGCCCCACTGGAACGGCCGGTCGTAGACCGACTCGCCGGCCAGCGAATAGTGGCCATAGCGCTCGGTTTCGAAACGCAGCGTGCGGACCATCTGCGAGTGGCAGTTGTAGCAGCCCTCGCGGATATAGACGTCGCGCCCGGCCAGCTGCAGCGCGGGGTAGGGCTCGACCCCCGGCAGCGGCTCGATCGCCTCGGCCTGGTACATCAGCGGCACGATCTCGGCCAATCCGCCCAGCGATACCGCCACCGCCGTCAGCACTGCAAGCAGGCCGACGTTCTTCTCGATCTTCTCGTGTCCAAGTCCCATGTCCGCGTCCTCAGCCCTTCGCTTCTGCCGTGTGTGGCGGCAGCACCGGATGCAATGCCGGCACGGTGGCCATCTGCCGCGTGCGCCACAGGTTCCACGCCATCAGGCACATGCCGCCGACGATCAGCAGCCCGCCCGCCAGGCGACCCAGGTAGTACGGGTAGGTCGCCACCAGCGACTCGACGAAGCTGTAGGTCAGCGTGCCGTCGGCGTTGGTCGCGCGCCACATCAGGCCCTGGGTGATGCCGGCGATCCACATCGAGACGATGTAGAACACCACGCCCAGCGTGTGCATCCAGAAGTGCGTGTCGATCCACTTGATCGAGTACATCTTCTCGACCCCGACCAGACGCGGGTACAGCGAGTACACCGAGCCGACCGAGATCATCGCCACCCAGCCCAGCGTGCCGGCATGGACGTGGCCGATGGTCCAGTCGGTGTAGTGGCTCAGCGAGTTGACCGTCTTGATCGACAGCAGCGGGCCTTCGAAGGTCGCGATCATGTAGAAGCTGATCGCCACGATCAGGAACTTCAGGATCGGGTCGGTGCGCAGCTTGTGCCACACCCCCGACAACGTGAGGATGCCGTTCATCGCGCCGCCCCACGACGGCACCAGCAGGATCACCGAGAACACCATGCCGACCGACTGCGCCCAGTCCGGCAGCGCGGTGTAGTGCAGGTGGTGTGGGCCGGCCCACATGTAGATCGAGATCAGCGCCCAGAAATGCACGATCGACAACCGGTACGAGTAGATCGGCCGCTGCGCCTGCTTGGGCACGAAGTAATACATCATTGCCAGGTAGCCGACGGTCAGCAGGAACGCGACCGCGTTGTGGCCGTACCACCACTGCGCCATCGCATCGACCGCGCCGCTGTAGACCGGGTAGGACTTCCACATGCCGGCCGGGATCGCCAGGTTGTTGACGATGTGCAGCAGCCCGACCGCGATCACGTAGGCGCCATAGAACCAGTTGGCGACGTAGATGTGCTTGACCCGGCGCTTGGCGATCGTGCCGAAGAACAGCCAGCCGTAGGCGACCCAGACGATCGCGATGAGGATGTCGAGCGGCCACTCCAGCTCGGCGTACTCCTTGCCCTGGGTCAGGCCGAGCGGCAGCGTGATCAGCGCGCCGACCATCGCCGCCTGCCAGCCCCAGAACACGAAGCTGGCCAGCTTGTCGCTGATCAACCGCACGTGGCAGGTGCGCTGGACCACGTACAGCGAGGTGGCGAACAGCACCGAGCCACCGAAGGCGAAAATCACGCCATTGGTGTGCAGCGGGCGCAGGCGGCCGTAGCTGAGCCAGGCGGTATCGAAATTCAGCGCCGGCCAATACAGCTGGGCGGCGATGAACACGCCGACGGCCATGCCGACGATGCCCCAGAACATGGTCGCGACCACGAACTGGTGGACGACCTTGTCGTTGTAGAAGCCGCGCGCGGAATCCGGCATGTGATTACCCGTAGTAGCCGATGCAGGGGCACCGGCCGCCGGGGCGGGGTCGATCGCAGTCATGGCAGGCCTTGTTTTGCTGTCGCGGTTATTTTCGCGGCCGCGGTGGGCGAGCCGCTTGATCCAGATCAATTCCACCCCGTCAGGTTACACCGGGGGCGTGACGGGCACCGCTCAGGCGCCGACGCCGTGGGGGGCGATCACGCCGGTATAGATACCGATCGCGACCATCCCGATCAGCGCGATCGACAACACGATGCGCCGGGTAAGCGCGTTGACCGTGCGCTTGCTCCGCCCGGTGTCGACCAGCATGTAATACAGGCCGGCGCCGAGGTTGTAGATGATCAGGCCCAGGAAGGCGAGGATGAAAAGCGTCTTCATGGCGCGAGGCCCTCGGCGGAAGCCTGCGGGGAAGGAGAGGTTGCCGTCGTACGCCCGCGCAGCCAGCGCCAGCGCACCAGCATCGCCGCTGTCATGGCGGCCAGGAACACGCCATAGGACAACGAGGTCGCCAGGATCTGTCCCCACATGTGGCCATGCCGGGGGTCGGCGGTCTCCATGCTCCAGTACATGCTCCAGGCCGACAGTGCGGTCGCGAGCACCAGGCTGGCGCTGTCGAACGCTTTGCGCGCAAGAGTCCGCGGCTGGCGTGGGAACAGCCAGAACAGCACGGCCAGGATCGCGTACCAGGGCAGGAACAGGATCAGGGCGAGGTTGAGTTCGACAAGCGGGTTCATGGGCGCGCGCGCGTTCCATTGGGACGGGTGACAGGATAGGTGAACCGGATCAGCCGGCGTAGACTCAGAAAACCGTGAAAAAAACCATATCAGTTGGGTCTGTTCAGGCCAGCCGGCCATGAAGCGCTACCAAACCCTCGCCGAAGATGTCGCCGACTCCATCCGTCGCGGCGTGCTCAAGCCGGGCGACCGGCTGCCCTCGGTGCGCCAGGCCAGCGCCGCGCGCGGGGTCAGTCCGTCGACGGTATTCCAGGCCTATTACCTGCTGGAGGCGCGCGGGCTGGTCGAGTCGCGGCCGCGCTCGGGCTACTACGTGACCCGCGCCGCCGCCGCGCAGCCGCCGGAGCCGGAGTTGGCGTCGCGCCCGGATGGCGAGTCGCGCAGCGTCGATGTCAGCGAGTTGGTGTTCGAGGTCATGCAGGCGTCGATGGCGCACGACGTGGTGCCGTTCGGCTCGGCATTCCCGAGCCCGCTGCTGTTCCCGCTGGACCGACTCGGCCGCGCGCTGGCGACCACCGCGCCGCACATCGACCCATGGAGCACGGTCGACGACCTGACCCCGGGCAATGCCGAACTGCGCCGGCAGATCGCGCTGCGCTACCTGCTAGGCGGCGTGCCGGTCGACGCCGACGGAATCGTCGTCACCAACGGCGCGCTGGAGGCGCTGAACCTGTGCATCGGTGCGGTGACCGGGCCGGGCGACGCGGTGCTGGTCGAGTCGCCATGCTTCTACGCCACGTTGCAGATCCTCGAACGGCGCAGGCTGCGTGCGATCGAGGTGCCGACCCATCCGCGCGAGGGCATCGACCTGGACGCGGTCGAGGCGGCGATCGCCCGCCACGCACCGAAGGCGTGCTGGGTGATGAGCAACTTCCAGAATCCGCTCGGCGCCAGCATGCCGGCGACGCGCAAGCGCGAACTGGTCGAGCTGCTGGCACGCCATGACATTCCGCTGATCGAGGACGACGTCTACGCCGAGCTGTATTTCGGCAGCGAACGGCCGGCGCCGGCCAAGGCGTACGACCGCGACGGGCTGGTGATGCACTGCTCGTCGTTCTCCAAGTGCCTGGCGCCGGGGCACCGGATCGGCTGGGTCGCTGGCGGGCGTTTCGCCACCCGGATCGCGCGGCACAAGCTGACCACCACGCTCAACACCAACGTGCCGTCGCAACTGGCGATCGCCTACTACCTGCAACGCGGCGGCTTCGACCGTCACCTGCGGCGGCTGCGCAACGCGCTGGCCGCGCAGCAGGCGGAGTACCTGACCGCAGTCGCTCGGCATTTCCCGCGCGGTACCCGGGTCACCCGGCCGGGCGGCGGCTACTTCCTGTGGCTGGAGTTGCCGGCGGGCACCGATGCGCTGGCGATCCAGCG
>JBOHYC010000011.1:0-4259 GCA_050737755.1 Lysobacter sp.
GGCCGGTGTTCATTGGTTGGGGGTTGCGCGACTTCGTGTTCGACAAGCACTTCTTGAAGGGCTTCCGCGAGGCGTTGCCCAACGCGCAGGTGCAGGCGTTCGAGGATGCGGGGCATTACGTGCTGGAGGACAAGCACGAGGTGCTGGTGCCGGCGATACGGGGTTTCCTGGATTCGAATCCGGCATGACCGAGCCCTGCAACATCGCCGCGGCGCTGCCGCGACTGGCCGCCGAGCACCCCGACCGGATCGCGATCCGCTGTCCCGGCAGTCGCGGCCCCGACGGCCTGGCGCGCTACGACCTGACCCTGACCCACGCGCAACTCGACGCACGCAGTGATGCGATCGCCGCCGGGCTGGCGCGGCATGGCGTGGTCCGCGGCAGTCGCGCGGTGGTGATGGTGCGGCCGTCGCCGGAGTTCTTCCTGCTGATGTTCGCGCTGTTCAAGGCCGGCGCGGTGCCGGTTCTGGTCGACCCGGGCATCGATCGCCGCGCGCTGCGGCAATGCCTCGACGAGGCGCAGCCGCAGGCCTTCATCGGCATCCCGCTGGCGCACCTGGCGCGGCGGTTGCTGGGTTGGGCCAAGTCGGCGCGGATCCATGTCACCACCGGCCGCCGCGCGTGGCCGGGCGAGGTGACGCTGGCGCGGGTCGAGCGCGGTGGTGAAGGCGCGGGCGCGCAGCTGGCGGCGACCGCGCCGGACGACGTCGCCGCGATCCTGTTCACCAGCGGCTCGACCGGTGTACCGAAGGGCGTGGTCTACCGCCATCGGCATTTCGTCGCGCAGGTGGCGATGCTGGGCGAGGCGTTCGGGATCACTGCGTCGGGAAACGAGGCCGACGGCGTGAACCTGCCGACCTTCCCGCCGTTTGCGTTGTTCGACCCGGCACTGGGCGTGACCTCGGTGATCCCCGACATGGACCCGACCCGGCCGGCCAGCGCCGACCCGCGCAAGCTGCACGACGCGATCGCACGATTCGGGGTCGACCAGCTGTTCGGCTCGCCGGCGTTGATGGCGGTGCTGGCGCGGTTCGGCCAGCCGTTGCCGACGATCAAACGGGTGATGTCAGCCGGCGCGCCGGTACCCGCCGAAGTGGTCGCGACCCTGCGCGGACTGCTGCCGGACGACGCGCAGTTCTGGACGCCGTACGGCGCCACCGAATGCCTGCCGGTCGCGCTGATCGAGGGCCGTGAACTGCAGGCCACGCGCGCCGCGACCGAAGCCGGCGCCGGCACCTGCGTCGGCCGCCCGGTGGCGCCGAACGTGGTGCGGATCATCCGCATCGACGACGCGGCGATCGGGCACTGGTCCGACGACCTGTGCGTCACCGATGGCGAGGTCGGCGAGATCACCGTCGCAGGCCCGACCGCGACCGACAGCTATTTCAATCGCGACGCGCAGACGCGGCTGGCGAAGATCGAGGAGGCGGTTGTCTCAGCGGAGGCGCGCCGCATCGTTCACCGCATGGGCGACCTCGGCTACTTCGACGCCGAAGGCCGGTTGTGGTTCTGCGGGCGCAAGTCGCACCGGGTCGAGAGCGCGGACGGGCCGCTGTACACCGAGCAGATCGAACCGGTGTTCAACGTGCACCCGCAGGTGCGGCGGACTGCGCTGGTTGGCGTCGGCGAGCGCGGTGCGCAACTGCCGGTACTGTGCGTGGAGCTGGCCGAAGGCGTGGCCGCGCGCGAATGGCCGCGCATCGAAAGCGAATTGCGCGCGATCAGCGGGCAGCATGCGCACACCGCGGGCATCGTGCGGTTCCTGCGCCACAAGCGCTTCCCCGTCGACATCCGCCACAACGCGAAGATCGGCCGCGAGAAGCTGGCTCTCTGGGCCGCGAAACAGCCCGGCCTTTTGTAGGAGCGACGTAAGTCGCGATTTCCCTTCTGCCCGGGATCGCCGTGAAATCGCGACTTACGTCGCTCCTACAACCAGGGACAGGCTCTCGACGGTGAGCGGTTACGATCGGGACGGCTCCAGCCCCACATAGAATGCCCGCATGAAAATCCTCGTAACCGGCGGTGGCGGCTTCCTCGGCCAGACCCTGTGCCGCGGCTTGCGCGCACGCGGTCACGACGTGGCGAGCTTCAACCGCGGTCACTACCCCGAGCTCGACACGCTCGGCGTCACCCAGCTGCAGGGCGATCTCGCCGACCGCGACGCCGTAATCCACGCCGCCAACGGTTGCGACGCGATCTTCCACAACGCCGCCAAGGCCGGCGCCTGGGGCGCGTACGACGACTACCACCGCGCCAACGTGCTCGGCACCCGCCACGTGCTCGACGCCTGCCGCGCGCACGGCATCGGCCGCCTCGTTTACACCTCGACCCCGAGCGTCACCCACCGCGCGACCCATCCGGTCGAAGGCCTCGGCGCCGACGAAGTGCCCTACGGCGAAGGCTTCAAGGCGCCCTACGCGACCACAAAGACCATCGCCGAGAAAGAAGTGCTCGCCGCCAACGACGCCACGCTCGCCACCGTCGCCCTGCGCCCGCGACTGATCTGGGGCGTCGGCGATAACCAGCTGCTGCCGCGGCTGGTCGAGCGCGCCCGCGCCGGGCGACTGCGACTGGTCGGCGATGGCGACAACCTCGTCGACACCACCTATATCGACAACGCCGCGCAGGCGCATTTCGATGCGTTCGATGCGCTGGCCCCGGCTGCCGCCTGCGCGGGCCGCGCCTACTTCATCAGCAATGGCGAACCGCGCACGATGCGCGAGACGCTCAACGGCCTGCTCGCCGCGGTGGCCGCGCCGACCGTCGACAAGACCCTGCCGTTTCCACTGGCCTATGCGATTGGTGCGGTATGCGAAGGGCTTTGGTCGACGCTGCCATTGAAGGGCGAGCCGCCGCTGACGCGCTTCCTCGCTGAGCAGCTGGCGACTGCGCACTGGTATGACATGGCGCCGGCGCGGCGGGATTTCGGGTACGTGCCGAGGGTGGGGTTTGATGAAGGGCTGGCGCGTTTGGGTGCGGCTTGGGGAGCGGGGGGCGCTTCGTCGTAGTGATGATGAGTGTGTGGTGATGTGGGTGCGCGGATGGTGTGGAGTTCGCGACTTACGTCGCTCCTACAAGGGCTCCCTGGCAACCGGAACGGTTCCCATCGACACCCGCTTGTACGCAGCACCGTGCCACCGCAATCGCGAGGCGGCGTCCCGGACGGGTATTGCGTAGAGCAGGCCATGGATGGCCTGCGGCCCCGACTCAGGGCAGGAAGCCCTGATGGAGGGGCGCAGCAATACCCGCCCGGGGCGACGCTTCCTCCCGGAGTCCGTCCAACCACTTGCATGCGGGCTCTTGCACCCGCCCGGCTAGAATGCGCCGATGACCGACCCCACCCCACCACCGTCGCCGCTGGGCAGACTCAAGCCCGTTGCCGGGCGTGCGCTGGAAATCGCGCTCAACCGCGCGCTGGCGCTCGATCCCGATACCCGCGACAGCCTGCGCGCGCTCGATGGCCGACGCGTCGCCCTGCGATTGACCTCGCCACCGCTGGCACTGCAGGTGACAGTCAATGGCGAACGCCTCGAAGTCGGCCCGATAGATGGCGAAGTCGAGCCGGACCTGTCGGTGCGCAGCACCATCGGTGGGCTGATCTCCCAACTGCCGTTCCTTCGCAACGACGACGCCCCACCGGTCGGACAACTGCGGATCGAAGGCGATGCGGACCTCGCTCGCCGCCTGCAGCGACTGGCCAAACGCTTCGACCCTGACTGGCAGCAACCATTCGCGCGCGTATTCGGCGACGTGCTCGGCGTGCAGATCGCCAACGCCCTTGCCGCCGGTCTGCGTCACGCAAAAGTTGCTGCGAAAGAGTTCGCCGGCAATGCCGCCGAGTTCGTCACCGAGGAATCGCGCGACGTGGTGCCGCGCGATGAACTCAACGCTTTCCACGATGACGTCGACGGATTGCGCGACGACGTCGAACGCGCCGCTGCCCGCGTCGCCCGCCTGCGTACTCGCTTCGGTGACACCGCATGAAGTCCTTCTTCCGCGCATGGCGGATCGGCCGCGTGCTGTTGCGCTACCGCCTCGACGACCTTCTCGACGGCACCCCGGCCGAGCGCTGGCTCAAGCTCGCGCGCCCGTTCGTGCCGCGCGCCTCCAGCGAGATCGCCGCGCAGCCCCGCGGCGCGCGTCTGCGTCTGGCGCTGCAGGAACTCGGGCCGATCTTCGTCAAGTTCGGGCAGATCCTTTCGACCCGCCGCGACCTGGTGCCGCCCGACGTCGCCGCCGAGTTGGCGTTGTTGCAGGAC
>JBOHYC010000012.1:0-2485 GCA_050737755.1 Lysobacter sp.
CCGATCGGATCGATGACGCCGTAACCCAGCATCACGATCAGCGCGAAGGCGATCGCGACGCACAGGTAACCGGCGTACAGGCGCATGCGTTTCATGGTGTCCTCCTCGTTTGCGGCGCCAAGTGTGCCGATGTCGGCCGGCTTGTGCGAATGGAGTCAGTGGCAGGCACGCTTCTCGTAGTACAGCGCGTCCTGCAGTGCGTCCGAATCGCCCGCAAGCGACAGGTCGTTGACGTCCTTGCGAAGTTCCGGACATGGGTCGGTGGTGTACCCGGCCCCGCCGAACCACTGACCGACTATGCCGACCGCATCGGCGACGGTGAGGCGCTCGCGGATCTTCAGGCGTGTTGGTTGTCCCGGCAGATCGATGGACTTGCGATCAAAGGGGGCGACTGTTCCGAATTCCATGGGCTCCTGTTGTCGCGCCCATTGCCTGGCCTGGTCGACAAAAACCGCCGATAGCGACCCCGGTTGCGCCTCGATCGGGTCGGTGGACGATGCGACGCCCGCTACAGCGCCGGAGACCTCGGTTTTTGGAGGGGCGGCCGCGGGTCTCGCGCGACTGCTTGCGGGATCGGTTGCATTGTCTGCGGGAATCGGCCGCGCGGGACTCGCAGGCGTGGCCGGCACGGATATCCAGACCAGTTGCAGGGTCGAATCCGGTTCGGGCGCCCGCTTGATGGCGAGCATCCGGATCAGTCCAAGGCCGAGAAGCGCATGCACGAACGCCACCATGACCCAGGCGAAGACTCGGTCCGTATCCAACTTCCGTGTTTCCCGCATGTAACCCCCAGCCCTGCTCCGGCGCGGAGTATGGGGACGGCCCGGTTAAATGATGGTTACTCCTGTCACGGAAAGGCCCCGCAGTGGCGGGCTTGCATCCCGCGGTGCCATGCTTGTCGCAGGAACCAGGAAACCGTCGCCCATGGAACGCATCGAACGCATCCACGCCCTGCACCGCATCCTCACCGCCGCGCGTTACCCGGTGACGGTGCAGCGTTTGCAGGAAGAACTCGAATGTTCGCGCGCGACGGTCTATCGCGACCTTGCCTATCTGCGCGACCAGTTGATGGCGCCGGTGATCGGCAATGGCGAGGCCGGCTTCCGCTACGACCCCGACGACAGCAGTCGCTTCGAGTTGCCGGGCCTGTGGTTGAGCTCGGACGAGTTGCACTCGCTGCTGGCCGCGCAACAGTTGATGCTGCGCAGTGGCGGCGGGGTGCTGTCGGATGCGCTGGCGCCGCTGCAGCACCGCATCGAGAAACTGCTCGACGACCACGCCGGCGGACGCCGGGTGCCGGTCGAGCGCGTGCGGGTGATCCCGCATCGCACCCGCAAACTCGACGAGACCGCGTTCCGCCACGTCGCCACCGCCGTGCTCGACCGCAAGCAGCTGGCGTTCGAATACCGTGCGCGTTCGACCGACCAGCACACCCGCCGCAGCGTGTCGCCGCAACGGCTGACCCACTACCGTGACAACTGGTATCTCGACGCCTGGGACCACGAGCGCGATGGCCTGCGCAGCTTCGCGGTCGACCGCATCACTGCCGCGCGCCAGATCGACGAGCCCGCCCGCGACGTGCCCGATGAAGAACTCGACCGCCAGCTCGCGTCGAGCTACGGCATCTTCTCCGGCACTCCGAAAGGCTGGGCGACGATCGTGTTCAGCGCCAAGGCTGCGCGCTGGGTCGCCGACGAGCACTGGCACTCGCAGCAGCAGGGCCGGTTCCTGCCCGACGGGCGTTACGAGTTGAAACTGCCCTACAGCTCCGGCCGCGAGCTGTTGATGGACGTGCTGCATTACGGCAGCGATGCCGAGATCGTCGAGCCGGCGCCGTTGCGGGAACAGGCGCGGACGCTGTTGCAACTGGCTATCTCCAACTACGAGCGCCCCCCGGGCTGATGGCCGGCGCGGACGCTCCGAAGATCGAACGCGGCGAACCGGTCGCGCTGGTACTTGGCGCCGGCGGTGCGCGCGGGCTGGCGCAGATCGGCGTGATCGACGCGTTGGTGGCGCGAGGGCTGGAGATCGTCGCGGTCGCCGGCTCGTCCAGCGGCGCGCTGGTGGGCGGGCTGTACGCGGCAGGCGAACTGGGCGTGTTCCGTGACTGGCTGTTGTCGATGAACCGCACCGACATGCTGCGCCTGCTCGACCCGGTGTTCGGCAAGCCGGCGCTGTTCGAGGGCACGCGCCTGATGGCGGCGCTGCGCGAGCGCACCGGCGACCTGCAGATCGAAGACCTGCCGATCGACTTCACCGCGGTCGCGGTCGACCTGATGCGTCAGCGCGAAGTCTGGCTGCGGCAGGGCGACCTGTGGGATGCGGTGCGTGGTTCGATCGCCATCCCCGGCGTGTTCACCCCGCATCGCGTCAACGGCCGCGAACTGGTCGACGGCGGCCTGCTCGCACCGTTGCCGATCGCCGCCACCCGGCTGTCGGACGCACACCGGCTGATCGCGGTCGACATGAACAGCTGGCCGATGAC
>JBOHYC010000013.1:0-1732 GCA_050737755.1 Lysobacter sp.
TTTCGGTGTGGCCGCTGGCTTCGAAGCTGTCCCACAGTGCATCGTTGCCGATCGGCGACAGCGCCAGCAACCAGTCGACCTCGCCATCCATTCGCGCCAGCTCGGCATCCACGCGCGCCGCGACCGGGGGCAATGGCCGGCATGCGGACATCGGTGGATGCAGGCTCGACGCGCCCGGGTCTAGCGACATGTGCCGAACTCCCCGCGCACCGCATCGACCGCATTGCGCAGGCTGCGCCGCATGTCTTCGATGGCCGCGATGTCCGCCTGAGCGGTCCATTCGTCCATGTAGGTCTTCTTGTACTCCGGCGAGATGGTGCAGACGCGCTCGCCCCAGGTTGCATAGACCCACTCGGGGAAATAGCCGCCGGTCGGGAAACGCACGTTCTCGCGGACGTCGGGATTGCGGCCCGAAATCGGGTTTGCGCGCAGGGTATCGGCGAAGCGGGTCGCGACCTTGCCCCATCGACGCGGGTCGAGAGTGGTAACGCCCAGTTCGATATCCGGATTGCCGCGCGACGGAGCGGGCTCGGCATCGGCGCCGTCACGCCGATGGTTGTAGCTGTGGATGTCGATCAGCAGTAGCGTGCCCCAGCGTGCAAGCAGCGTATCGATCAGCTCGCGCATCATTGCATAGAAGCGATCGTGCTCGGCCAGCGAGCGTTCGCGCTCACGGTCGGGAAGCGTGTCGCGCCAGATCTGCAAGTCCCAGGTATCGGCAGGATCGGTCGAGAACGCCTTGTCGCGCGGACGGTTGAGGTCCACCTGGAATCGCGATGCATGGGCCTGCAACCGTACGTCGCCGACCACGGTCAGCAGTCCGGTGAGCGGGTCTTCCTCGCGGCGGCGCTCGTCCTCGCCGATGGCAAGGAAAGGTTGCAGGGATTGACGAACCTCGTGGCCATCGTGGATCGCGGTTGCGATTACCGGCCCGTCGCCGAGGACGAGGTCCCAGTCCTGAATGTCGGGATTCTGCATGCGCCGATGCTCCCAAACACGGCATGAGTCATCCGTGAGCAGCTGAACGGCGATTCAAGATTTCGCGGGAACCGGACACCCGACCTGTACGATGAGTCGCGCCCCGCCCCTTCGAGAGTTTCCAATGCCGGGCCATGTCCTCCCCCAGCCAACACCCGTCTCCTGTGACAGCTGCGATGCGGTCTGTTGCCGCCTCACCGTGGTGGTCATGCCCGAGGACCGGGTGCCACGGCACATGGTCGAGCACAGTGACCACGGCCTGGAGGTGATGGCGCGTGGCGAGGACGGCTGGTGCGTCGCGGTCGACCACACCCGCATGTGTTGCAGCATCTACGAGCAGCGGCCGGCGATCTGCCGCAAGTTCGCGATGGGCAGCGCCTACTGCCGCGACGAACGCGAGCAGTATCGGCATCGCTTCGATCGCGAGATTCCGCTGCTGCTGCAGTAGGCGCGCGGTTCAGTCGCCGCCGAGCAGGTCCAACGGGTCGCCCTTGGGCTCCGGCTTGCGTGCATCCGGCAAGCGCTTGATGCGTGCGGCCCGGTAACGGTTGATCGCGTCACGCGCCAGTTGCGTCTTGAACTCTTCGGACACCAGCAGTTCCGGTCCGAAAACCTCCGTCATCAACACCGCGATCATCTGCGCCTGCGCACGGCGGGCATCGTCCGGCGGCTGTGCAGACCCGCGCAGCCGCTCAAGCGTGCGCTGGGCCACCCGCAGGCCACTGGCGATGGTGATTTCATACGCGGCGCCATC
>JBOHYC010000014.1:0-2004 GCA_050737755.1 Lysobacter sp.
CTCCTACATGGTCGACAGATCGACGGCGACCCGGGCTTTTGTAGGAGCGACGTAAGTCGCGACCGAGCAGACACCCCAAACCCCCCGCACACCCACTCACCGGCACTCAACCCCGCCGCCCCGCACAACCCCCACACCAAAAAGAAAGCCCGGGCATCGCAAGCGACCCCGGGCTTCCACTTTAAAACAACCGGCGCGACCTACACCGCTGCAAGCGCCTCATTCAACGTCGCACTCGGCCGCATCGCCGCGCCGACCTTCGTCAGGTCCGGGTGGTAATACCCGCCCATCTCCACCCGCTTACCCTGCGCCGCGATCAACTCGCCGACGATCTTCTCCTCGTTCTCCGTCAACGCCTTCGCCAGCGGCGCGAACGTCGCCTTCAGTTCCGCATCGTCATCCTGCGCCGCCAGCGCCTGCGCCCAGTACATCGCCAGGTAGAAATGGCTGCCGCGGTTGTCGATGCCACCAAGCTTGCGCGACGGCGACTTGTTGTTGTCCAGGAACGCGCCATTGGCCGTGTCCAGCGCCTCCGCCAGCACCCGCGCCTTGGCGTTGCCGGTGGTCTCGGCAACATGGTCCAGCGACGCCGCCAGCGCGAGGAACTCGCCCAGCGAATCCCAACGCAGATAATCCTCGGCTTCGAACTGCTGCACGTGCTTGGGGGCGCTGCCGCCGGCTCCGGTCTCGAACAACCCGCCGCCGGCCATCAACGGCACCACCGACAGCATCTTGGCCGATGTGCCCAGCTCCATGATCGGGAACAGGTCGGTCAGGTAATCACGCAGCACGTTGCCGGTGACGCTGATGGTGTCCTCGCCACGACGGATGCGCTCCAGCGACAACGCCATCGCCTCCACCGGCGACAGGATGCGGATATCCAGCCCGTCGGTGTCGTGGTCCTTGAGGTAACCCTCGACCTTCTCGATCAGCTGCGCATCGTGCGCGCGCTGCGGGTCCAGCCAGAACACCGCGGGCGTGCCGCTGATGCGCGCGCGGCTGACCGCCAGCTTGACCCAGTCCTGCACCGGCAGGTCGCGGGTCTGGCACATGCGCCAGATGTCGCCGGCCAGCACCGCATGCTGCAGCAGCACCTTGCCGGCCGCGTCGATCACCTGCACCGTGCCATCGCGCGGGATGCGGAAAGTCTTGTCGTGGCTGCCGTACTCCTCGGCCTTCTGCGCCATCAGGCCGACGTTGGGCACGCTGCCCATGGTCGCCGGGTCGAACGCGCCGTGCGCTTTGCAATCCTCGATCACCGCCTGGTAGATGCCCGCGTAGCTACGGTCCGGGATCACCGCCTTGGTGTCCTGCAACTCGCCGGCCGGGTTCCACATCTTGCCGCTGTCGCGGATCATCGCCGGCATCGACGCGTCGACGATCACATCGCTCGGCACGTGCAGGTTGGTGATGCCCTTGTCGGAGTTGACCATCGCCAGCGCCGGGCGCTCGCCGTAGAGCGCATCGATGTCGGCCTTGATCGACGCCTGCAGCTCCGTCGGCAGCGACGACAGCCGCGCGTACAGATCGCCGATGCCGTTGCTCGAATCGAAACCGGCATCCATCAACTCGCGGTCGTACTTCGCCAGCACCGGCGCGTAGAAGCGGTTGACCGCCACGCCGAAAATGATCGGGTCGGACACCTTCATCATCGTCGCCTTCAGGTGCAGCGAGAACAGCACGCCGCGCGCCTTGGCATCGTCGATCTGCGCATCGAAGAACTGCGCCAGCCGGCGCGTGTCCATCACCGACGCGTCGATCACCTCGCGGTCCAGCAGCGAGGTCTTCTCCTTCAGCACCGTGGTCACGCCATCGGTGCCGACCAGCTCGATGCGCACGTCGGTCGCGTTGTCGACCATCACCGACTTCTCGCTGCCGTAGAAGTCGCCACCGTCCATGTGCGCCACGTGCGACTGCGAGTCCGCCGACCACGCACCCATCCGGTGCGGATGCTTGCGCGCGTAGTTCTTGACCGACAGCGGCGCGCGGCGGTCCGAGTTGCCC
>JBOHYC010000015.1:0-14007 GCA_050737755.1 Lysobacter sp.
GGGACCGATCGCGCGCCGTTCAATGACGAGGAAATCGCGAAGATGGGATTTTCCTCGCGCGAGGCGATGTACCAGCAACTGATCGAGCGCGACGGCACCGACGATTCGAAGTGGGAAATGACCATGCACGTGCCGATGCGCTTCAACCGGCTGGTGATGCTGCGGCCCTGGTTGTGGCATACGGCGGGGCCGGCGTTCGGCGATCGCCTCGAGAACGGACGGCTGGTGTACCTGATGTTCTTCGCTGCGGCGTGAGCCGCGCGATCTTCAAGCGCACTCCTCCGCGGAAATGAAAAACTCCCCGGCCATGCGGCAGGGGAGCCTGGTCAATTGCATTCCGTCGCCCATGCGGCGCATGGGCGATGCGGATTACAGGTCGAGGCCGAAACCCACGCCTGCCGAACGCTCGCTGCCGCTGAAGGCTGCGCCGAGCGAGAACGACGTGCGCCCGATGCGCTTGCCGTAGCCGACCGACAGGCCCTTCTGCCCACCCTGGAAGCCGGCGCCGATGGCAACCCGGCCGCGCTCGCTGGTGCCGCCGGCCGCGTTGACCGCCATGTTCAGCATCGCCGCGCCCATCGCGCCGTTGCGGTCGATCCGGGCGTCCTGGTGGTGCAGGCGACGGTCGACGTCCTCGAAACGGTCCTCCAGCATGGTCATGCGGTCGTTGATCCCGCCGACATCGAAACCGACCAGTTGCTGGATCGCGGAGTCGGTGTAGGTGTTGGCCGCCGACAGGGTGGCCGCGTCGCCCGACTGCATGTCGGTGCGCACCGAGGTCTCGCGGGTGTCGGTGTACTCGTTCGCGTCGGCGAGGGTCGCTGCGTCGCCGGCCTGCATGTCAGTGCGGATCGCGGCCTCGCGGGTGTCGGTGTAGGTGTTGGCCTCGGTCAGGGTGGCTGCATCGGCGGCCTGCATGTCGGCCCGGATCGCGGTCTCGCGGGTATCGGTGTAGGCGCTGGCGGTGGCCAGGGTGGCGGCATCACCGGCATCGGAGTGCGCGTTCGCGCTGGCCAGGGTGGCCGCGTCACCGGTGTCCGCGATTTCCTGCACGCGGGCCTCGGTCACGCCGCCGCCGCCGACCACGCCGTCCAGCGCGGACTGCAACTGGCGCAGGTTGACTGCATCGGTGCCGGCGGTGGCATCGGCGACGTGGGTGATGCGACGCTCGTTGTCGACGGCGCCGACCGACACGGTGTTGGCCTCGCTGGCGACGGAGGAGGCGCCGATCGCCACCGAGTTGGTGGCATCCACCGTCACCTGCGCCTTGGCGCCGATCGCAACGCCGCCAGTGGCGGTGAAGCCGGTCGCGCCTTCCGCCAGCACCGATGCGTCCCGGCCGATGGCGATGGCTTCATAACCGGTCGCGCCGGCATTCATGCCCATCGCAAGACTCTGATAGCCGGTGGCCTTCGACGCATAGCCGAAGGCGCTGCTGCGCTCGCCACTGGCGATGTTCCCGTAGCCAAAAGCGCTGGCCCGCTCGCCGTCGGCGGTGTTGTCGTTGCCGAAAGCGCTGGCGCCGGGGCCGATGGCCTCGTTGTTCGTGCCGAACGCGTTGCTTCCGTTGCCGCTGGCGACATTGACGCGCCCGATGGCGTTCGCGTTGTCGCCGGCGCTCTTGCTCCCGTAGCCGAATGCGCTGCTCTGCGTGCCGGTGACCTCGTTCCCGGATCCGACCGCGGATGCACCGCTGCCGATCGCCTTGTTGCTTTCACCGAAGGCGGTGCTGTCAGCACCGCTGGCCGTGTTGAGGTGCCCGAATGCGCTGGCATCCTGGCCACTGGCGGTGTTCTGCCAGCCGTATGCACTGCTGGCGGTGCCGCTGGCGGTGTTGGAGACGCCGACCGCGCTGCTGCTGCTTTCGGTTGCGTTATTGGAGGTGCCAAGGGCGACAGAACTCAGGGCGCTGGCTTCGTTGCGGTGGCCAACGGCCGACGAGTACGCGGCGCTGGCGGTGTTCTGGTAACCGACGGCGGTGCTGGAGGAGGCGCGGGCGATGTTGTCGCTACCCACGGCAGTACTGTTGGTTGCACTGGCGTTGTTGCCTTCGCCATAGGCGCTGGCGTCGGCGGTACAGGTGCTGTTTCGGTCGCCGTGCTCGTTGCCTTGGGTGCGGTCGATCGCGGGATCAGGTTCCCAGACATTGGTGGTGGTGTTGAACACCCAGCAGGGGTCGCCGTCGACGGCCGCCTGGACCGGCATCGCGATGGCCAGGCCGAGCGCGAGGGCGAGTGGGATGAGTTTGAGGGTGTGGGGGATGGCGGGGTACTGCATGAGGTCTCTCTCCGTAGTGAATGAAGGTGCCGTGCGCGAACGCCGGACCCTTCAACCACGAGAACAGGCGGCAACAACTGACAGGAGCGAGACACTTTTCTCGCAGCGGACTCGCTCAATCCTTCGCGGTGAAGTTCCACTCCACCACCACCGTCCCCAACTGGTCGTCGCCCAGCACACGGGCGACGGCGTCCATCTCGCTCACCCAGCTTGTCTTTTCGACTTGGTTGTCCTCGACCTGGCTTCGCGACAACACCGGGAACGGTGCGGCGCCGCGGATGGAGGTGGCCGAGACCATCGACCCCTCGCCGGTGACGGAGTTGATCCACATCGGACCCGGGTAGGCGTGAATGCCGTCATGACGGTTCCACACCTCACCGCTGCCGAACATCTGTCCCTGCAGATGGAACCGGTAGGTGCAGTCGTGGGCATTGAGGGTCAGGCTTAGCGACGAGCCGTCCTCGCTCATGTCCGCTTCCTGCCGTTGCATCTGGCCGTTGCCGCTGAACTTCATCCACCGCGCCAAGTTGGCGCCGGCAAAGTCCTCGCGCGTGTACCGCAGGCTGCTCGTGCCCTGCGGCAGCGGACTGTAGTACTGGACGAGGTAGTCGGTGCCGCGGTACTGGCGTCGCGTGCGTTCGGCCAGTTCGGCGCCGAGGTCGATGTCCATCTCGTACTTGACGCGGTAGTCGCCATCGGCGCGCACATCGCGTGCCTGCTGGTACGAGACTGTCCCCGTCCAGGTCTTGTGCTCCAGCATGTCGCCGCACGAGGCATCATCGGAAACGCCTGACGCAATAGCCGCGGCATCGGCCGACCCGCCGCCCGGCATGCATGCCTGCAAGGTCGTGGCTATGCCAGCCGCGGCGATTCCGGCCATGCAGGCGGCGGCAATGGGCCGCCGCGTCCAGGTCCGGATAACGCGCTGCGCGGCGCGGCCGAGGATCGGTTTCAGGTCTGCTGCCACGTCAGCGACCCAGCAGTCCGCGCAGCAGGCCCTTGGCCGCGTCCTTGGCGGCTTCCTTTGCCGCGGGTTTGGCGGCCTCCCGCGGATTGCCGACAGCGCCCAGTGGCATCAGCATCGCGGTCGACTTGTTGCGCACGTGCGCGTTCCATGCCGGACGCCAGTCGCGCGGGGCATCGGACGGGCGCGGCTGGGCGATCACGCGGTCATTGCCGTAGGCGATCATCTGGACCATCGGCGCGGCGCCGCTGGCGACGAACACCTCCTGCGGAACCTTGCAACTGCGTGCATCGGCGCCGAGCAGCGTGCGCTGCTTCGTCCACTGCGCAACCAGTGCTTCGGGCAGGAAGTCGATCAGCTCCTGGCCCGCATAGCCGTCTTCGGAGCTGCTCCACATCACGATCGTGTTGCCATCCATCGCGGTGGCGTGGATGAAGTAGGCGCGGGCGCCGTCGACGCCGTTCCAGCGCAGGGCCATGCCGTTGTCCGCGTTGCCGTCGTTCTTGAGTTCCAGTTCGGGCAGGAAGTCGTGGTCACCGCCCAGGTCGAACTGCATCGGGTTGGTCAATCCGCCACCGGTGACGCGGTGGGCGCCGACCAGCGATGCCTTGGTCGATACCGGCTTGCGGCTCGACAGGTTGGGCCACAGTGCGTACTCGGGGCTGGCATTGACGCCTTGCTGCGGCACCTTGCGCGGCGTCATGGCGCGGCCGCTCTGGACCGGTTTGCCGTCGCGGATCGTCATCGTGTATTCGGCCGGCTGACCGCTGCGTACCTGTTCGCCGCAGCCCCAGTAGTAGCGGATCGTGTAGGGCCCGCCGTCAGCGAGGCCCTGGGTGTTGTGGCCCGTGCTGTCCGTGTCGTCATTGCGCGGTTGCTTTCGGTCTGGCGGCAACAGGTCGATGCGGTCGCCCAGTCGCAGGTCCTTGGGGACGTCCTGGCTGGCCGGGGTGCCGGGCTGCCGGGGGTTGTGCAGCGCGACGTCCATGTACTTGCCTGGCATGCCCGGATGCCTGGCCATGCCGTAGCTGGTGTTACCGCCACCCATGGCCCCCGTGATGCGGCCAAGTGCGCCCAGTCCGGCCATGCCGGGCATGGTGTGCGTGGCGACGTCGATGTAGAGGTCGGCCGGTGCGGTCTGGGCACCTGCAGGCATGGGCAGGGCGGCAGCCAGGGCAAGTGCCAGCGCCGACGGAACGAAGGAGGAAGAAAGATGCATGTTGAGGCCACCCGGAGAGGGGCGGACCGAACGGCGGCCCGACCGTGCCCGGTGCATCCGGACCTCCTTATCCACGAGATTTGGCGGCGGGGACTGACAGGAGATCCACCCTGCGCACTACGGGATCGCCAGGCAGGTCGTCTCGTTGGGGTTGGCGAGGCAATGCGAAAGAGGCGGAGTGTCCCCGAGGTCGCCAAGCTCGGCTGCCATCTTCGCCCGGGCTGCCGAGTCACCCGCATTACGTGCGAGCAGCAGCGACAGCATCCACGGGCGCATCCACTGGGTGCGGGTGATGTCGGTCTCAGCTGTATAGCTCTGGCGAAGGGCTACGGCCAGGCTGGTGGCTTCCTGGATTTCACCGCGAGCGAAATGCAGCTCCAACTGGGCTTGTTTTCGTTCGATCGGTGCGCGTTTGAAATCCATCGGACACTGGCTGAGGGTGCGTTCCGCCTTGTCCACCGCCCCCAGCCGGAGCTGGGTCGAAGCCAGCAGTCCGCAGGTGCCATAGCCTTGTATGGTGATGCGGTAATCGAGCTGTTCCAGGATCCGCCAAGCCTGTTCCAGGTTCGCGAGAGCGATATCGAATTTGCCCATGCTCAAGTGCGCATGGGCGCTCATCCGGATGCAGGACTCTATCTGCTGCTGGTTGTTCGAGAGCTGTGCGTGGATGCTGTCGGACACCGAATAGTATTCCAGCGATTCGGCATTGCGTCCGGTGTAGTAGAGGTACCCCCCTGCGGCGCAATAGGCGAGGGCCTTCGTCGAATGGGGCTGCCTGTAGATGCGGTCGACAATCTCGACCGCCTCGAAAGTGACCTGTTTGGCGCGTTCATCGTCAGAAGCCCTCAAGAACAGTACGGCTTTGTTGGCGAGTGTGTGTGCGTACTCGCCACTGTCGCGTCCGTAAATCAGGCGCGACAGCCGAATGACCTCTTCCGAGAGCATGACGTGTCTTTCATTGTTGCCCGGATCCGTCATGGAAACCTGGTCACTCACGCCGATCAGCGCATCGAGGTGAAGCTCGGTGTCCGTTAGTCCGTATCGGGGCAGGGCTTCCACGACTTCCTCGAATTCGGCGAGAGCGGCGTGCGGGTCGCTGAAAGCAAGTGCTTCGCCTAATCCGATCCCGGCATTGAGGTACGGAACCGCATCGCCGTTTTCCCTCAATGACAGTGCGCCCAGCTCCACCGCTCTGTTTGCATGCACGATGGCGGCATCGGTCTTGCCAGTCTGTCGCAGCACGCGGCTCCGGTCGGCCTCGATACGGGAGCGTTCCCGGTACCCCCCCATACCCCTCGCCGACAGGAGATCTCCTGCCTGGGTCAGGTCGACCAGCGCCTCGTCGAGATCGTCCAGCTCCATCCGCGCCCTGCCGGTGAGCATCAGGATGTCCGCGGCGGCCAGCGGGTCCGTGTCCACGACATCCATGCGCGCGCGGCGGGAACCTTCGTCAAGCAGTTCCAGCGCCGTCGGCACGCCGCCCACAGCCGGTTCGGTGGAGGTGAACACGCGTTCCAGGAAGTCACGGACCTGCTCGGCACGCTGCGCCTGGATCCTGGCGTTCTCCGCCTCGCGGCGGGCTTCGCCGGCCTGCCACAACGTCGCCCCGATGCCCCCGGCCAGGCTCGCTGCCAGCAGCACCGTGGCAGCGACGCCGACCTTGTTGCGCAGGATGAACTTGCGCGCGCGGTAGCCAAGCCCCGGGTTCTGCGCGAGTACCGGCTGGCCGTCGAGCCAGCGGCGCAGGTCGTCGGCCAGTGCCTCGGCGGTGGGGTAGCGCTGCTCGGGCTCCTCGGCCAAGGCCTTGAGCAGTACCCGGTCCAGATCGCTGCGCAGCGGGACGTAGTGGCGGTGGTAGCTATCGTGGATATCGCGCACCAGCAGCGACGGCCGCGTGGTTTCGGCGGCGGATCCGGCTTGCGGCGTGCGGCCGGTGAGCAGCCGGTGCAGCAACGCGCCCAGGCCGTAGATGTCGATCGCGGTGCTGGGTGGGTCGCCGCGCAGTTGCTCGGGGGCCGCGTAGCCGGGCGTCAGCGCGCGCAACAGGGTGTGGGTGCGGTCGCCTGGGGCATCGGCGAACTGGCCAATGCCGAAATCCAGAAGGCGCACCTGTCCGTCGGTGTCGACCAGCACGTTGGAGGGTTTGAGGTCGCGGTGGATCACCAGATTGCGGTGAGCGAAGGCCACCGTCGCGCAGACCTGCAGATACCGCCGGACGATCGCGCGCGCATCCAGCGACCGGGCGTGGCACCACTGGTCGATGTGCTCGCCGTCCACCAGCGGCATCGCCAGCCAACAGGTGCCGTCGTCGGCAACCCCGGAGTCGACCAGGGCGGTGATGTTGGGGTGGTTGAGGCGGGCCAGGATGCCGGCCTCGCGCTGGAAGCGTTCGCGGCCGCCGGCGCCGAGGGCGGCCATGGTCAGCACTTTCACCGCGGCGGACTGACGCGCCATGCGCTGCTCGCGCCAGGCACGATAGACCACGGCCATGCCGCCGCGGCCGAGCTCGGACTCCAGGGTCCATTCGCCGAGGGTCCGGCCGGCGAGGTCGCCAGTCACCCGGTCGAGCGGAGTATCCGTCTGCAGGTGGGCGGCGATCAGCTGCGTCAGACGGTGTTGCACCGACTCGGGCGCCTCGACGGCGTCCAGCCATGCCCGGCGACCGTCGCCGGACTGGTCCAGCCACTGGTCGAACAGTGCATCCGCGGAGCGCCACTGCTCAATCGTTTCGGCGTCCATCACCGGCTGTCCTTATCAATGCGCGTAACCGGGCGATCTCGCTGAACTCCAGGAGCATGGCTGCGGGAAGCTGGGTGTCCCCTATGGCAGGGCCAGGCAGCGGATCTCGGTCGGGTCGTTGAGGCAATCGGCCAGCGGTGAAATGGCCGCGAAATCCTTCAACTGGCCGGTCAGCAGTTTCTCGGTAGCCATGTCCCCGGTGTTGCGTGCGAGCAGCAGCGACAGCATCCATGGGCGCATCCAGTAGCGGTCGTCGGCTTCGGGAGGCCATTGCTCGCGCATCACGGCGGCCAGTCGAGCCGCTTCCTTCAGCTCACCCCGTGCCAGGTGGAGTTCGGCCTGCGCCTGGCTGAGCATGATCTGCGGTGTCGCGCTTTCATCCGGCGGACACTCGGCCAGCGCACGTTCGGCGGCACCGATGTCGCCCAGCCGCAGGTGGACCGTCGCCCGCACGCCGCAGGATGAGTGGCCCGCCGGTGAAAGCCGGTAGTCGTGATCGCCCAGCACTTTCCAACTGTGCTGGAGGCTCACCAGAGCCCTGTCGTGATGGCCCTGCGTGGAATGGCTGTAACCGCTGAAACGGTAGCAGGCTTCGGCATGCAGGCTGCTGAGTTCCTGTTCGGTGTTGATGTCGTCGGACACGGTGTAGTGCGGCAGTGCATCGGCATGGCGTCCCTGCCAGGTCAGGTATGCCGCGAGTTGGCAGTGTGCGGCGGCACGGTTCTGGTGCGAACCGGTGTAGGCGCGATCGGCAATGGCGACGGCTTCGAAGGCAAGTTCTTCCGCACGCGCGCGGTTGCCGGCCCTACTGAAAACCGGGACCTGGTCGGCCAGCACGCTGGAGTAGTTGCCGCTGTCGGTGCCGTCGATC
Source organism: Lysobacter sp. (assembly GCA_050737755.1). Classification (GTDB taxonomy): domain Bacteria; phylum Pseudomonadota; class Gammaproteobacteria; order Xanthomonadales; family Xanthomonadaceae; genus Novilysobacter. The sequence continues at coordinate 8,071 of JBOHYC010000015.1, forward strand.
AGCCGGGAAAGTCGGATCTGCTCCTCGGCCATCTCGACGTGCCGCTGCGCATTTTCCGGCTGGGTCACGCCGAGGGTGCTGCTAAGTCCGTCCAGTGCGGTGAGGTGGAGTTCCGTGTCCTGCAGGTCGTGCAGGGGAAGCGCCTGAAGGACCTCCTCGAACTCCCTGCCGGCTGCTTCCGGGTCGCTGGCGAACAGGCTCATGCCGAACAGGACCCTGGCATTCAGTAGCGTTTCCGCATCGCCGTTCTCGGCCAGGGCGCGTTCGCCAATCGCGACGGCGGAGCGCGCATGGCGTTGTGCGGCTTCACCGTCGCCGCGCATCCGGCTCAGTTGGCTGAGGTGTCGTTCGATGCGCGACCGCTCGGCGTAGGCCGGAGACTGTCCTTTGTCCAGCAACGTCTGCGCCTGCTCCAGATCCTCCCGGCCCTGCTCGTACTCGCCCAGCCCCAGCCGTGCACTGCCGGTGAGCATCAGGATGTCCGCGGCGGCCAGCGGGTCGGTTTCCAGAAAATCGGAGCGCGCGCGACGGGCACCCTCGTCGAGCAGTTCGAGTGCGTCGGGTACGCCGCCCGCAGCTGGCTCGGTGGAGGTGAACACGCGCTCCAGGAAGTCACGGACCTGCTCCGCGCGCTGTGCATGCACGCGGGCGTTATCGGCCTCGCGGCGGGCTTCGCCGGCTTGCCACAGCGTGGCGCCGACGCCCGCGCCGAGGCTGGCCACCAGCAACACCGATGAGGCGACGCCGACCTTGTTGCGCACGATGAACTTTCGCATGCGGTAGCCCAGCTTCGGCTGCTGCGCCAGCACCGGCTGACCGTCGAGCCAGCGACGCAGGTCGTCGGCCATCGCTTCGGCAGTGGGGTAGCGGTGTTCGGGTTCCTCGGCCAGGGCCTTGAGCAACACCCGGTCGAGATCGTTCTTCAGTGGAACGTAGTGGCGGTGGTAGGCGTCGTCGCTACTGCGCACCAGTACCGAAGGGCGGGTTGTGTCGCTGCTCTCGGTCGCAGCTTGTGGCGTGCGTCCAGTCAGCAGCCGGTGCAGCAGCGCGCCCAGACCGTAGACGTCGACCGCGGTGCTCGGGCGCGCGCCGCGCAACTGCTCGGGTGCGGCGTAGCCCGGGGTCAATGCGCGCCACATGGTCTGGGTGCGTTCGCCCTCGTCATCGGCGAACTGGCCGATGCCGAAGTCGAGCAGGCGCACGTGGCCGCCGGCATCCACCAGTACGTTGGACGGCTTGATGTCACGGTGGATCACAAGGTTGCGGTGCGCGTAGGCGACTGCGCCGCAGACCTGCAGGTACAGGCGCACGACTGCGCGCGCGTCGGGCGAGTTCAGCTCGCACCAGCGATCGATTCGCTCGCCATCGACCAGTGGCATGGCCAGCCAGAAGGTACCGTCGTCGGCGACGCCGGAGTCGATCAGGGCGGTGACGTTGGAATGGTTGAGGCGGGCGAGGATCGCGGCCTCGCGGCGGAAGCGCTCGCGGCCGGTGGCGCCGAGCGCGCCGAGGGTCAGAATCTTCACCGCGGCCTGCTGCCGCACCATGCCCTGTTCGCGCCATGCGCGGTAGACCACGGCCATGCCGCCGCGACCAAGTTCGCTCTCCAGCGTCCAGTCGCCCAGGCGACAGCCGGTCAGGCCGCTGCCGCTCGGGTCGAGCGAGGCGCGCGGCCGCTCGTGCGCGGCAATCAGCTGAACAAGGCGCCGGCGCACCGGTTCGGGCAGCGGTTCCATCGCCAGCCAGGCGTCGCGTTCGGGTTCGGGCAAGTCGAGCCACTGGTCGAAGGCCACGTCGGCGGCCTGCCAGTGCGCAATTTTTTCGGGGTCCATCATCGTCCTCACGAGATCTGGCGGCGGGGACTGACAGGTCCCGCAAAGCAGCCGGCAGCGCCGTTGCCGGCGCAGTCATTCCGGCCTCAGCCGTCTCCGTCGTCGAGCATGGCCTGCAGGAAGGCGCGTGCACGCTCCCATTCGCGATAGACGGTGCGCTCGGAAATATCGAGCACGGTCGCGATTTCGGCGTATTCCATCCCGGCGAAATAGCGCAGTTCGACGATTTGCCTTCGTTGCGGGCTGATGGCCTCGAGGGCTTCCAGCGACTGGTCCAGCATCAGCACGTTGGTCAGCGCGGGCGGGGCGTCCGGGATCTGGTCGTCGAGGCTGACCATCACCTGGTCGCCGCCGCGCTTTTCGGTGGCGCGCTGGCGCGCGTGCTCGACCATGATCCAGCGCATGGCCTTGGCCGAGGCGGCGAAGAAATGGCTGCGGTCGGCCAGCGAAAGCGCCGAGCCCTGGCTGATGCGCAGGAACAGTTCGTGCACCAGCACGGTGGGCGTGACGGTCGACTCGCGGCCGTACATGCGCGAGCCGGCGAGCCGGCGTAGCTCCGGGTACAGCGCCTCGAACACCGCGCCCAGTTGCGCCGGATCACCGTCGCGGGCGAGTGCAAGCAGTTTGGTGATGTCAGCATCGGACATTGCGGCTTCCCCTTGCCACCCCTGCCGCGAAGCTAGCAGCGGGATGTGGAGCAATCAATCGCGGACCGTGTTTGTGAACCCGCCGGTTCTCTTTTGCACTGCAGCGTGCACTCGGACTAACAACTCCTTCACGATCGGGCCGCATCCCGACGTGGGGGAGGGAGCAGGCCCGCTACCGGTTCGACCGGGGCGGGCTTTTTAGTTCTGCCATCATCGTGTCGATGAATGACGCCCCCGACGACCCCGTCACCGATGCCATCGTCGAGCGCGCGATGGCGCGCCTGCTGGCCGCCGCGCCGCTGACCCCGACCGAGCAGGCGCGTGTGCGTGCGGTCGCGGTTGCCAGTGATTTCGCGATCGACACCCTGGCACGCCAGCCCGACCTGCTGCGGCGATTGCTCGACGACGACGGTGCCGCCCCCACGACGGCGCCCACGCTCGCGCCCGACCAGCGCGACGACTGGCCGGGCGTGCTGCGACGCTATCGCGCGGCCGAGTCGACCCGGCTGGTCTGGCGTGACGTGCTTGGCTTCGACGACGTCGACGCGACCCTGGCCGGCAGCACCGCACTAGCCGAAACCTGCCTGGCGCTCGCGCTGGATGCGCTGGAGTCCGACTTCGCCGGCCGCCATGGCGTCGTGCGTGATGCCGATGGCGCCCACCAGCGACTGGTGGTGTTCGGGCTCGGCAAGCTCGGCGGCGGCGAGCTCAACTTCAGTTCCGACATCGACCTGGTCTATGCCTACGAACAGGGCGGCGTCTCCGATGGCGCCCGCCCGCTCGACGCCGAGCAGTATTTCTCGCGGCTCGGCCAGCACCTGTTCCGGTTGCTCGACGAGGTCACCGCGGATGGCTTCTGCCACCGCGTCGATCTGCGCCTGCGCCCGTATGGCAACGCCGGCCGGGTCGCGTGGTCGTTCCCGGCGATGGAGCAGTACTTCCAGCGCGAAGGGCGCGACTGGGAGCGCTACGCCTGGCAAAAGGCGCGGCCGGTAGCGGGCGACCTGGATGCGGGCGAGCGCTTCCTGGAGACCCTGCGGCCATTCATCTACCGGCGCTACCTGGACTACGGCGCGCTCGACGGCCTGCGCAGCATGAAGGCCGCGATCAGCGCCGAGGTCGCGCGCAAGGAGCTGGCCGACGACATCAAGCGCGGACCCGGCGGCATCCGCGAGATCGAGTTCCTGGTGCAGGCGTTGCAGCTGATCCGCGGCGGCCGCGAACCGGAGTTGCGCGTGCGCCAGTTGCAGCCGGCACTGGCGGCGCTGGTGGAGGCCAGCCAGGTCGAACCCGCCGCGGGCGAAGCATTGGCGGGGGCCTACCGCCACCTGCGGCGGCTGGAGAACCGCCTGCAGATGCTGCGCGACGAACAGACCCACGCCCTGCCCGAGGATGCGGTCGATCGCGCCCGCATCGCCGACGGGTTGGGTCAGCCGGACTGGACGGCGCTGCGTATCGCGCTGGGCGTGCATCGCGACGTGGTCAGCGAGGAATTCGCCGCATTGCTGGCGCCGCGGCCGGGCAACCACGTGCCGGGCGCGTTGGCCGACTACTGGCGCAAGCTGCGCGATACCGGCGGCGAACAGCCTGGCGAGCTCGCGTTGCTGTCCGACGCCGGTTTCGCCGACGCCGCGTCGGCCGATTCGCTGTTGCGCGACCTGGTCCGCAGTCCCGGCGTGCGCGGTCTGTCCGACAGCACCAGCGCCCGACTCGACCGAGTGTTGCCGGCGTTGCTGCAGGGCGCGGCCGGGTCCAGCCAGCCGATGCTCGCGTTGCGCCGGTTGCTCGCGTTGCTGCACAACATCCTGCGCCGCAGCGCCTACCTCGCGTTGCTGGACGAGCAGCCGCCGGCGCTGGCGCGACTGGTCGAGGTGGTCGGCCACAGCGCGTTGCTGGCCGAGCGGCTGGCGTCGTATCCGCTGTTGCTGGACGAGTTGCTGGATGCGCGGATCGGGGGGCCGTTGCCCGGGCGCGAAGAACTGATCGAGGCCTGCCTCGCGGTCGCCCGCGATGCCGATGACGGCGTCGACGATGGCATCGCCGCCGACGACACCGAGGCCGTGCTCAATGCGCTCAATGAAGTCCGGCAGGCGTTGAGCTTCCGGATCGCGATGGCCACCCGCGACGGCCGCCAGGATGCGGTCGAGAGCGCACAGCAACTGGCGTGGCTGGCCGACGGGGTGGTGATGCGCGTGCTCGCCCTGGCCCGGCGCGAGGTCGCAGCCGCACACGGCGTGGTGCCGGGCGCGCGTTTCGCGGTGCTGGGTTACGGAAGCCTCGGTGGCGGGGAACTGGGCTTCGGTTCGGACCTCGACCTGGTGTTCCTCTACGACACAACCGGTGGCGCCGACCAGTCCGACGGCGCCCGCCCGCTGGATGCCTCCCGCTGGTTCGCGCGGCTGGCGCAGAAGGTGGTGGCGTTGCTCGGCACGGTATCGGCGGCGGGCCGGCTGTTCGATGTCGATGTGCGGTTGCGTCCCGATGGTGTCAAGGGCCTGCTGGTATCGACCCTGGCGAGCTTCAGCGATTACCAGCGCAGCCGTGCATGGAACTGGGAGCACCAGGCGCTGGTGCGCGCGCGCTGTGTCAGCGGTGACGCCAGCCTGTGCGCCGACTTCGGGCGCGTCCGCGACGAGACCCTTGCGCGCGAGCGCGACCCCGAGCAGGTGCGCGCCGACGTGTCGAAGATGCGTGCGCGCATGCGTGCCGAACTCGATCGCAGCGATGCCGCGGCCTTCGACCTCAAACAGGGCGAAGGCGGGCTGGTCGACCTGGAGTTCCTGCTGCAGGCGCTGGTGCTGGACCACGCCGACGCGACGCCTGAGCTGCTCGGCCCGCGTGATACGCCCGGCTTGATCGGGGCGATGCGGCAGGCCGGCGTGTTCGATGCGGACACCGCCGCCGGGTTGCTTGCGGCACACGCGGCACTGCTCGCGCGGGGGCTTGAATGCAGCCTTGATCGGCGGCAGCGGCGGGTCCCGCGCGACGAGGTGGTCGAAACGGCGCGGGCCGCGATACGGGATGCAGCGGCGGCGCATGGCCTGGATTTCAGCCGGATCGGCACGGCGGAGCCCGGATCGAATCGTGATAACCCCATGCGCGATATCCCCATGTAGGGGCGACCCATGGCGAACCGGGATCGCCGTGCAATCGCGACTTACGTCGCTCCTACAGGGGGCGAGACTCTGAAGTCGTTGGCCTCAATCGAGCGCCAGCCGCCTGCGCACCTCCGCAGCGACACGAGCGGTCTCCCGCAGCGGCGTCACCGGAAATGCAGCCAAAGCCCCGTCCACCGGGCGCACCCGGCCGAGGCCCAACAGGCTGTCGACAAACCGCCGCGGCCGGCCGCTGACCGCGTCGATACCCGCGACGAACACCGGCAGCGCAGTCGCGCAGGCTTCCGACAGCATGTTGACCGAGTCCGCGGTGCAGACGATCCGGTCGGCGCAGGCCAGCAG
>JBOHYC010000016.1:0-11197 GCA_050737755.1 Lysobacter sp.
TGCCAGGCGATGCTGGCCGACGCCGGCTACGCCCAGTACGAGGTCAGCGCCTACGCCCGCCCGGGTCGCCAGTGCGCGCACAACGTCAACTACTGGACGTATGGCGACTACCTCGGCATCGGCGCCGGCGCGCACGGCAAGATCACCCTCGGCCACGACGAAAGCATCCTGCGACGCTGGAAACACAAGCATCCGACCCGCTATCTTGCCGATGCCGGCAGTGATGCGGCCATCGGCGGCGACGAGCGGATTGCAGCGGGGCGACGGCCCTTCGAGTTCATGCTCAACGCACTGCGGCTGGTCGACGGTTTCGAACTGGCGACGTTCGAGAAGCGCACCGGGCTGGCCGCGGTGGCAATCGAGCCGCAACTGCGCGTTGCCACCGAGCGTGGCTGGCTGCGGATCGAAGCGGGGCGGGTGCGACCAACCGAACTCGGCCGACGCTTCACCAACGACGTGGTGGCCCTGTTCCTCACCGAATGATGCTTCGACGTACCCATGGCGCGCGTGGCCTGTGTCATCACGCATCGCCGGGGTAATCTCGGGGTTTGCGACGCCATCCGTCCGTTGCGGCCCGAAACTTGCGTATTCAGGTCGATAGGCCCACATCACGGATTGCGCCCGTCGACCCACGGCCCCGGAGGGACCCAGCTCGCATGCCCAACCATCACGCACCCCGCAAGTCGACGCACCGCGGTTCCGATCCTGCCGGCGGCAACCACCCCGCGCCGCTGCGGCAGAGCGCGGCCGTTGCGGCGCATCCTCCCCGCGTGCGTCAGCTGTTGGAGCAGCTGCTCGGCTTGGTTTCGCCGCAGCTGTCACGGGAGCTCGACCGGCTGTTGATGACCCTGGAACACGACCTGTTCCGGCAGGCCGAGTTCGCGCGCAACCCGGCGCTGCAATCGGGCTACCTCGAAACCGGGCGCATGTTGCGCGAACGCCGCGATGAGTTCATCCCCGCATTCATGGGCGAACTGGAAGAAGCTCTGGTCGCCATCCGCGATCCGGCGAGCCGTGCCCCGGAATCGACGGAGACCGAATCGGTGCACGTCGACGACATGCGCCTGGTCGACCACAGCGAAATCAGCGAGGACGCCGTGCTGAGCGCAATCGCATTGCGGCACGAATCCCGCGCCGGGCTGCCGTTGCTGCTCTTGGGCCAGCGGTTCGGCGTGCTGGCGGGGGCGCCCGCGTTCGATGCCGCCGCGCTGCCGATCGGGCCGCAGTCGCTGGGCCGGCTGCTGCAGCGTGCCGCCAACCGGCTGCAATTGAACCTGGATGCGCGGCTGCAGCTCTATCAGTTGTACGACCGCCAGTTGATGGCGGGCTACGTGGCGCTGGTCGAATCCGTCAACAACTTGCTGGCCGACGCGAACGTGCTGCCCGGCCTGACCTTCGTGCCCTTGCGCACGCGACGCCGTGCGCGTGGCCGGAGTGCCCAAGTGGGCCAGGACGCCGCAGGTGCAGGAACTGAAGCCGGAGTTGGAGCCTCCTCCGCAACGGCCGGTGGATCACCGGCCGACGCAGGCACATCGGCAACCGCAATAGACCCTGGCGAGGCGGAATCACTGGCGTTCCTGCGACAACTGATGACGCAGCGTCGCGACCTGCTGGACAAGCTCGCGACCAAATCCCCGCGCGTACGCGTGCCGCTGCCTACCGGCGACGTCGATGCCGCACTGGGCGCCTTGCAGGCACGCGTGCCCAACCCGCAGTCGCCCAATACCGTGCCGGACATCCGCCAGGCACTGCTTGCGCAGAGCCGGCTGAAACTCGGCGAGGCGGCGACGCTCTCGCGCGAGGACAGCGACACCTTCGAACTGCTGGGCATGCTGTACAGCGAGATCGGCCGGGAGTTGCGTGCGGGCACGCAAAGCAAGGCCCTGCTGGAACAGCTGCAGGTACCCCTGCTGCGGGTCGCATTGCAGGACCGTGCCTTCTTCGTGCGCCAGCAGCACCCGGCGCGGCAACTGCTGAACGCGGTGGCCGAGGCCGGCGCGGTCTGGCTGGCCGAGGACGAGGCCGACCCGCAGCTCAACGCCAAGCTGCAAAGTGCGGTCGACCACGTGGTCACCCACTACGACGGTGACGCCGAAGTGTTCGAATCGGCCAACCAGCAGTTGCAGGAACACCTGCAGGTGATGGTGCGCAAGGCCGAGGTCAGCGAGCGCCGCCACATCGATGCCGCACAGGGACGCGACAAGCTCGATCTAGCCAAGCGTCAGGCAACCTCGGTGATCGAGGATGCGGTTGGCGGCCGGCCGATCCCGAAGTTCCTCGGAAGCCTGCTCGACCAGGCCTGGAGCGATGTACTGACCCTGGTGCTGTTGCGTCACGGCGAGGCATCGGGCGAGTGGCGCCAGCATGTGGATGCAACCCGCCAGGTCATTGCCGCCTGCGTGGAGGGCACGCCGGCGCCCGACGGACTGGCGAGCCGGATAGAACAATCGCTGGCGCTGGTCGGCTACCACGGCGAGGAAGCCGCCGCGATCACCCGCCGCCTGACCTGCACCGACGACGACAGCGACGACCCCACCTCGCGCACGGAGCTGGCGCTGAAGATCAAGACCCGTGCACGACTGGGGGCCGACACCGCACAGAAGCCGAAGGCAACCATCGCCCCGCGCACACCGCGCGAACAGGCCTGCCACGACCATTTGCGGACCCTGCCGTTCGGCAGCTGGATCGAGTTCTCCACCAACCAGCAGGGCGATGTCGTGCGTCGGCGTCTCGCCTGGTTCAGCCCGGCGACCGGGCGGGCGTTGTTTGTCAACCAGCGCGGCCAGCGGATCGACGATGCTACCGGCCCGCAGGACCTCGACCAGCTTGCGCGGCTGGTCGCGATCGGCCAGGCCAAGGTGGTTTCCGCCGAGCGCGCCGGCCTGGTCGACCGGGCCTGGCAAGCCGCACTTTCGGCCCTACGAGGCCTGACATCACGCCCGGAGGACGCCCGATGAACGCGGACACCGACGAGTTCCGGCGCGCATCGCGCCACGACATCCCCGATACGGTGCGGGTGGTGGACTGCATGACCGGCACGATTGTCGGTCGGCTCGGCAACATTTCCGAAACGGGCATGCTGCTGATCGCAAGCGTCCCGCTGGTCGACGATGCCCTCTACCAGTTCCGGCTGGAGATCGACGATGGCCGCGGCCAGGTCATCGAGGTTGGGGCGCACATGCTCTGGCAGGACCGTGCGAGCGCGAAGGGCCAGACCTGGATGGGTTTCCGTTTCATCAAGGTCATCGACGAGTACGCGCAGCCGCTCAACGACTGGCTGCGCTCACTCGCCACCCGCGCCGCCTAGCGCGACATCGCTCCGGGCGGGTCGCAGGTGCAGCGGTATCGGCTCGGGCTGGTGCAGGCCGAACCCCTGCGCGTAATCCACGCCGATCCGGGCCAGTGCCTCCATCACGTCGCTGCCCGAAACCCATTCGGCGATGACGATCAGCCCGCGCTGGTGCCCGATGTCGGTAACCGCGCGCACGATGGCGTAACTCATCGGGTCGCTGAGCAGGTCGCGGATGAAGCTGCCGTCGATCTTGATGATGTCCACCGGCAGGTTCTTGAGGTATCCGAACGACGACATCCCGGCACCGAAATCGTCCAGTGCGAGCTTGCAGCCGGCGTCGCGCAGGCGCCCTAGGAACCGCGCCACGTGCGACAGGTTGCGGACCGCGACAGTCTCGGTGATCTCGAAGCAGACGCGTTCGGGCGCGACCTGGTGTTCCTGCAGCAGTTCCAGGATCAGGTCGACAAGGGATTCGTCCTCGATGCTCGCACCCGACAGGTTGATGGTGGCCAGCTCCAGGCGCTCACCGCTGGGGTGCAGCCGGTCGAAGTTGGACAGCACCGTCCGGATCACCCAGCGATCGATCATGGGCATCAGGCCGTAGCGCTCCGCCGCCGGCAGGAACGCCCCGGGCAGCACCAGCCGGCCCTGCTGGTCGCGGAACCGCAGCAGCAGTTCCACATAGGGGCCATTGGATTCACCGGACAACGGCCGGACTTCCTGGTACATCAGCAACAGCCGCTGCTCCGCCACCGCCCAACGCAGGCGGTTGGCCCATTCCATCTCGCCGTGGCGGCGCGCGGTTTCGTCATCGCTGGCCGAATAGAAATGCACGCGGTTGCGACCGCTCTCCTTGGCCATGTAGCAGGCGGTGTCGGCCTGCGCGAGCACGTCCTTGAAGGCGAGGCCGGGATGGTCCAGCGCCACTCCGCCAATGCTGACGCTGACCGTGTACGTCCGTTGCTCCCACACGAACACATAGCCGTCGATGTGCTGGCGCAGGCGTTCGGCCACTTCGCGCGCCTGGCTGGCGTCATGTGGCGTCAGCACACCGAACTCGTCGCCACCCAGCCGCGCCAGCAACACGCCTTCGCCGCCCAGTTGCTCGCGCATCATGGTCGCCAGCTGGATCAGGAGCTGGTCGCCGGCGACATGGCCGGAGGTGTCGTTGATCAGCTTGAACTGGTCCAGGTCCATGTACAGCAACGTGGCTGGGGGACCTCCGGTCGAGACCGATCGCAGCACGCGCTCGACCCGGCGCTCGAACTCGCGCCGGTTGTAGAGCTCGGTCAGGGCATCGTGGCTGGCCTGGTAACCCAGCAGTTCGGTCAGCTGGCGCTGCTCGGAAATATCGGTCGCCACCATCAGCAACATGTCGTCCCCGCCGACATCGACCCGCGCGGTCGCGATACTTGCCCAGAAACTGTCATGATTGGCGCTGACCAGCATCGCCTCCGACGGGCTGCCGTCCGCGAGTTCGCCCGCCTGCATGCGCGCCCCGAGCTGGCGGTCCCCGAACAGCGATGACAGCCGCAGGTCGCCGGCGGTTTCGCCCAGGCGCAACCGAGAAGCCTGGTTGAGATAGGTGATGCGGCCATCGTCACCGCGCGCCAGCAGGACGAGCGCCGGCAGCAGGTCGTTGAGTACGCGGAACCGCTCTTCGCTTTCGCGGTAGCGCCGGCTCATGCGCCAGCCCTGTTCCAGTGCGCGTCGCCGCGACGTCAGCACGGACCACACCAGCAGGGAAAACAGTGCGCTGGCCAGAAGCCCCGGCAACAACACCGACTGCGACCAGTCAGTGGCGGCAAATGCGTGTTCCATCGGGTGCAGCGCAATCTGCCAGTCGCGACCGCCGAACTCGATCGTGCGCGTAGTACCTGCACCGGCGTCCACATGCGCGTGTGGATGCGAGTCGAACAGCGCCTTCGGCTCGCCGGACGTCACATCCGCCACTGTCGTGTGGAACATCGTTCCCATTTCGTCGTACTGCAGCGAATCTTCGATCAGGCTGGAGACGTTGAAAGAGATCGCCACCGATCCACGGATACGCTCACGCCGCTCGTCCTGCGACTGCGGGGGTGGACCCGGGCGGAAGATCGGCAGCCGCAACGTGACACCGTCGCCCTTCCGTCCGGCAGTGTGATGCTGCTGCAGCAGGCGAAACGGCGCCGACAATATGGGCTGGTCGGTATCACGCGAAACCAGTAGTGCGGCGAGGTTGGCAGGCTGTGCGGCTACATCGAGTCCTTTCACGGCCGCGTTGCCTGCCGAAGGCGCGACCAGGGTTGTCACGTAGTGACCGTCGGACCCGCGCTCTGCGTACGCCACCGCCTGCAGGCTCGGGAAGCGCTCGCGTGGCCGCAGGTTCCGGTACAGATTTTCGAATTCGCTAGGTTCGACCTCGGCAGACGCCAGGAACAGCGACTGGACCGACCGGGCCAGCATCTCGCAGGTGCGCAAGCGGTCGTCGACGGACGCGGCAATGGTGTCAGCCGTGGCTTCAAGCTCCGCGTGTCGACGGGCTTCCACGCGCTGCTGCTGGCCCTGTGAGAACCAGACCGAGAGGCCGACGCCAAGCAGCAGGGCAACCAAAGCCCATACCCACCCCGCGACGCCCAACGGTGCGACGATTCCCAACTCACCCTCCGGCTGCGGGGCGCGAGGGAATCCGTCAGAATCGTGGCTCTCCCCCAAGAGAACTCCCATGACAGACCAAGCGATACCAATGTTATACACGCGGCATGTCGAGGAACTGCAACGACGCAGTGCGGCGGCGCTGGAACGGGGAGGGTTCGACCACCTGGTGGTACCCAGCGGGTCGATCCACTACCAGTTGTTCGACGACCGGGATTACCCGTATGCGGCCAACCCGCAATTCAAGGCATGGGCCCCGCTGACCCGCAATCCGGGCAGTTGGATCGTCCACACCCCCGGCCACAAGCCCCGGCTGATCTACCTGCAACCGTTCGACTACTGGCACGTCGTGCCCGAAGCACCGGCCGGTTACTGGGTCGAGCATTTCGAAGTGGTGGTGATCCGTACGCCTGAAGAAGCGCTGCAACACCTGCCCAAGGACCCGCGTCGCTGCGCGATCATCGGCGAGCCGCTGAGTGCGCTGGGCGAATTCATCCCGAACAACCCGGCGGCGGTGGTCAATTACCTCGAATACCACCGGGCGCTGAAGACCCCCTACGAAATCGCGATGATGCGTGAAGCCAGCATCCCCGGTGTGCGTGGGCATCGCGCCGCCGAGCGTGCCTTCCGCGCCGGCGCCAGCGAGTTCGGCATCCACCTGGCCTACTGCCAGGCTGCGCGCCAGGACGCCAACGACCTGCCGTACGGCAACATCGTCGGCCTCAACGAACACGGCGCCGTACTGCATTACACCGAACGCGACCGGGTGCCGCCGCGCGACATCCGCAGCTTCCTGATCGATGCCGGCGGCAGCCATGCCGGGTACGCCAGCGACATCACCCGCAGCTACGCGTTCGACCCGACGTGCGAATTCCAGTCGATGATCGACGCGGTCGACGCCGCCGAGCAGCGCCTTTGCAACGGCGTCCGCGGCGGCGTGGACTACAAGCAGATCCACCTCGACGCACACCTGGCAATGGCGACGATCCTGCGCGACTTCGGCGTGGTCGACATGAGTCCGGAGTCGATGGTCGAGACCGGCGTCAGCGCCAAGTTCTTCCCGCACGGCATCGGCCATTACATCGGCTTGCAGGTGCATGACGTCGGCGGCTTCCTCGCCTCCGACGAAGGCGGACGCATCGAGCCGCCCGCAGGCCACCCGTTCCTGCGCCTGACCCGCGTGCTGGAACCGGGCGCAGTAGTGACGATCGAGCCCGGCATCTATTTCGCCGACCTGCTGCTGGAAGAACTCCGCAACGGCGAGCATTCCGGCGCGGTGGACTGGGACAAGGTCGAGACCTTCCGCCCCTACGGCGGCATCCGCATCGAGGACGACGTGGCCTGCACCGACGGCGACCCGATCAACCTGACCCGCGAGGCGTTCGCCGCACTGGGATGAGTGTTTCTGGCAGGTGTTTTCGCACCTGATCGCAGAACAAAAAATCCCGGCCGCAGCCGGGATTTTTTGTGGCTGCGGGAAACGCAGCATCGAAACGATCGAAGTGCACTTTTGGAGTGACGTCGCAGGAAGATGTGGCTTTTGTAGGAGCGACGTAAGTCGCGAACGCCTCGCCCCCTCATGGGTTCAGAGCGTCGCGACTCACGTCGCTCCTACAACGGAAGGGATGTCGCTTTGGCTCGATTGTCGGCAATCCATCATCTCGCCCCGACATTCGCGCAACAATGCCGCCGCCCCAAACCGCGACGCCCGCTTCTGGCTTTCGGCTCTTGCTCCGGGACACACCACGAAACGCACGCCTCAAAACCAGACCCGCAGGCGCCCTACCCGCCCACCCGCGCCTGCGCCATGAACGCCTCGACCTCATCCGCACCGCGCACCAGCCCGTCGGTCAGCACCTTGTGGCCATCCTTGGTCACCAGCACGTCGTCCTCGATCCGGATCCCGATGCCGCGCCACTTCGCCGCCACGCTGGTGTCGTCCGGCGGGATGTACAGCCCCGGCTCGATCGTGAACACCATGCCCGGTTCCAACAGGCGCGACTCGCCCTCGATGCGGTACTCACCGACATCGTGCACATCGATCCCCAGCCAGTGCCCCGTCTTGTGCCGATAGAACCGCCGATAGCTGCCGTCCGCGATGTTCTTCGCCAGCCGCCCCTTGAGCAGCCCGTTCCGAAGCAGACCCTCGGTCAACGTCTCGACCGCCGCATCGTGACCCGCCTGATAGGGAGTGCCCGGCTGCGCCTGCGCCAATGCCGCCGCCTGCGCCGCGCAAACCAGGTCGTGCAGGATCCGCTGCTCCTTGCCGAAACGGCCATTGGCCGGGAACGTGCGCGTGATGTCGGCTGCATACCCGCCGTACTCGGCGCCGGCGTCGATCAACACCAGGTCGCCGTCGCGCACCGGTCCGTTGTTGGCGACGTAATGCAGCACGCAGCCGTTGGCGCCCGCACCGACGATACTGCCGTAGGCCGGCACTGAATCGTTCGCCCGGAACACCCGCTCCACCTCGGCCTGCAGTTCGTACTCGTGCATGCCGGGCCGCACCGCATTCATCGCCGCTTCGTGCGCGGCCACGCTGATGTCGGCGGCGCGCTGCATGAAGCGCAATTCGTCGCGGTCCTTGAACAGCCGCAACTCGTCGAGCAGGTGGCCCAGCTCGAGGAATTCGTGCGGCGGCTTGTTGCCCATCTTCATCATCGCGCGCACGCGGTTGACCCAGCCGATCAGCTTGAGATCGAACTCGGCGTCGCGGCCGAAGTGGTAGTACACCCGCGAACGGCCTTCCAGCAGCCCGGGCAGGATGTCGTCGAGATCGGTGATCGGATAGGCGTCGTCCAGCCCGAACGCCTCGACCGCGCCTTCGGTGCCGAAGCGCGGACCGTCCCAGCCCTCGCGGTCCGGGTCGCGCTCGCGGCAGAACAGCACGGTCTCGCCATGTGCGCGGCCGGGGACCAGCACCAGCACCGCCTCGGGCTCAGGGAATCCGGTCAGGTACAGCAGGTCCGAATCCTGCCGGTACGGATAGTGGGTATCGCGGCTGCGCACCCGCTCCGGCGCGGCCGGCAGGATCAGGATCGCGTCGTCACCGGCGATCCGCATCAACTGTTTGCGACGACGGGCATAGGCCTTGCCCGGCATGGTCAACGGTTTGCGCATGTCAGTTCAGCCGCTGGCGGTGCACGGCGGCAAGCACGCAGTCGCCGTGCAACAACAACGTCGCGACGCGGACGAATTCCTCGATCTCGACCAGCGCGGCTTCGTCCTCCTCGTCGCCCTCCTCCTGCGGCTGGGCGGCGGCGAGCTTGGCCAGGTCACCCAGCGCTTCGGTGGCCTCCTCCGACAACTTCGGCGCCGCACCGGCCGCCATCCCGAAGGCGCCGAGGAATCCCCGGCACCAGTCGAACAGCGCCCCGCTGCGCACGGCCAGCGACGTATCGGCATCCGGCAGCAACAGGGCGAATTCGAAGCTCCGGTCGGCGAGCTGGGCCGCGCTGGCAAGCCGCAACTGATCGAGCGCGCCGCCCTCGGCCGGCGTGGCGAGGGTCGCATCGACCATCACCCGGGCCGGCCAATCCGGAGCCGACGCGCCACCGCCAGCCAGCCAGCCGCACAACGAGCCGTGCAACTCGGACGGGGAGGTAGCGAGCGCCAGCTGCCGGATTTCGGCGTCCACGGCGGACAGTTCGGGCAGGGTTGGCGGGGCGTTTTGCGACATGGACGATCACCGCGATAGGGGCCCTGCAGTCTATCAATCCGCAGGCTGGCACCGCGGCGGAACTTGTTGCCGGCCGGCGCCCCTGCCTACACTGCCGGTTACCACGCCAACCACAGCGGTGCCGTGCGTCCGTATACGCCATCCGTCATCCGCCTGCGCCGCCTCTGCACGATCGTGCTTGCCTGCCTGTTGCTGGGCGCGGCGTGGTCGGCAACCGTCCAGGCCGCCACCCGCGATTACTACTTCACGCCGGTCGGCAGCGCCCGCGGCCTGAGCCAGAACACCGCGACAGCGATGGTCCAGGATGCGCAGGGATTCGTCTGGGTCGGCACCCAGGGCGGCCTCCATCGTTACGACGGACAACGCTATGTGTCGTTCCGGCACGATCCGCGCGACCCGGTCACGCTGCCCGACAGCTACATCACCGCGCTCGCGCTGGAGGGCGATGACGCCCTCTGGGTCGGCTCCTATTCGGAGTTCGTGTCGCGCATCGACCTGTCCAATGGCGAAGTCCGGCGCTTCGCGTCCGATACCGATGGCCAGGCCGGTCGCCAGGTGCTGGCCCTGCTGCCCCGCGACGGCCAGTTGTGGGTCGGCACCATGCAGGGGCTCGAGCGGTTCGACCCCGCCACCGGCAAGCGCCACCGCGTGCTGCAACTGGAGCCGCAACAGTTGCGCAGTTCGCCCCATCAGCAATTGCTGGCCGACCGCGACGGCAATGTCTGGTGGGCCAGCGGCGCCGGTCTGTTCAAGGTGGATCGCAACAACAGGGCCCGTCTGGTCGGTGCGCCCGGCATCACCCTCAGCCTGCTTCTGGACCGGGACGGCCAACTCTGGATAGGCCGGCGCGATGGCCTGTTCCGGCTGTCCGGCGACGGCTCGTTGATGGCGGCATGGCCTGGCCCCGGAAGCGACGACACCGGCCCGGTCCGCGCCATCGTCCAGGCCCCGGACGGCGCACTGTGGCTGGCAATCGCCAGCGGCGGACTGCGCCGGCTCGACACCGCCAGCGGGGCTGTCCGGGCGATCCGCGAGGACGCAAGTTTCGATGCCAGCCTGCCGGAGGATTCGGTGGCCTCGCTGCTGGTCGACCGCAGCGGCATGTTGTGGGTCGGTGGGATGTTCCGCGGAGTTTCGCTGACCAACCCGCGCGGAACACGCTTCAGCTACATCATCGATCTGGACGGCGGCCAACCGCGCAATGCCGCCGCCGACGACAGCATCCGCGCGATCCACGAAGGCGCGGACGGCACGCTGTGGATCGGGACAGACAACGCCCGGCTGCTGGGTTACAACGTCGCCGGGGACGGCTTCACGGACTGGACGGCTCGGCTGCCACCCACCAATGACGGCATGCCGCGACGGATCATGGCGATCAGCGACGCCGGCCATGGTCGTCTCTGGCTCGCCACCAGCAACGGCCTGTTGCGATTCACCCCCAAGTCCGGCGCAGTCGATGAAATCGCCCTGGGTGCGCTCACCGGCGCCAGCTTGCGAAGCCTGCTGGTGGATCACAATGGCGACCTGTGGCTGGGCACCCAGAACCGCGGCGCACTGCATTACCAGCGTCGCGGCGGGCGGGTCATCCACTA
>JBOHYC010000017.1:0-2471 GCA_050737755.1 Lysobacter sp.
CACATCGACAGGGAATTCGCATGGAACGTTGGTATTTCAGCGCCGGCAGCAACAGCCAGCGGGTCGGCCCGCTCGACGACAACGCCGCCCGCGCGCATGCGCAGCAGCACCCCGAGGATTTCTGCTGGCGCGAGGGTTTCGCCCAGTGGCAGCCGGTCGGCGACGTCGCCGAGCTGGGCAGCATCGCCGCCACCACGCCGCCGAGCATGCCGGCGATGCCGTCCACCGGGTCCGGCCGCGGCCGTGACGACGAAATCGACTTCCGCATCGTCGGCAGCGACATGCAGTTCGTCGAGGTCGAGCTCGACCCCGGCGAGAGCGCGATCGCCGAGGCCGGTTCGCTGATGTACAAGGACGCCGCGGTGCAGATGGACACCGTGTTCGGCGACGGCAGCCACGCCGGGCAGGGTGGCGGATTCATGGACAAGCTGATGTCGGCCGGCAAGCGCGTGGTCACCGGCGAGAGCCTGTTCACCACGGTGTTCACCCATGCCGGCCAGGGCAAGGCCAAGGTCGCGTTCGCCGCGCCCTACCCCGGTACGGTGATGGCGATGAAGTTGTCCGACCACGGGGGCCGGCTGGTCTGCCAGAAGGACAGCTTCCTGGCCGGCGCGCGCGGCGTGCAGGTGGGTATCCACTTCCAGAAGAAGATCCTGACCGGTCTGTTCGGCGGCGAAGGTTTCATCATGCAGAAGCTCGAGGGCGACGGCTGGGTGTTCGTGCATGCCGGCGGCACCGTGATGGAGCTCGACCTCAAGGCCGGCGAGCGGCTCGACGTCGACACCGGTTGCGTGATGGCCTACCACTCCACGGTCGACATGGACGTGCGCACGGTCGGCGGCATCAAGAGCATGCTGTTCGGCGGCGAGGGCATGTTTCTGGCGACCCTGACCGGGCCGGGTAAGGTCTGGCTGCAATCGCTGCCGTTCTCGCGGATGGCCGGACGGATGCTGGCCGCGGCACCGGGCGGCGGCGGCCAGAACAAGGGCGAGGGCTCGGTGCTCGGCGGCTTGGGTGGCTTGATCAGCGGCGACCGCGGCTTCTAGGCGGCACGCGCAGCCGAAGGCGGCCGTTCAAGCGTTCGCGGCTATGCTGCGGCGCTTCGTTCCGGCCGCCCCGGTTTTCATCGAGCCGTTTTCCCATGAATTTCCCGCAATTTCGTCCCCTGCTGGTGTTGTCGACTGCCGTGTTGCTGAGCGCCTGTTTCGGCGAACCGAAGCCGACCCCGCCGAAAGCGGCTCCGCCGACGGTCGCGGTACCTCCGGTCAAGGTCGGCCTCGCGCTCGGCGGCGGCGCGGCCAAGGGCTTCGCGCACATTGGCGTGATCAAGGTGCTGGAAGCCCACGGGCTGGAACCGGTGGTGGTATCCGGTACCAGTGCCGGCAGCGTTGTCGGTGCGCTGTATGCCAGCGGCATGGGGCCGTTCGAGTTGCAGCGCCATGCCATCGCACTGGACGAGGACGAGATCCGCGACGTCAGCCTGTTTTCCGGCGGACTGGTCGAGGGCCGGCTGCTGCAGGATTACGTCAACAAACTGGTCGGGCTGCGTCCGATCGACCGCTTCGCAAAACCCTTTGCGGCGGTCGCGACCCGGCTGGAGGACGGCAAACGCAGCGTGTTCGTGCGCGGCGACGCCGGGCAGGCGGTGCGCGCCTCATCCAGCATCCCAGGGGTGTTCGAGCCGGTCGCGATCGGCAAGTGGCATTACGTCGACGGCGGCGTGGTCAGCCCGGTTCCGGTCGATGCCGCGCGCCAGCTCGGCGCGGAGTTCGTGATCGCGGTGGATATCTCCAGCCAGGCCAGCGGCACCATGCCCGGCAGCCTGCTGGGCATCGTCAACCAGTCGATCACGATCATGGGGCGCCAGCTTGGTGCGCAGGAGCTGGCACGTGCCGACGTGGTGATCAGCCCTGCGGTCGGCGACATCGGCGCGGCGGATTTCGAGCAGCGCAACCACGCGATGCTGGCCGGAGAGCAGGCCGCGCAGGCGGCGCTGCCGCGGATCCGCGCGAAGCTGGCGGCCATGCAGAAGGTCCGCGTCGATGCGGCCATCGCCAAGGTGCGCGCGGCAGCCGCCGCGAGGGCGGAGGAAATCGCCCGCTGCAAGCAGGCGCAGGGCTGGTTCGACGACGAGTCGGAATGCGATCGCCGCGAATCGGGCGAACCCTCGCCATAGGACCCAAGCCGAACTTTGGCGCATTCAGGCGCGGTCGACGACAACCCGGTTGCGGCCTTCTCGCTTGGCTCGGTACATCGCGGTATCTGCACGGTGCAACCAATCGTGAGAGGTCTCGCCATTCGTTGTTGTCGCGGCGCCAATCGATACGGTGACGTCGTGCTCACCAAGCCGATCCTGTACTGACTGTCGTATCGACTCCATGACTCGTCCCAGGCTGTCCGCATCCGCGCCGGGCACCAGCAATGCAAATTCGTCGCCGCCGAGACGAAACAGGTTGTCGCTCTTGCGAATG
>JBOHYC010000018.1:0-2023 GCA_050737755.1 Lysobacter sp.
CGCTTGCCTTCTACCGCATCTTCGACGATCTCGTACACACCGGCGGGGCAGAACCGGGTGCAGGGGTTGTCGTACTCGACGGTGCAGCGGTCGATGCAGATGCTCGTGTCGGCGACCTGCAGGTGCACCGGCTGGTCCTCGTCGTGCTGGGTGGCGGCGAAGTAGACGCCGGCGAGGCGGTCGCGCGGGGCGAGCGTACGGTCGACGTAATCGCGTTTGGGTTCCTCGAACTCGCCAACGTTGTGCAGCGACGACCAGTCCGGCTTGTTCTTCAGTGTCCACGGCGAACGGCCGCCAAGGACGGTTTCCCAGGCGGCATTGAGCATCCCCCACCACAACCCGCGCTTGAAACCGGGCTTGATGTTGCGGACTTCCTTCAGCTCGGCCATCGCCGCGGAGCCGCGCAATGCGGCATCGAAGCCCTCCGGCGCCAGTGCATTCGCGATGAGGTGTTCGGCGGCGAGCATGCCGGAACGGATCGCCTGGTGGGTGCCCTTGACCTTCGGCACGTTGAGCAGGCCGGCGGTGTCGCCGATCAGTAGCGCGCCGGGCATCTCGACCTTCGGCAATGACTGATAGCCGCCAGTCACGATGGCGCGAGCACCGGCAGAGATGATCTCGCCGCCTTCCAGCAGCGGCTTGACCATCGGGTGGTGCTTGAACTGCTGGAACGCTTCCCACGGCTTGTACTGCGGATCGCTGTAGTCGAGCCCACTGACGTAACCGATCGCGACCCGGCCCTTGTCCAGGTGATAGATGAAGCTGCCGCCGTAGGTCGAAGTGTCGGCGGGCCAGCCGAAACTGTGGACGATCTTCCCGGGCGACACACGGTCCTCGGGCACTTGCCACAGCTCCTTGATGCCGATCGAGTAGCCCTGCGGGTCGCTGTCGGCGTCGAGCTGGAAGCGCTTGACCAGCCGCTTGGTCAGGTGACCACGCGCGCCTTCCGCCAGTACGGTGACCTTGGCGTGGATGTCGATGCCCTGGGTGTAGCCGGGCTTGTGCGAGCCGTCCTTCGCCACGCCCATGTCGCCGATGCGCACGCCGATGACTTTGCCCGCGCCATCGTGCAGGGTCTCGTCGGCGGCGAAGCCGGGATAGATCTCGACGCCCAGGGCCTCGGCCTGCGGCGCCAGCCACGCGCACATCGCGCCGAGGCTGACGATGACGTTGCCCTTGTTGTGCATGCCCGGCGGCACCGGCAGCTTGCGGCCGCCGGTCTTGCTGAGCAGCCAGAACTCGTCATCGGTGGCCGCCACGCAGATCGGCGGCGGGTTGTCGCGCCAGTCGGGCAGCAGGGCGTCGAGCGGGCCCGTCTCGATCACTGCACCTGACAGGATGTGGGCGCCAATGGTCGATGACTTCTCGATCACGCAGACCGTGGTTTCGGCATTCAGCTGCTTGAGCCTGATCGCGGCCGACAGCCCGGCCGGGCCGGCGCCGATGATGACGACGTCGTACTCCATCACGTCGCGTTCGGTTTCGGGGGCGGTGCTCAAGTCGGTCATTGCGGGCTCCTGCTTGCCAGGTACAGCATGCTGACCGTGGATTGTCGCGGGTTTGGAGCGGCGCGCCAAATGGCGACGGCGACTGGCGGGGAAACCGGCCGGACCCGGGGGCTCAAAAGCGGAGCGTTCGGGTCGTGCTAGTTTGCGGCATGCCGCTGGGACCGCTGCCACTGACTGACGCCGAGGTGGCACTCGACCCCCACTGGCTGGCGGCGGTCGACGCCGATGAATTGTTCGCCTCGCTGCGGAGCGACATCGCGTGGGAGGCCCACCGCATCCGCCTGTTCGGCCGCGAGGTCGACAGCCCGCGCCTGAGTTGCTGGATCGGCGATCCGGATGCGGCGTATCGCTACTCGGGCACGCGTTTCGAACCGCATGGCTGGCCGTTGGCGCTGCGATCGATCCGCGATCGGCTGACCGACGAACTGGATGTCGGCTTCAACAGCGTGCTCGCCAACCTGTACCGCGACGGTCGCGATTCGATGGGATGGCACAGCGACGACGAGCGGGAGTTG
>JBOHYC010000019.1:0-8014 GCA_050737755.1 Lysobacter sp.
ACGCGATAACTGGCGAGGTCGGCCAGCGTCACCTGCGCGCCGTGCGGCGGCTGGCCGAGGCGCTCGACGATGGCTTCGGCCAGCGGGCCGCGCTGCAATGCGGCGGCGCCGTCGCTGGCGATGCGGCGCAGGCTGTCGGCGTAGGCCGGATTGCGCAGGGTTTCGCCGGCGTGCAGCGGCGTGCCGTCGGGATGCGAGAACAGCCGCTTCACGTCCGGTGCGGAAGCCTGCGGGAAGGTGCCGTCGATGTGCTCTTGCAGCCGCGGCGTGACTTCGAATCCCGCATCCGCGAGTTTGGCGACAGGTTCGAACAACGAGTTCCAGGGCAACCGGCCGTGGTCGCGATGGGCGAGCTCGAGCGCGGGCATCACGCCGGGCACGCCGGTCGCCTGGCCGCTCAGCATCGCGTCGGCGCGGCTCAGCGGGCGTCCTTCGGCGTCATTGAACATCGCCGGGCTGGCGCTGGCGGGCGCCTGTTCGCGGCCGATGTAGGACTCGATCTTCTGGCTGTCGGCCGCGTAATGCATCAGGAACGCGCCGCCGGCCGGGCCGGAACTCTGCGGCTCGACCAGACCGAGCATCGCCTGCACGGCGATGGCCGCGTCGATCGCGTTGCCACCCCGTCGCAGCACGTCGAGTCCGGCCTGCGTGGCCAACGGGTTGGCGCTGGCGACGAAACCGGATGCTTCACCGCCTGCAACCGGGGGCGCGGCTTGCGTGTCGCTGCGGGGCGGCGTCGCGACGCAGCCCACCAGCAGCGTAAGCAGCGTCGCTGTGAGCATTGGACGCAGGACGGGGAGGTGCATCGGCTTGGAGGTCGTCATAACCCAAGGCTAACGCCGTCGCGCAATCGCCACCCCGCGAATTGGTTGCGAGGGGTCTAACCGCCGGCTATGGCCGCTGCACCCGGACGCCGCCCCATAACCTGCCGCTATGACCCATCGGCGTCTTTTCAATGGCGGCATGGGCGGCCAGCCATGAAGATGCTGCAAACCCGATCACCACGCCCACTGGCCTTGCACCATGCCCACCGATCCCGACAATTCCTTCTGGCCGCCGCCGTTCCTGCTGTACCTGGGCAACGCCCCCGATGAGTTGTCGGGCAAGACCGCGCGCGGGCTGGCGGCGTTCCGGCCGCAATGGTGCGTGGGCCAGTTCCGCGGACCCGAGTGCAAGATCAGCCTCGACCTGCAGGACATGGACTTCACTCAGGCGCGTGCCGCCGGGGCCAACACGATGATCGTTGGCGTCGCCAATGCCGGCGGCAAGATCGATCCGGCCACGGTGGCGCACGTGGTCGCGGCGCTCGATGCCGGCATGAATGTCGCCTCCGGACTGCATGACCGGTTGGCGGCGTATCCGGAGATCGTCGCGGCAGCACAGCGCAACGGCCGTCACCTGTTCGATGCGCGCACACCGCCAGCGACGCCGGTCGGCAAGGGCCACAAACGCGCCGGCAAGCGCCTGCTCACGGTCGGCACCGACTGTTCCACCGGCAAGATGTACACCACGCTGGCGTTGGAAACGGAGATGCGCGCGCGTGGGCTGACGGCCGACTTCCGCGCCACCGGGCAGACCGGCATTTTCATCGCCGGCCGCGGCATTCCGCTCGATGCAGTGGTGGCCGACTTCATTTCCGGTGGCGTCGAATGGCTGTCGCCGGACCGCCACGACAACGGCTGGGATTTGATCGAAGGCCAGGGATCGCTGTTCCATCCGTCATTCGCTGGCGTCTCGCTGGGGCTGCTGCACGGCGCCCAGCCCGATGCGCTGGTGCTGTGCGACGAACCCGGACGCCCGCACATGCGCGGGCTTGCGCATTACCAGGTGCCGCGCCTGTCCGACACGCTGGAAGCCAACCTCTCGGCCGCGCGACTGACCAACCCGGCAGTCGTCGCGGTCGGCGTGTCGCTCAATACATCGAAGCTTTCGGCCGAGGACGCCGCCCGCGTCTGCGCGGAGGCCGAAGACCGGCTCGGGCTCCCGGCCCAGGACCCGATGCGCGATGGCGTCGCGCGGATCGTCGACAGGCTGCAGGCATGCTTCCCGGACTGACGCTCGAACATCCCAACTACCCGCTGGTCGCGCCGTTCCGGATCTCGCGCGGGGTCCGCACCGCGACCGAAGTGGTGGTCGCCACGGTCAGTGACGGCACCCATGTCGGCCGCGGCGAAGCGCTGCCGTATCCGCGTTACGGTGAGAGCGTCGAGTCGGTGATGGCGCAGGTCGCGTCGCTGTCCGACGCGGTCACCGGCGGGCTCGATCGCCGCGAGTTGCAGGACCTGCTCGAACCCGGCGCCGCGCGCAACGCACTCGATTGCGCGTTGTGGGACCTGCAGGCACGTCAGCAGGCGATCCCGGTGGCGTCACTGCTCGGCCACTCCATCGTCCTGCCGTCGCTGGCCAGTGCACACACCGTCAGCCTCGACACGCCGGCGAACATGGCGCACGCCGCGAAGGCGCTGCGTCACCTGAAGCTGGTCAAGATCAAGCTCGATGCGGACGACCCGGCGACCCGGATCCGCGCGGTGCGCGGCCAGTTGCCCGACGCGCGGCTGATCGTGGATCCGAACGAGAGCTGGAACATCGAGTTGTTGCGCGAACTGCAACCGGTGCTCGCCGAAACCCGCGTCGACCTCATCGAGCAGCCACTGCCGGCCGGCGAGGACGACGCGCTGCAGGGTTTCGAGTCGGTGTCGCGGCTGTGCGCAGACGAGAGTTGCCACGTCGCCGCCGACCTGCCGCGCCTGCGCGGGCGCTACCAGGTCGTCAACATCAAGCTCGACAAGACCGGCGGCCTGACCGCGGCGCTCGATCTGCTGCATGCCGCGCAGGCGCAGGACTTCGGCATCATGGTCGGCTGCATGATCGCCTCGTCGCTGGCGATGGCGCCGGCCTGGCACGTCGCCCGGCATGCCGAGTTTGTCGATCTCGACGGGCCTTTGTGGTTGCGCGACGACCATCCCGGCGGCGTCGTGATGCGTGATGGACTATTGCAGCCGCCCGCTTCGCAACTGTGGGGTGGCCCCGCGTAACATCGCCCGGTCGCAGGACATCGCTCAAGGAGTTTCCTTTGCTGCAACTCGACGCCGTACAGACCCTGGCCTTTGCCGGACTCGCACTGTTCCTGGGCTACGCGTTGTGCCGGGTGATTCCCGTACTGGGGCGCTACAACCTGCCGCCGCCGGTGATCGGCGGGCTGGTGTTCGCCATCGTCGCGTGGGTGGCGTACGAGCGCGACACCGCGCTGTGGACGATGGACACCTCGTTGCAGACGCCACTGATGGTCGCGTTCTTCACCACCATCGGCTTCAACGCCAGCCTGAAACTGCTGAAGATCAGCGGAAAGCAGGTAATGGTGTTCCTGGCGCTGGCGTCGGTGTTCGCGATCGGACAGAACCTGCTGGGCATGGCGGTGGCGGTCGGTTTCGACCTGCATCCGTTGTTCGGCGTACTTGCCGGCTCGACCACGCTGACCGGCGGTCCTGCGACCGGCCTGGCGTTCGCGCCTCTGTTCGAAGAGGCCGGCATCCGCGGCGCGGAGTCGATCGCGATTGCCTCGGCAATGGGCGGCATCGTGCTCGGCGGCCTGGTCGGCGGACCGGTCATCACCGTGCTGATCCGGCGCTTCGGGCTCGTGTCCACCCGCCCGCAGGACCACCACGCGCCCGACGACGACGCCAGCGGCCTGCTGCAGACCGAAGCCCAGCGCGAGTTCAGCGCGCTCAAGAGCATCGTCGCGATCCTGGTCGCGATGTGGATCGGCTCCTGGGTCAGCGGCTGGATCTCGGCGACCGGCATCACCCTGCCGGCCTACGTCGGCGCGATGCTGGTCGGCGCGTTGATCCGTAACATCGACGATGCGTGGGGCTTGTTCCGCATCCCGGTGCCGACGGTGGAACTGATCGGCAACATCTGCCTGGCGCTGTTCCTGGCGGTGGCGCTGATGAACCTCAAGCTCTGGGAACTGGCCGGCCTGGCAATGCCGCTGGTGGTCAACCTCGGGTTGCAGGTGGTGATGGTGGGCGTGTTCTGCCTGGTGGTGTTCCGGCTGATGGGGCGCGACTACGACGCCGCGGTGATGGGCGGCGGCTTCATCGGCTTCATGCTGGGCACCACCGCCAACGCGATGGCGGTCATGCGCACGCTGGTGGAGCGCTACGGCGTTGCACCGCGCGCGTTCCTGGTCGCGCCGCTGGTCGGTGCGTTTTTCATCGACTTCACCAATGCGCTGATCATCACCGGCTTCATCAACTTCTTTCACTGACGCCGTTTTCGCAACGGATTAACCCGCGGCGCGGATAGTCGACCCCTCCAGCAGCGGAAGACGACCATGCCTTACGACCGCATCACCGAACTGCCCGACTCGGTCAAGGACAACGTGCCCAAGCACGCGCAGGAGATCTACAAGGAAGCGTTCAACAGCGCCTGGGACGAATACAAGGACGCCGACGAGCGCCGCGGCGACGCGTCGCGCGAGGAAACCGCGCACAAGGTCGCGTGGTCGGCGGTGAAGCAGAAATACGAGAAGGGCGACGACGACAAGTGGCACGCGAAGTAGGTGCGCTGGCGCCATAGCAGCGAATCTGACCGGGAAACGGTGGCCGGAAGCCGGTGGTGCCTACCGACGGCCGCGGTCGCCGGGAACGGGTAGTATCCGCTGAGCGCGGCCCGGGGAGGGGCGCGCGACATCAACCGACTTTGGGGAGATCGCAATGGACTGGTATCTGAAAGTATTGAAGAACTACGTTGGCTTCGAGGGGCGCGCGCGCCGCAAGGAGTACTGGATGTTCGCGTTGTTCAACCTGATCGTCTCGATCGTGCTGGCGGTCATCGACGGTATCGGCGGCTTCATGACCGAGAGCGGCATCGGCATGCTGGGCCTCCTTTACACGTTGGCCGTACTGCTGCCGAGCATCGCGGTCGGCGTGCGCCGCCTGCACGACATCGACAAGAGCGGCTGGTGGCTGCTGCTGATCTTCATTCCGCTGATCGGCGCGATCGTGCTGCTGGTGTTCGCGGTGATGGAAGGCACCCGCGGCAGCAACCGTTTCGGCGAGGACCCCAAGTCCGACGAAGATGGCATCCCGGCAATGGCATAAGGCCGGCCTGCTTGAGAAAACGGCGCCCTTGCGGCGCCGTTTTCGTTGGAGTGCTGACGCGACCGCTCAGCCCGGCTGCAGATTGGCGTATGACAGTACCAGCCACTTGCTGCCGACCTCGTCGAAGTTGACCTGCACCCGCGCATGCGCGCCGCTGCCTTCGAAGTCGGTGACGACACCGGTACCGAACTTGGCGTGGCGGACGTTGGCACCGAGTGGCAGCGCGGGAGTCTCGACTGCGGCGTGGCCGTAGTTGCGCCGGGGTGCGGCATTGAACATCGGCCGCGACACCTGCACTTTCGGGCGTACTTCGTGCAGCAATGCCGGCGGAATTTCGCGCAGGAATCGCGACGGAATACCGTACATTTCCTGGCCGTGGATGCGGCGCGCCTCGGCGTAGCTCAGCACCAGTTTTTCGCGAGCACGGGTGATGCCGACGTAGGCGAGGCGGCGCTCTTCCTCGAGACGGCCGGATTCCTCGATCGAGCGGTTGTTCGGGAACAAGCCCTCTTCCAGTCCGGCCAGGAACACCAGCGGGAATTCCAGCCCTTTGGCGCTGTGCAGGGTCATCAGCTGCACGCCGTCCTCGCCGGCCTGGGCCTGGCTCTCGCCGGCCTCCAGCGATGCGTAGCTGAGGAACGCCACCAGCTCCGGCATCGCCTCGGCATCCTCCTCGTCGTTGCGCGAGAAGCGCGACGCGACCGACACCAGTTCGTCGAGGTTGTCGGTGCGCGAGTCGAGCTGGCCTTTCGATTCGCGCGCGTAGTGCTCGCGCAGGCCGGAACGCGCAAGCACGTGGTCGATCTTTTCCTGCAGCGGCATCTCGGCGACGTCGGCGTCGAGGCCTTCGATCAGCTCGATGAAGCCGGCCAGCGCGTTGCGTGCGCGTGCAGCCAGCACAGGCTCGGTGGTCAGCCAGCGCGCGGCGACCAGCAGCGGCGCGCCATCAGCGCGCGCACGGCGGCGCACTTCGTCCAGCGTGCGCTCGCCGATACCGCGCGTAGGCGTGTTGACCGCGCGTTCGAACGCGGCGTCGTCGGCACGGTTGGAGACCAGCCGCAGGTAGGCCAGCGTGTCCTTGATCTCGGCGCGCTCGAAGAAACGCTGGCCGCCGTAGACGCGGTACGGGACCTGTTCGGACAGCAGCGCTTCCTCGAACGCGCGCGACTGCGCGTTGCTGCGGTAGAGGATCGCGACTTCGCCGTGGCTGCCGCCGTCGCGCACCCACTGGCGCAGGCGCTCGACCACGAAGCGGGCCTCGTCGATCTCGTTGTAGGCCGCGTACAGATCGATCGGCTCGCCGCTACCGCTGTCGGTCCAGAGCTTCTTGCCGAGGCGGTCGGGGTTGTGCGCGATCACCGCGTTGGCGGCGTCGAGGATGGTCGCGCTGGAGCGGTAGTTCTGCTCGAGCCGGATGGTCTGGGAGCCCGGGAAATCCTTGAGGAACTTCTGCACGTTCTCGACCTTGGCGCCGCGCCAGCCGTAGATCGACTGGTCGTCGTCGCCGACCACAAGCACGTGACCGCTGTCGCCGGCGAGCAGGCGCACGAAGCCGTACTGGATCGCGTTGGTGTCCTGGAACTCGTCGACCAGGATCTCGCCGAAGCGGTGGCGGTAATGCGCCAGCAGCGCGGGGTTGTCCCGCAGCAGTTCGTGCGCGCGCAGCAGCAATTCGGCGAAGTCGACCAGACCGGCCCGGTCGCAACGCTCCTGGTAGGCGGCGTAGCAGCGGCGCATGACGTCGGCCCACTGGTCGCCTGGATCGGGTTGCAGATGTTCCGGGCGGCGGCCCTCGTCCTTCTGCGCGTTGATCCACCACGCGATCTGGCGTGGCGGGAAGCGGCTGTCGTCGAGTTCCAGCCCCTGCACCACGCGCTTGACCAGCCGCAACTGGTCGTCGGAATCGAGCACCTGGAAACCTTCCGGCAGCTTGGCCTCCTGCCAGTGCAATCGCAGCAATCGGTGGGCGAGGCCGTGGAAGGTGCCGACCCACATGCCGCGGGTGCCGCCGCCGAGCTGGGCGTCGACGCGCTGGCGCATCTCGGCCGCGGCCTTGTTGGTGAAGGTGACCGCGAGAATGCCGTGGGTCGGCACCCCGAACACCTCGTGCAGCCAGGCGATGCGGTGGGTCAGTACGCGGGTCTTGCCGGAGCCGGCGCCAGC
Source organism: Lysobacter sp. (assembly GCA_050737755.1). Classification (GTDB taxonomy): domain Bacteria; phylum Pseudomonadota; class Gammaproteobacteria; order Xanthomonadales; family Xanthomonadaceae; genus Novilysobacter. Next base: position 7,266 of record JBOHYC010000019.1, read on the forward strand.
GAGGACCAGGTAGTGGCCGGGAGGCGCGGAAACGGCCTCGCGCTGCGCCGGGTTGAGCGCGTCGAGCAGGTGGGAGACATCCATCCGGCCATTCTACCGGGCGTGGTCGCGAAGGCCGCGACGGGCGGCGCGGACTCGGTTTCTGTAGGAACGACGTAAGTCGCGAATTCCTCGGTGTCGAATGGAACGAGGCGACCTGCCCGCCAGCCGGGTCGCACAAAGGCGGCTTCTGGAAGGATGCGCAGCGATCCGGCTTCCGATGCGTCGGAGGTTTCGAGGAAATCGCGACTTACGTCGCTCCTACGAGAGCGGGGGTGCCGCCACGTTCGGGCGGCGCCCCATTGTGAACCTCAGTCCTTGCCGGCCTTCATCTCGTACTGCGCCGGCGGGGTCGATCCCATCAGGTGTTCGACGAAGTAGTCCCAGCGGCGGCGGGTCATGTAGTCGCTGTCCTCGCCGAAGCCGTGGCGGGCATTCGGGAACAGCAGCAGGTCGAAGTCCTTGTTGGCCTTGACCAGCGCGTCGACCACCAGCAGCGTGTTCTGCGGCGGCACGTTGTCGTCCATCAGCCCGTGCGCCAGCAGCAGGTGGCCCTTGAGGTTCTCCGCGCGGTTCTGGTTGGCCTGGGCGTCGTAGTTGCTGGCGCCGTCCTTGTCGACGACTTCGAGCCCCTGCCACTTCTCGGCCCAATCGTCCTCGTAGCTGCGGTTGTCGTGGTTGCCGCTCTCGGAGATGCCGACCTTGTAGAA
>JBOHYC010000020.1:0-2973 GCA_050737755.1 Lysobacter sp.
TGCAGCGAGTCGTCCTTCAGCGCCAGCAGCGACTGCCGGGCCTTGTACTGGGCGATCTCGTCGATCACCAGCACGGTCATGCCGGCCAGCAGGAACAAGCCGAACAAGGCCCACAACTGGTGGCGGATGCTCAACCGCGACAACCGTTCGGCCAACCTCGCGCGCCACGACACCGGCGTCGGAGCGGCGGCCATCGGCTCAGTGCTCCGGCCGGCGCCAGCGACTGAGCACACCGGGCAACTCCTCCGGTGGCACCGGTGGCGCGATCAGGTGGCCCTGGGCCATGCCGCAGCCGAGTTCGGCCAGCATCTGCCAGTCCTCGGTCGTGGCCACGCCCTCGGCCACCACCTCCAGCCCGAGCTTGCGGGCGAGGTCGAGACTGGCCTCGACTACGGCGCGCTTGCGCGGCTGGTTGTGCGCGCCGACGACGAAACCCTGGTCGATCTTGAGTTCGGTAAACGGGATCTGCGACAGCTGCGCGAGCGAGGAATAGCCGGTGCCGAAATCGTCGATCGACAGTCCGAAGCCCTTCAGCCGCAACCGTGCCAATACCCCGAGCGCCCGCGCGGCATCGGCCATCACCGAGCTTTCGGTCAGTTCCAGCACCACCTCGGCCGGGTCGACACCCTGCTCCTTGACGATGCGCTGGTAGCGGTCGGCCGCGGTCGGGTCGGCCAGCGTGGTCGGCGAGACGTTGACCGAGAGGTTCAGGTGCAGCCCGGTCCGGTCCCACTCGCGCTTCCAGCGGCAGCCCTGCTCCAGCATCAGGTCGGTCAACGGGTCGGCCAGGCCCTCGCGCTCCAGCAGCCCGATGAAATGCTGCGGCCGGACCACCCGGCCGTCCTCGCGAACCCAGCGCGCCAGTGCCTCGACCGCCACCGGCTTGCCGTTGCCGAACTCGACCTGCGGCTGGAACCACGGGCGGATCTCGCCGCGGCCGAGCGCGGTGCGGATCTCGGTGGCGCTGATCTCGACGTGGTCGTCGACTTCTTCCGAATGCAGCAGCAGGTCGTAGCCGGCCAATGCGGCCGACAGCTTGTCGGCGGTCAGCGGCTTTTCGACGCTGCCGAGGACCAGCAGGCCGTAGGCACGGGTCATGCCCTGGACGGTGTTGAGCAGCGCCGGGTCCAGCGCGCTGACCACCAGCACCGAGCGCGCGAGCCGGCGCTGGGCGACATGGCCGATGAACTCGATGCCGTCCATGCCGGGCATGTCGAGATCGACCATGACGATATCGGGCGGTTGGGCGCGGGCCGCGAGCAGCTGCAGCGCCGATCTGCCGTCGGCGGCTTCGTCGACGTCCACGACGCCAAGCTCGTCCAGCAGGCGCAGCGCCATCCGGCGCTGGAAGCCGTGGTCCTCGACCACCATCACGCTCAACGCCGATACGGACATTCCGTTCCCCTCGCGACGAAGGGTCACTTTAGCGCCACTTTGCGGGCCCCGGCGAGCTGATATGCAAAACCCGGCCGGAGCCGGGTTTGCGGGTGTGCGGTCGACCGGGTTCAGCCCCAATCCGGCGGGTCGGCCTGCCAGGCCTGCTGCACTTCGGCCAGAACGGCGTGATCCTCCCCGGACCATTCCGGCAACAACGCGGCGTACTGGTCGCTGCCGTTCCAGCGGTCGGGCCGGGTACGCACCGCGGCGGCGTACCACTGCACCGCCTCCGCCTTGCGATCGAGCTGCCACAGCACCAGCGCGAAGGTCGGCGGCATCCAGTCGGCTTCGACCTTGCGCGACTGCAGCAAGGCCGTCCACTGGGCGAGCGCAGCCTCGTGCTCGCCGAGGCGATACAGGTCCCAGCCGTAGCTCCACAGCACCGGCCGGTACAGCGCGTTATTGGCGTCCAGCTGGGCGAGCGCGCGGTCGTACAGTTCGCGGCCGACCTGCGGGCGGCCACCGGCCATCGCCATGTGCGCGAGCTGGGCGGTCTCGGCCTTGGCACGCGGGTTGCGCTGGATCTCCTTGAGGAGTTTCTGTGCCAGCGCGTCGCCACTGCCCTCGATCGCGACCAGCGGGCGCGTGGTCCGCGGCTCCTCGTCGAAGTAGAACTCGGACGTCGGCACAAGCGTGGCGCCCTGTGCGATGGCGGTGCCGGAAAGGCCGGCAGCGGCCAGGATCACCCCGGCCAGCGTGGTGAAAAAGAGTTTGCGAAGCTGCATGGAATCCCCCTGTGTGACCCGCCCATGGTACCCCGAACATGGGTGGCCATTGACGCCACTGCTACACTTCCGGGGCTTTGCCCCACGGTTTTGCACATTCAGCCGTCGCACCGTTCCGTTTCCACTCCCCCGCAGCCACCTCGCGGCCACCTGCCGCGTCGGAGCCACGCATGACCAGTACCGCCGAACTCAGCTCGCCGTCCTCGGCGAATACCTCCCTGACCTCGTCCGTGGTCGACCCCGACTACACGCTCGACCACAAGTACAGCCGCGAGTCCGGCCGGATCTACCTGTCGGGCGTGCAGGCGCTGGTGCGGCTGCCGCTGATGCAGCGCTTGCGCGACCAGGCGGCCGGGCTCGACACCGCCGGCTTCATCTCCGGCTACCGCGGCTCGCCGCTGGGCGGGTTCGATCTGGAACTGTGGCGCGCGAAGAAGCACCTCGAGAACGCCGGGGTGAAGTTCGCCCCCGGCTTGAATGAAGACCTCGGCGCGACGATGGTCTGGGGCACCCAGCAGACCCAGCTGTTCCCGGGCGCGAAGCACCAGGGCGTGTTCGGCATGTGGTACGGCAAGGGCCCGGGCGTGGACCGCAGCGGCGACGTGTTCAAGCACGCCAATGCCGCCGGCACCTCGCCGCACGGCGGCGTGCTGGCGCTTGCGGCCGATGACCACGCGTGCCGCAGCTCGACGCTTCCGCACGGTTCGGAGGGCGAATTCACCAGCGCGATGATCCCGATCCTCAACCCGGCCGGGGTGCAGGACATCCTCGACATGGGCGCGATCGGCTGGGCGATGAGCCGCTACACCGG
>JBOHYC010000021.1:0-1990 GCA_050737755.1 Lysobacter sp.
GCTCGGCCGGGGTGCGACCGCGGTCGATATCGGCAACCAGCGCGGAGACGATCTGGCGTTCCTTGTGCAGCAACACCCGACGCACGGCTTCGGTCGGGTGGGCGGTGAATACCGGCTCGATCCGCAATCGCGGCAGCAGCGCTGCAACCTCGTCGGCGCTCACGCCCTGCCGCGCGAGCGTGCCGACCACGTCGCGCAGGCCGCCGGGCTGGGCGCCATCACCGGCGCGCTCGTGTTCTCGGCGGCGACGGATTCGATGCACGCGCTCGGCCAGGTTGACCGCCTGGAAGTAAGTCGAGAACGCACGGACAAGATCGCTGGGGTGTTGCAGGTCGGTGCTCGCGGTCGAGGCGGTCAATGCCTCGACCAGCTCGGCAACCGGCGCGTCGCTCTCGCGGCGGCCAATCGCGGCACGGCGCAGGCGTTCGACCTCGGCGAGGAAGGCCGGGCTGCGTTGCTCGGCGAGGATCTCGCCGACCAGCGCGCCGAGGGTTTTTACATCCTCGCGCAGCAGCGCATCGGTGGCGCCGAACTCGACGGTGCGCAGGGATTCGTCCGGGGTGTCAGGCAGATTCGTCATGCCTCAAGGCTACAACGAGCCCTGTTCGTGCCTTGCAAACGGGGACGAAGCATGGCTCTGAAACATGCGATAGAGTGCAGTGCGCGGCACCGCAGAGCCGCTGCGGTCGGCGCGACGGATGGCCGTAGCACATGATCCCGGGGGGGGCATCACATGGAGTGGCGATGGATTGGTTTGCTGACGGCGTTCCTGGCCGCACCCGTGGTCGCTACGGCGACGCCCCTCGACCCGAGCGTCGACACGTGCAGCGAGGCATATGCCGCGCTTCCTCACGGCAGCATCCTGGACCTGCTCGACCCGGACGCACCGAGCGACCGTCGCAGCAGCGCACTTGAGGCCTACGAACGCCTGGCCGGCCTCGAGGCTTGTCCCGAGTTCGGCTACACGCTGGGCCTGTTGTATCGCCATGGTCCCTACCTGCCGGGCAACCTCGTGCCGCAGGATCTGGAAAAAGCGCGTGGACTGATCCTGGCGATGGCAGAAGACGGTTACCTGCCGGCCTACGCCGACCTCGCCGAAATGGAAATGCGACACGCGAACGCCCGCGAAGCCATGAAGTGGACGCAGGTGTACCTGTATTTCACGAGGACGGTTCGCAACGACTACCTCGAGGCCGGGGACATGCAGTACCAGCGCTCGGCTTACAACGGCAACCTGCTGGCCCGTGTCGAGGCCATCTGGAGATGGAAGCGCCCGCCGCGCAGGTTGGTGCGCGAGGACCTCGCCGCCTACCTTGCCGACCATGGGGTGGAAGTGGCCCGTCGAATGAAAGCGCGAGAAGAAGGCATGCACCGCCGGGCCTCGGGCACGGACCTGGCGCCGGCCCAGCTCGCCAATGACCCTGACCCCTGTTACGTGGATCTCGATGACGTCGGGGCCGCTTCGGCTGCATGGATCGTGGAGGTACTGCCTTCGGGGAAAACCGGTCGGGTAGTGCTGGAGAACTTCGTTCCCCACATCGATGCAGCGGACGCGATCAGGACCTGCCTGCTCCAGCGCCAGTTCGCCGCCTTCGACGGAGCTCAATCCGTGACGACTCGCGTCCACTTCGTTGTCGGGTCGACCGAAGGAGCATCCCTGCGCCGCCTGCGGCGCAGGTGACCACTCGCGCACCTCAGTACGCGAACTCCTTGAACACCGGGTCGACACTGCCGCCCCACGGGCCGTGGAACAACTCCAGCTTGCGTTCGGCCGGGGTGATGCCGGCCTCGACCTGTTCCATCAGCGGGCCGAGGAAGATGCTCTCGTCGCTGCCGTTCTCATTGACGCGTGCGCGGCGGGCAAGGCCGTGCGCGGCGATCTGCACCGCGCGCCGGGCCAGGTCGAGCACGGTGCCGTCCCGGAACGGCAGCTTGAACGCGTGCTTCGGCACGCCGTCGCGCAGCGCGTGGATTTCGGCAAGGCTGAAGT
>JBOHYC010000022.1:0-2015 GCA_050737755.1 Lysobacter sp.
TGCAATGGACTGGCGCTCCATTCGAAGTGGAGATCATGAGCCGCGAGGCGATGAAGGCACCGGAATACCTGGCGATCAACTCGACCGGTGCCGTACCGGCGATCGTCGACGGCGACTTCGTGCTGACCCAGAACGCCGCGATCATGGGCTACATCGCCGACACCTACCCGGCGGCGGGGCTCGGCGGCGACGGCAGCGCGCGACAACGCGCCGAGGCGGCACGCTGGCTGTCGTTCGCCAATTCCGACCTGCATCCCGCCTTCACTCCGTTGTTCAACCCGGGGGCGTTCCATCCTGACGAGGCCCAGCACGATGCGATCAAGGCCGCCGCACGCAAGCGCGTGCGTGGCGTGTTCGAGCGCGCCGATGCGCAACTTGCGGGGCGGCAGTGGCTGGCCGGCTTCCGCAGCTTCGCGGACCCGTACCTGTACATCACCCTGCGCTGGGCGCACGGGCTCGGGATCGACCTGTCCGGCTTGGACAACCTGGCCGCGTTCAAGGCCCGGATGGACGCCGATGAGGGCGTGCGCGCGGTGCTTGCAGCCGAGGGTCTCGACTGACCGCATCGATGCGTCACGAAAAAGGCCGCTCGGTGAGCGGCCTTTTTTATTGTTACGGGATCGACGCTATCAGCGCTTATCGATCGCAACGTAATCGCGATCTTCCGGACCGGTGTAGTTCGCACTCGGGCGGATGATCTTGCCGTCCTCGCGCTGCTCGATCACGTGCGCGCTCCAGCCGGTGGTACGCGCGATCACGAACAACGGGGTGAACATCGGGGTCGGGATGCCCATCATGTGGTACGCGCTGGCGCTGTACCAGTCGAGGTTCGGGAACATCTTCTTGCTGTCCATCATCAGGTTCTCAATGCGCTCGCTGACATCGAACAGCACCTGGTTGCCGCCGTCCTTGCACAGCTTGCGGCTGATCTCCTTGATGATCGGGTTGCGTGGATCGCCGACGGTGTAGACCGGGTGGCCGAAGCCAATCACGATTTCCTTGCGCTCGATCCGGGCGCGGATGTCGGCCTCGGCCTCGTCGGCGGTGGTATAGCGACTGATGATGTCCATCGCCACTTCATTGGCGCCGCCATGCTTGGGTCCGCGCAACGCGCCGATGCCACCGGTAAGGCAGGAATACATGTCCGAACCGGTGCCGGCGATCACGCGCGCGGCGAAGGTGGAGGCGTTGAATTCGTGCTCGGCATACAGCACCAGCGACTTGTCGAGCGAGTCGGCGTGCAGCTCGCTCGGGGCCTCGCCGTGCAGCAGGTGCAGGAAGTGCCCGGCAACCGATTCGTCATCGGTCTCGACGTCGATCCGGCGGCCGTTGCGGGTGAAATGCCACCAGTACAGCAGCATCGAGCCGAAGCTGGCGATCAGTCGATCGGCGATGTCGCGCGCCTCGCTGGGTGGATGGCCGTCGCGCTCGGGCAGCACCGTGCCCAGCACCGAGCAGCCGGTGCGCAACACGTCCATCGGGTGGGCATTGGCCGGCACCAGTTCCAGCGCCTCGGTGACGATCGCTGGTAGCCCGCGCAGGCGGCGCAGCTTGGTCTTGTAGGCATTGAGCTGCGGCTGGGTCGGCAGCGCGCCGTGCACCAGCAGGTGGGCGACCTCCTCGAAGGTCGACTTCGTCGCCAGGTCCTTGATGTCGTAACCGCGGTAATGCAGGTCGTTGCCGCTGCGGCCGACCGTGCATAGCGCGGTGTTGCCCGCGGCGGTGCCGCTCAGCGCAACCGATTTCTTGCCCTTGGGCGGGACGGGGGCGGTGGATTCAGTCATCTGCGTGCTCCTGGAAGTTGGAAATCTGGGCGGTCCGCGTACGTCCCAAGCATGTGTCGTGCCACGGGGATTGCGTGCGGCGGTGACCTGTCCCATGGTCCGGCATCGTTTTCAAGGACAGAGGGAAACCATTGGCCTTGGACGCGACCGGCGTGTCGCAACGACCGTGGCGAGCCGCATCGAGCTCGTCGCGGTCGGGGGCAAACGAACGTGCCGGCGGAGAACGGTACA
>JBOHYC010000023.1:0-5578 GCA_050737755.1 Lysobacter sp.
CGCTGATCCCGAACTCGGACTCGAGTGGGCTGTAGTCGGGGCTGGCGCCGGCATCGGTCTGGATGTTGAGGGTGACGGTTTCACCCAGGGCGATGCGGTCGCGATCGAGCCAGGCGCGGGTCTGCGCGCCTGCCGCCAGACTGGTCATTGCCAACAGCAACAGCGCCACGGTTTGCAGCATGCTTCGCGACATCGGTGTCATTCCTCCCATCCGCCCTGCATCCGGCGACGCTGGTGTTCAAGCCTGAATTTTTCGCGCAGCAGGCCACCGGGATCATCCGGGATCCGTCGCAGCCATGCCTCGTTGGCCAGTCGGCGTTCGCGCTGTTCCGGCGATTCGGTCGGGGCGGCCTGAGCGGGGTCGTCGGGGTTTCCGTCTTCCTTGGCGGCCTGCAGTGCCTCCTGCATGCGCTGGCGTTGGGCCTCGTTGGCGGATTGCTGGGCTGCGGCGTCGGCGGGGCTGGGCTGTTCCGGGGGCGTGTCCTGCGGATCGCCGTCACCGGCGTCGTCAGGTTGCGATTGCGGCGATTGCGATGGGGGTGACTGGGGCGGCTTGCCCTTACCCTGCTGCTGCGATTCGCCCTCACCTTCCTGCTGTGGCTCACCGGTGTCGCCCTTGGACGCATCGTCTTTGCTGTCCGATGGCTTGTTCTTGTCCTGTTGCCCGCCCTTCGGCGGGTTGCGCTTCATCGCCGCTTCGACCGCGCGCTTGTTGGCGATCGCGTCCTGCATGTCGGGCGACTGTTGCAGCGCTTGCTGGTAGGCCTCGACAGCCGCCGGGTAGTCGCCCGCCTTCGCCAGCGCATTGCCCTGGTTGTAGTGCGCGCTGGCGCTCTCGAGTCCGCCGTACAGTTGCGCGGCACGCTTGAAGTCACCCTCGCGGTAGGCCTGCGCGGCCTCTTGCATCTGCTCGTGCGCGGCCTGGTCGGGGCGTTGCCACAGCTCGGCGGCCTGCGCGCCGCGACCCGGCAGCCACAACACCAGCAACAGCATTGCCACCGGCGCACCGCGACGGAATGCCAGCAGTGCCAGCAACATCAATGGCAGCAGCAGCCAGTAACCATCGTCGTGCCAGCTGCGGCCGCTCTCTCCCTGCGCTGTATCGGCGCCACTCGACATCGGGTCGAGTACGCCCAGCGATTGCAGATCGCTCATGTCGTCGCTGAGGCCCGCGTAGTCACCGCCACCCGCCTGGGCGAGTTGGCGCAGCGAACCCGCGTCCAGCGCCGCCGTTACAAGGGGGCCGCCAGCTTTCCGATAGGGCGCGCCTTGCGCATTGCCGAGTCCGAGTACGGACACGCGGTACCCGCTCGCGCGTGCCGATGCAGCGGCATCGCGCGCATCCGCATCGGCGTGGTCGGTCAACAGCAGGATCTGGCCGCGGTCGAAGCCGGCCTGTTGCAACAGCTTCACCGACCACGAGATCGCACGGTCGGCGCGTTGGCCGTCGACCGGCATCACGCCGGGGTGCAACGCATCGAGGAACAGGACGACGTTGGCCGCGTCCTCGGTCAGTGGCGCCACCGTGTATGCATCATCGGCGAAGACGACAAGGCCGACCTGGCCGCCATCGCGCTCGGCCAGCAGGGTTTCAAGCTTGGCCCGCGCCCGCGCGAGTCGCGACGGCGGCAGGTCGCTGGCGAGGCTGGCGCTGGACAGGTCGAGCGCGACCACCAGCGGCGTGCGCGTCTGCCACAGCGGTTGTTCGGTCTGGCGCCAACTCGGCCCGGCCAATGCGAGCACCGCCAGTACGTACCCGAGCGTGCCGAGCATCAACGCGATCTGGCCACGGCCTGCACTGCTCCGATCGAGCAGTTTGGGCAGCAAGTGCGGATCGACCACGTCACGCCAGACGCTCGCACCGCGCCGGCGTCGCAGCCACCACCACGCCAGCAGCGGCAGCGCAAGCAGTGCCCACAGCCACTCCGCACGAAGGAAATGCAGCGCCGACGGATCGATGCTCATGCCAGCCTCCGGCGCGGCCACGCGAAACCCGCCAGGGCGAATGCGAACGCCACCATCAACGGCACGGCATAGCTTTCGATCCGCGGCCGCACCGCCTCACCGGCCCGCTCGACCGGTTCCAGCCGATTGATCTCGGCATAGATCCCGGCCAGTTGCGCGGTGTCGCGGGCGCGGAAGAATTGCCCGCCGGTGGTATCGGCGATCCCGCGCAGGGTGTCCTCGTCGATCTCGTCACCGGCTCCGGGCATCGGCATCTGGAAGCCGAACAGCGACAGTGAGCCGTCGCCACCGAATGCGATGGTGTAGACCCGCACGTTGGATGCCGCAGCCAGTTCGGCGGCTTTCATCGGATCGAGCATGCCCGCGGTATTGACGCCATCGGTCAGCAGGATCACCACGTGTTCCTCGCCTGCCTCCGGAGTTTGCGACGCCCCGCGCAGGCGCTTGACCGCCAGGCCGAGTGCATCGCCGATCGCGGTTTCCTGCCCGGCCAGCCCGACCACGCTGTCAGCCAGTTGCTGGCGCACGCTTTCGCGATCGAGCGTGAGCGGCGTCAGTGCGTAGGCGCGGCGGCCGAACACCAGGAGGCCGACACGGTCGCCCTCGCGACGGTCGAGGAAATCCGCGAGCACGGCCTTGGCCGCGGTCAGGCGATCGACCGGCCGGCCGCCAAGCTGCATGTCCGGTTCGCTCATGCTCCCCGACAGGTCGAGCACGAGCATCAGCTCGCGGCCGGCCTGCGGCGGCTGGATCGCCTCGCCAAGCGTTTGCGGTCTAGCCGCGGCAAGGCACAGCAGCGCCCATGCGAGCCAATACAACCACTGGATCCGGCTGCCGCGCAGGCTGATCCCGCCCTGCCCGATCGACTCCAGCCGCTGACCGAATGGCACGTTCAACGCGGCCGACGCGCTGCGTCGCGCAGGCAGCAGCCAGCGCGCCAGCAGCGGCAATGGCAGCGCCAGCAGCACCCAGGGCCACGCGAATCCCGCGAACCCGGGCATGACCGTGCCGAGCAGACCCGTGGACAACCCGGCAAGCCCTTCGAGACTCATCGTTTGGCCTTCCCGCGCTGGAGCGTCCATTGCAGGAAGCGTGCGCGCGCGACGGCTCGCAGTTCATCGACCTGTTGAGGATCGACGTCCGGCCGATAGCCACCTTCCAGCAGCAACCGGCCCGGTGCTTCACCGAGGTCGACGAATTCCAGCCATGCATCGCCGTGCAGGCGGTCGGCCTCCGGGTCGACCCGACGTGCGGCACGCCGCAGCAATTCCGACATCGCGGCGACCTGCGCCGGCGGGGTCGTGGCGGAGTCGACAGCGGTGTCGAACACCGCGGCAATGGCGCTTCGACGCTTGCGCTTGCGCGCGGACCACCATGCCCAGCCGGCGACTACCAGTAACAACACCGCAGCCAGCAACCACCAGCCCGGCGCCGGCGGCCACCACGGCGGTGCGGGCGGCTGGTGGATGTCGCGCAGGACCAGGCTCGGGTCGGTCATCACGCCACCATCGGCCGGGCACGGCCCAGCAACGGCAACCAGGAGTCACTGGGTGCATCGGTCGACAGCGTCTGCACCCGGACGCCGCGCGCGGGCAGCGATTCCAGTGCAGCTTCCAGCGGACGGGTGAACTCGACGTTCCAGCGTTGGCGCCGGTTGGCGTCGCCGAGATCGAGTTCGACCCGCGCGCCACCGCTGCGGAATGGCAGCGTGGCCGCGGGCGGCGCCAGCTCCAGCGGGTCGGTCAGCAGCAGCACGATCACCTCATGGTGCTGCGCGAGCACCGGCCAGCGCCGTGCGGGCAGCTCGGCAACACTGTGCGGATCGGCCAGCACGATCAGCCGCGAACCGGGACGTAGCAGACGCTGCGCATGATCGAGCGCGACCGCGAGGCCGGCGTCGTCCGGGGGCGGTCGGGCATACCAGCGCGCCAACGCATCGAGTACACGCAGGGCGCCGCGCGGGCCACCCGCTGGCGTCACTGGAGGCTCGCGGTCACTGCCGCGCAAGGCAGCGATGCGGTCGCCGTCGCGCGCGGCGGCCCAGGCCGCGATCGCACCGGCACGCGCCGCCTGCACCGACTTGAAGCGCACCCGGGTACCGAAGTACAGGGACGGCGCGGTATCGGCGACGATCAGGCTCAGCCGCTCGCGCTCGGCCTGGTAGACCTTGCTGTGGGCGCGACCGGTGCGCGCGGTGACGCGCCAGTCGATATGGCGGGCGTCGTCACCGGCGATGTACTCGCGCGACTCGGCGTACTCCATGCCACGGCCGCGTAACGGTGACAGCGACTGGCCACTGATGCCGTGGCGTCCGAGCCGGGCATTGCGACGACCGCCGGCCAGCGCGCGCAATGCGACCAGTTCGGCGAGGGTCGGGGTGATGCCGTCGGTCACGCCAGTCGCTCCACTCCAGCCGCGATGCCGCGATTCACGGCAGCGGCACCTTCGCCAGCAATTCGCCGACCAGACGATCGCCATCCCAACCTTCGGCGATGGCTTCGTAGCTGGGCAGGATGCGGTGGCGCAGCACGTCCGGGGCAATCGCACGGATGTCATCGGGCGTGACGTAATCGCGACCCGCCAGCCACGCATGTGCGCGTGCGCATCGCTCCAGCGCGATCGAGCCTCGCGGGCTCGCGCCCCAGGCGATGCGCTGGCCAAGTTCGGCGTCGTAGCGTCGCGCGTCACGCGATGCCAGCACCAGTTCGACCAGATAGCGCTCCACCGCCGGCGCGACGTGCAGCTGCAGCACCGCGGCACGCGCGGCGAACACGTCGGCCTGCGGCATCCGCTGCTCCGGGACGCGCGCCGGTTGCAACACCTGACGGGCACGCTCGCGGGCAAGCCGCAGGATCTCGGTTTCCGCCGCGGCCTCGGGATAGCCGATGCGGACATGCATGAGGAAGCGGTCGAGTTGTGCCTCCGGCAGCGGGAACGTGCCTTCCTGCTCGATCGGGTTCTGCGTAGCCATCACCAGGAACAGCGGTGGCAACGGGTAGGTCGCACGCCCGACGGTGACCTGACGCTCGCCCATCGCCTCCAGCAGCGCCGACTGCACCTTGGCCGGCGCGCGGTTGATCTCGTCGGCGAGCAGGATCGGGTGGAAGATCGGTCCGGGCTGGAACTCGAAGCGGCCATCTTGCGGGCGCCAGACCTCGGTGCCGGTGAGATCGGACGGCAGCAGGTCGGGTGTGAACTGGACGCGGGCAAAGTCGGCTTCCAGTCGCTCCGCAAGCGCGCGGATCGCGCTGGTCTTGGCTAGTCCGGGCGCGCCCTCGACCAGCAGGTGGCCATCGGCGAGCAACGCGATCAGCAGGCGTTCGATCAGCGCGGACTGACCGACGATTTCCGCCGACAGCGCGTCGCGCAACTGCATGAATGCCTGATGCAGGCGGGTCGACTCGGCGCTGCGGGCTTCGGGCGCGCGCTCGGAGCGGCTGTCGATCGCGGTGTCTTCCATCGGTGTCTCGGGTGCGGGGCTGGACCGAGTTTGACCGATGTGGCGTGACGAGGTTCAGCCGATGGCGGGACGGATTCAGGTTCTGCGACGAACGCCCGGTATCCCCCAAACGCAAACGGGACCCGAAGGCCCCGTCGCGTCTACCCATGGAGG
>JBOHYC010000024.1:0-1632 GCA_050737755.1 Lysobacter sp.
ATCAGCACGTCCTCGCCGACCACGTCGAATTCCAGCGCGCAGTGCGCGGCGTTGCCGTAGGGGTCGAAGAACGCGGCCAGCTCGCTGGGGATCTGGTCCGGGATCGGCCACAGGTTGGTCGCCGGCATCACGATGTATTCGGCGAACGCGCCGTTGCGGTTGACGCCGATGCCGACCGTGTTCGGGCACAGGTGCTGGCGCCCGCCGCGGCAGTTGCGGCAATGACCGCAGACGATGTGGCCCTCGGCAGAAACGCGCTGCCCAACGGTGTAACCGGTCACGCCCGGGCCGACCTCGACGATGCGTCCGACGAATTCGTGGCCGATGACGAGGCCCGGCTTGATCGTGCGCTGGCTCCATTCGTCCCACAGGTAAATGTGCAGGTCGGTGCCACAGATCGCGGTCTTTTCGAGCTTGATCAGCACCTCGTTGGCGCCCGGCGCCGGCACCGGCACCTCTTCCATCCAGATGCCCTTGGTGGCTTCGCGCTTGACCAGCGCCTTCATCGTATTCTGGGTCATGGGTCGCTCTTGGATTGCCCGCGTGCAACGGCACCGGGGGCGCCGGAAAGGCGCCGGAATGGACCGCGAATTATACGCGGCCCCCCGGGGTCGCCCCGTGACCGTGTTTGCCGGAAGTGGGCCCTTACCCTATGTTCGCTGGCACACCCGCTACCCGGAGTCGCGCCATGCGGCCAAGCCTGCTCGCCCTGTCCCTGACCCTGGCCGCCGCCAGCGCCCATGCCGACGAAGGCATGTGGCTGCCGTCGCAACTGCCACAGATCGCCACGCAGCTGCGTGAGGCGGGGTTCGAGGGTGACCCGGCAACATTGGCCGACCTGACCCGGCCGCCGCTCAACGCGGTGGTGAAAGTCGGCGGCGGCACCGGCGCGTTCGTTTCGGACGAGGGATTGGTGCTGACCAACCACCATGTCGCGTTCGGCGTCATCCAGTACAACACCAGCCCGGAGCGCGACCTTATCGCCGATGGTTTCGTCGCCGCCGACCGCGACGACGAGCTGCCCGCCAACCCGGACTTCCGGGTGCTGGTCACCACCGGCTTCGACCAGGTCACCGACCGGGTCCTGACGGGCGCGCGAGGCAAGACCGGGCGCGCCTACTACGACGCGGTCGACGCCGCCGAGAAGGCGCTGGTGGCCGAGTGCGAGCAGCAGCCGGGCTACCGCTGCAGCGTCGCCAACATGCACTACGGCAGCGATTTCTACCTGGTCCGCCAGTTGGAGCTGCGCGACGTGCGCCTGGTCTACGCACCGCCCGAGGCGGTCGGCAACTACGGCGACGAAGTGGACAACTTCATGTGGCCCCGCCACAGCGGCGACTTCACCTTGCTGCGTGCCTATGTCGCGCCGGACGGGCAACCGGCGGCGTACTCGGCCGACAACGTGCCCTACGTGCCGCCGGCGCACCTGCAGGTATCGACGGACGCCGTCGCCGCCGGCGACTTCGCGATGCTGGCCGGCTATCCCGGCCGGACCTACCGGCACCGCATGGCCTCGGAGTTCGCCAGCCAGGTGGAGTGGACGCTGCCCCAGCGGGTGGAACTCTACGGCGGCCTCATCGAAACCGTCGAGGCGGCGATCGGCGACGATGCCGACGCCAAGGTCAAGTACGC
>JBOHYC010000025.1:0-7710 GCA_050737755.1 Lysobacter sp.
GCGTCAAGACCCACGGTCTGGATGGTTCGGAAAGCATCGAGGTGACCGGCTTGGATGATGGCAAGGCGAAGCGCGCCACCGTGGTTGCGCGCAAGCCGGACGGCAGCGAGACGACGTTCCAGGTCAAGGTGCTGTTGCTGACCCCGAAGGAAGTCGAGTACTTCCGCCACGGTGGCATCCTGCACTACGTGCTGCGCCAGCTAGCGGCGAAGAAAGCCGCCTGATTGCACGCGGCGACGCCGGAGACTTGGCGTCGCCAACTGGATTCAATGGCAATGAAACGGGCGGCTTCGGCCGCCCGTTCTTATTTGCCGCGCTCCGATTACCAGCGTCGTGTCAGACTCGCGCGACGCCCAACCGCGTGCCATCGGTCGCCGTCATGAAATACCTGATATTCCTGCTGGTCGTTGCAATCGGCGCAGCGCTGCCGTTGCAGGCGCTGATAAACGCGCGTCTCGGCCAGGTCACCGCAGGCGCCGTGTTCGCCGCGACGGTTTCGTTTCTGGTCGGCACCGCCAGCCTGCTCCTCCTGCTGGTGGCGACGCGGCCCACCTGGCCCGGCATCGACCAGTTGGGGCGTTTGCCCGCCTGGGCGTGGACAGGCGGCCTCATCGGTGCGGCCTATGTCGCCATCGCCACGTTCACCGTTCCCCGGCTCGGTGCTTCCGCGCTCATCTCGCTGACCGTCCTGGGTCAGTTGACCGGAGCGATCCTGCTTGACCACTTCGGCATCCTGCATGCGCCGCAGCCGGCCAGTCCGATGCGTATCGCCGGAGTCCTGTTGATCCTGGGCGGCGTATTGCTGGTGATCCAGCCATGGAAACAATAGCGGCGCACGGCCCTATAGCCGGGGCGTCCAGCGAGCACTGGTCAGGTGCCAGTCGCTGTCCTCCAGTCGCCAGCCCGTTTCCACCTCGTAGAGTCGCGCCGCTTCCGGCAACGCCCGGCCGGATCCCCCGGTCAATACCGCAGTGAAGCTGACTGTCGCGTGGCCCTGTTTCACCGACGCATCAATGGGGCCGAGGGTTACACCGACATCGCGATGACGCAGGAAGGTCAGCGCAGCCAACCGCCTGGCGCCGTCGCGATCCATCCCGCCAGGACCCACGAAGTCGTCGGCCAGATGGTCTTCCACCGCCGATGAGTCGCGCTGTTCCACCGCGTCCCGGAGTTGCTCCATGGTCTCCCGCAACGCCTGTTCCGGCGGCGTCTTCGTACAGCCGGCCAGCAACAGCCAGGTTGCGGCAAACATAAATGTCCATCGCATCACGCGGTTCACAGTCGTCGTTTTTCCATGTGCAGCAAAGACCCATCGTGGCACAAGCCCGACCGCGCGATCCGCCTTGCCAGCCCCTGCCCCCTATGCTCCAATCGTTGGAGCACCGTACGGCTACGAATCGGACAACGGTTTGATGCAGCAGGCGTTGCAAGCCAGATCAGAACCAAATCTCAAAGGGGATCGCGATGAGTGTCGAACGTCCATGGCTTGATCAGTATCCGGCCGGGGTCCCCGCGCAAATCGATGTCGACGAGTTTCCGTCGGTCGTTGCTGTGTTGGAAACCGCGATCGACAAGTATCGCGACCGTCCGGCCTTCGCGAACCTCGGCAAGACCCTGACCTACGGCGATATCGACACCCTCAGCAACCACTTCGCCGCCTACCTGCTGGGCGAGCTTGGACTGAAGAAGGGCGATCGCGTCGCGATCATGATGCCCAACTGCCTGCAGTATCCGATCGCTACCTTCGGAATCCTTCGGGCCGGTTTGACGGTCGTCAACACCAACCCGATGTACACCGCGCGCGAACTCCGCCACCAGCTGGTCGACTCCGGCGCGGTCGCGGTGCTGGTGCTCGACAACTTCGGCGACACCGTCCAAGAAGTCCTCGCCGACACTCAGGTCCGCAAGGTGATCACGACCGGTCTGGGCGACATGCTGCCTTTCCCGAAAGGCGCAGTCGTCAATTTCGTGCTCAGGCACATCAAGAAAATGGTGCCCGACTACAGCATTCCCGGCGCCGTCCGGTTCAAGGACACACTTGCGCGCGGGCGGAAACACACGCTGCCGAAGATCGAAGCGGCGCCGGATGACATCGCATTCCTGCAATACACCGGCGGCACCACCGGCGTCGCCAAGGGCGCGATGCTGACCCACCGCAACCTGGTCGCCAACATGCAGCAGGCGGCCGCGTGGATCGGTACCGGCGTCAAGTACGGCGAAGAAACCATCATCACCGCCTTGCCGCTGTACCACATCTTCGCATTGACCGCGAACGGACTGGTCTTCATGAAGTTCGGTGGCCTCAACCACCTGATCACCAACCCGCGCGACATGCCCGGCTTCGTCAAGGAACTGAAGAAGACGAAGTTCACCGCGATCACCGGCGTCAACACACTGTTCAACGGCCTCCTGAACACCCCCGGTTTCGAGGATATCGATTTCTCCGGCCTGCACCTGACCCTCGGCGGTGGCATGGCGGTGCAGCGTGCGGTTGCCGAACGCTGGAAGAAGGCCACCGGCTCGACCCTGGTCGAGGCTTACGGACTGACCGAAACCTCGCCAGCGGCCTGCATCAATCCGATGGACCTGGCCGAGTACAACGGTGCGATCGGCCTGCCGATCCCGTCCACCGACGCTTGCCTGAAGGACGAGGACGGCAACGACATGCCGGTCGGTGAAGTCGGCGAGCTGTGCATCCGCGGCCCGCAGGTCATGAAGGGCTACTGGCAGCGCCCGCAGGAAACCGCTGAAGTGCTGGATGCCGACGGCTGGCTGCACACGGGCGACATGGCGAAGATGGACGAGCAAGGCTTCTTCTACATCGTCGACCGCAAGAAGGACATGATCCTGGTCTCCGGCTTCAACGTGTATCCGAACGAGATCGAGGACGTGGTCGCGATGATGCCGGGCGTGCTCGAAGTCGCCGCGGTGGGTGTGCCGGACGAGAAATCCGGCGAGGCGGTCAAGGTGGTCATCGTCAAGAAGGACCCGTCGCTGACCGCCGAGCAGGTTCTGCAGCACGCGCGCACCAACCTGACTGGCTACAAGCGACCGCACCACGTGGAGTTCCGCGACGAACTGCCCAAGACCAACGTCGGCAAGATTCTCCGTCGCGAGCTGCGCGACTGATCACTTGCGGCTGCAAGGTGCGTCGTCCCGAAAGCCCCTCTCCGGAGGGGCTTTCCTGTTGTGGCATGGTTCAGGTGTAGCATCGAAAACGTGGGCTTCATCACGCCGCTCGCGCCCACCCACGCATACGGGCGGCCACCTCAGAGGACCGCACCATGAGTTTGATCGAGAAGCTTCACCGCGTCCGTCCCTACCCGACACTGCGCATCGAGTCCGATGTCGGTGGCGACGCGCATTGGCTGTACATGCATGCCGACCGCGACCGGCCCTGCTTCCGAACCGAACTGATGCACGACATGTGGAGCTATCTGTCGTCGATCACTCTCCGTGAAGGCCAGCGCGCTTCCGGCAAGTTGCGCCACGTGGTGCTGGCGTCCGACGCCTCTGCGTTCAACCTGGGTGGCGACCTTGCCCTGTTCTCGCAACTGATCAGGGATGGCAACCGTGAGCGGTTGCTCGACTATGCCCGGCGCTGCGTCGAAGGCGTGCATCATTTCCACACCGGCTTGGGCGGTGATGTCCGCACGATCGCGCTGGTGCAGGGCGATGCGCTGGGCGGCGGGCTTGAACTCGCCCTGTCCTGCCACACGATCGTGGCCGAGGAAGGCGTGGACATGGGCCTGCCGGAGGTGCTGTTCGGGCTGTTCCCGGGCATGGGCGCGTATTCGTTCCTGTGCAAGCGAGTGTCGCCTCAGCTGGCGGAACGGATCATCCTGGAAGGCCGCATCTACAGCAGCGACGAACTGCACCGGTTGGGCGTGGTCGATATCCTGGTCCCGAAGGGACGCGGAACGGCTGCGGTGCAGGACCTGATCCGCCGTCAGCAACGCGCACCTCACGCCCATCTGGCGCTCAACGCGGTCCGCGGGATATCGCAGCCGGTGGGTTACGACGAACTGATGGGCATCACCGAAGTCTGGGTGGATACGGCACTGGCGCTGGACGAACGATCGCTGCGGACAATGGACCGCATCGTGAAGGCGCAAGCGCGACGCTCGATGGCAGAGGCCGCCGGTTGACGGTTTCGGATCGCGTGTTCAGGGGGAGCGCTCGCCACGTGCATTCTTCGCACGGTCGCGTGCGTCGAGCGCCATCCTGCCCTGGACCAGTCCGTCTCCGAGATTGCCCAGCCGTCGCCGCCACTCATTGCCCAGTTGCCAGTCGGCCAGACCCATGACCTCGCTGCTCGCGGACGCGAGTTTGACCAGCCCCAGGTTGCTGGCCACGCCTTTCAGCGCGTGGGCCTGATCACGCAGCAGATCCCAGTTGCCCGATTCACCGGCTTCCCCAAGTGCGGAAACGCACGACTCGGCATCGCCCAGGCACTGGCTGATGAACTCGCGTTCGAAATTGTCCCCCATGCCCAGGGCGGCAAGTTCATCGAGCACGCTCGTATCCAATACACCTTCGACGCGCACCGCAGGGGTGGCCGGCACACGGGACGCGACCGGCTCGACTGCGCGGACGTTCAGCGCGATCTCGGCCAGGGTATCCAGCATCCGTTTGATCGAGACCGGCTTGGCCATGAAGGCACGCGCACCCGCTTGCTCGCACGCCTGGATCGACTCCGGAGTGACGTCGGCACTGAGTATCAATACCGGTGTGCGCCGCCCGCCGCCGGCCTCCATAACGCGCAACTCCTTCAACAGGTCCAGCCCGCTGAGCCTCGGCATGTGCAGGTCGGCAATCACGACGTCGTAGTCGGACACATCGAGTGCCGCCAGCACGCCCTCCCCGTCCGTTACGCACGTGACGCGATGGCCGGCCTTCTGCAGGAGCCGCTGCAACACCATCCGGTTGGCGGCGTGATCGTCGGCGACGAGGACCTGCAGGCTCCTGACCCTCGCGCGATGCCGCAGGAACGGATCGGAGAATGCGATGACGTTTTCGGGGCTTTCCATGACCGGGCCGACCGGTGCCGCAGCTTCCGGTATGGCTGCATCGGAAGTGGCCGGTAGCGCCGCCACCCGGTCGAAGGGCACCTCCACCCAGAACCGGCTGCCGCGCTGTTCGGTGCTCTCGAATCCGATGCTGCCGCCCATCGCCTCGGCCAGTCCCTTGGCGATGGTGGTCCCCAGCCCCGTGCCGCCGTAGCGACGCCCCAGACTCACATCGGCCTGCTCGAACGCCTCGAACAGGCGGTTGCGGATCGCCATCGGTACGCCAATGCCGGTATCGGTCACAGTGAACCGCAACCTGACCCGGCCGCTGCCCTGCTCGATCAATTCGACATCGAACCGGACCGAGCCATGGTCGGTGAACTTGATCGCATTGCCCGCCATGTTGACCAGCACCTGGCGCAAGTGCACGTCATCGCCACACACCGCGTCCGGCACGTCCGGGGCCACCGTCGCCACGTAACGCAACTGCTTGGCTCGCGCCTGCGGCTGGAGGATCAGGCCGATACCCTCGACCAGCTCGCGCACGTCGAATGCGATGAACCTCAACTTGACCTTGCCGGCCTCGATCGCGGAGATGTCCAGCACGTCCTCGACCAGCGACAGCAGGCTGCGGGTCGAAGCCTGGATCGTATCGAGGCATTCGCGCTGCTCGCTGTCGAGCTCGGTGGTGGACAGCAGTTCGGACATGCCGGCAAGGCCATTGAGCGGGGTGCGGAACTCGTGGCTCATGTTGGCCAGGAACCGGCTCTTGGCTTCGCTCGCACGACGCGCCTCGCGGGTCGCGCGGGTCAGGTCGCGCAGCAGCCCGGACAGGTACAACGGGATGGCCACGAGTCCAAGCAGCAGCCCGATGCCCAGGCTCCGGTTGTCCAGCCACCAGTAATCGTTGCCGACCAGCACCGCGCCGAAACCCAGGAACGCCGCGACAACCGCTCCGACCAGATACCGGTTGCCGTAACGCAGGCCATTGCCGACCGTCACCCACATCAGGATCACGTAGACCCAGCCCAACGGCTCGCCCATGCGGATCATCGCGACGGTCATCAGGCCGTAGTCCGCGAGCATCCCGATGCAGCGGCGCGCGTGGGATTTGCGGGGATCACCCAGAATCCAGCCGATCAGCGCGACGCCGACCACCAGTCCGGTGAACACCAGCCCCAGCACGTCCGAATAGGCCGCCACGTCCAGTGTTCCGCCGGCACCGCGGACCAGCAGATAGGCCAGCACGACCAGCAACACCGCGATGCGGATCAATGCCTGCCCGTGCTCGCTGTCCCCGCGCCGCGAAAGGCGCTCCTTCATCCATGAGAGGGATCGTGTCATTGCCTACTCCGTGCCCGGCCGGGCGGCTGCTCCTGCATAACGGCCACAGACTTCCTCCAGCTGCGCCCGGTTACGTATCAGAACGTCGACGCAAGCGGGATCGAACAGGCGACCGCGCTGCGCGTAAAGGTACGCCAGCGCCGCATCGATGGTCCACGCGGGCTTGTATGGCCGGACCGAAATCAGTGCATCGAAGACATCGGCGACCGCGACGATCCGCGCTTCAAGCGGGATTTCCTCGCCCACCAGCCCGTTGGGATAGCCGCTGCCATCGAAACGTTCGTGGTGGCGCAACGCGATGAGGGCGCCGGTCTGGATGAACCGGTTGCGGCTGCCGCTGAGCAGTTCGTGGCCGATGCGCGGATGGCGGCGCATGATCGCCATTTCCGCCTCGTCGAGGGGGCCCGGCTTCAGCAGCACCGCATCGGGAATCGCGATCTTGCCGATGTCGTGCAGCGGCGCGGCCAATTCGATCGTCCGGACTTCTTCCTCGGGCAGGCCGAGGTGTTCGGCGATCATGCCAGCCAGGTGCGCCATGCGCTCCAGGTAGACGCTGGTGCCGGTGTCGCGGTATTCGATCGCGCGGGCCAGACGCGACAGGGTCTCGCGCTCGCGTTCCTCCAGCTCGTGCATGTTCGACAGCAGTCGTTGTTCCAGCGAGAGCGCGCGTTGTTTCACGCCTTCCGATTGCTGCCGCAGCTGCAGCAGGTTGCGGCAGCGGGCGCGCAACTCGCGCGGGCGTACCGGCTTGACCAGGAAATCGATCACTCCGGCATCAAGCGCCGCCTGCCGTATCGGCTCGTCACCGACCACGGTCACCAGCACGATCGGGATATCACTGTGCAGCGGCACGCGGCGGAACCGGCGGGCGAATTCAAGCCCGTCCATGCCCGGCATGCGGTAGTCCAGCAGCAACAGGTCCGGGAGGTTTTCCTGGCACCAGCCGAGCGCGGCATCCGGCTCGCCGAAGTCATGTACCGTCAGATCCGGGCCGATGTCCTCGACGATGTGTCGCAGCATCGTGCGCGCAGAGGTCTGGTCATCGACGATGACAACGTTCAAAGCGGCCTGCCCATGGGTGTCTCCCCCCGACGACGGTCGACCCGAGAATACCCCCAGCGCCCCGGATCCAACAGGGCGGAAGGTCTCAGGCGTTCTACTCGGGACGCATGTAGGGGAACAGCAACACGTCGCGGATCGAGGACGAGCCGGTCAGCAGCATCACCAGCCGGTCGATGCCGACGCCGAGGCCGCCGGTCGGCGGCAGGCCGATCTCGAGGGCGCGGATGTAGTCGGCATCGAAATGCATCGCTTCGTCATCGCCGCCCTCCTTCGCGTCGACCTGGGCCTTGAAGCG
>JBOHYC010000026.1:0-4981 GCA_050737755.1 Lysobacter sp.
GGCCACGGCGGCAAATCCGGGCGCTTCCGTCGTTACCGCGAACAGGCCGAGATGTATGCGTTCATGCTCGATCGACTGGGCGTGGGCGCGGACACGCCGTAATTGCGCTGGGCATGGTGGCTGCTGGCGTACATCGCACTGGGCCTGGGCGTGGTGGGCATCGTCGTTCCCGGCCTGCCGACGGTGCCGTTCGTGTTGCTGTCGGCCTACGCCGCCGCGCGCGGTTCGCAGCGCCTGCATCGTTGGTTGCTGGCCCATCGTCAATTCGGCCCGATGATCCACGACTGGCAAAGCTACGGTGCGGTCTCGCGGCGGGCCAAGTGGTTCGCCGTGCTGACCATGGCGGGCTGCGCGGTGGTGATGTTCCTGACCGCGCCGCAACCGTGGATGGCGATGCTCGGCAGCGTGATCATGCTGGTGGTCGGCATCTGGTTGTGGCACCGGCCTGAACCGCCACCGGCCTGAGCTTCGCAGCCGCGACCGGCGCGGCTACACTGCCCCGATGAACGCACGAAACCCACTGCTGCTCGCCGCCCTGGTCGTCTCGCTGCCGCTGGCCATCGCCGGTTGTGGCAACAAGGGCCCACTGGTCATGCCCGACGAAGTCGAATCGGTCGACGCACTCGAGATGCCGACCGACACGGTGCCGGTCGAACTCGATGAGCCGGCCCTCGCCGACCCGACCGAGTCCGCCCCGACCGAGTCCGCCCCGACCGTTGCCGACCCGGTTCCGTTCGACCCCATTCCAATCGATCCGGCCACCGTGCCCGACAGCCCGCCCGAGACGGGGACTGCCGACGACGGCAATGGCTGAGGCGCGTGCCGCGCGGCGGTCGGGCCGGCTGCCTTTCAGCAAGATGCACGGTGCCGGCAACGACTTCGTCGTGCTCGACCTGCGCGGCAATACCGCAGCCCCCGATGCCGCCTTGTGCCGGGCGCTGGCCGACCGCCACACCGGAGTCGGTTGCGACCAGATACTGACCGTCGAGGACCCGCGCGAAGCCGGTTCCGTCGCCAGTTACCGGATCTGGAACGCCGATGGATCGCCATCGCAGCAATGCGGCAACGGCGCCCGCTGCATTGCGGCTTGGGTGGTTCGTGATGGCGCCGCAAACAGCCCGGAATTCACCCTCGACAGCCCGGTCGGCAGCCATGCGGTGACGCGCCTTGCCGATGGCTTCCGGGTAGTCATGGGCGTGCCTGAATTCGACCCCGAAAAAATCCCTCTTCGCGGCTTCGATGGCCCGCGCGATACCTACGTGCTCGCTGTCCGTGGCTCGATCATCGGTTTCGGCGCGGTCTCGATGGGCAATCCGCATGCGCTGGTCGAGGTCGACGACATCGAGCGCGCGCCGCTCGAAACCACGGGCGTCGTGCTGCAGCAGCACGAAGGTTTCCCGGAGTCGGCCAACATCGGCTTCGTGCAGGTCGAGTCGCGCCAGCGCATCCGCTTGCGCGTGCTCGAGCGCGGCGTGGGCGAGACCCTGGCCTGCGGCAGCGGTGCCTGCGCGGCGGCGGCGATACTGATGCGCCGCGGGCGGATCGGTCGCGAGGTCAGCGTGGTATTGCCAGGCGGCACGCTGCAGATCGGCTGGGCCGCTGAAGATGCACCGGTCACGATGGCGGGACCGGCGACATTCGTATTCGAAGGAGAATGGCTGCATGACCGAGACCACTGAAAAACTGGGTGCGCACGAGGTCGCGGCGTGGCTGCGGCGCCATCCGAGCTTCCTGCAGCAGTTTCCGGACCTGGCGCTGAGCCTGGTGGTGCCGCGCGAGGCGGGTTCGGCGTCGTCGCTGGCGAGCTACCAGTTGGAGGTGCTGCGCGACAAGAATCGCGAACTCAACCGGCGTCTGCAGGAGTTGTCCGGTAACGCGCAGGACAACGAGCGGTTGGCGGTGCGCACGCAGCAGCTGACGTTGGCGCTGATGCGGCAGGACAACGCGGCCGACACGCTGCGGGCGATGGCGGCGAGCCTGGCGGAGGATTTCAATGGCGACCTGGTGCGGCTGGTGATGTTTGCGCCGGTCGAGGGGCTTGATGATGCGGAGTGGTTGCAGCGGGTCGATGCGGATGACGCGCGCCTGCAGCCGTTCCGTGATTGCCTGGCCGATGGGGAGCCGTTGTGCGGGCGGTTGCAGCCGGACAAGCATGCGCTGTTGTACGGGGTGCGGGCGGACGAAGTGCAGTCGACGGCGTTGTTGCCGTTGGCGGGCGTGGGGCTGGTGGCGGTGGGTAGCGGTGATCCGAACCGGTTCTTCCCGGGGATGGGGACGCTGTTCCTGCGGATGATGGGCGAGGCGCTGGTGACGGCGTTGGCGAGGTATGCGCGGTAGTTGCAATAGAAGAAACAGCGCCGGGGCTGCGGCTTCGACGGGGGCGACGACCTGTCCGGGGTTTGCTACCCGGCTCGGTCAGGCCATCCTTGGCCTGACTCGCCGCCGCAGGCCATCCATGGCCTGCTTTCCGCAAACCCCGGACAGGACGCCGCTTCGGGGTTTGATTGATGGCGCTCCGGTTGAGCTTTGCGGTCATCCCCGCGGCGGGGGGGATCCAAGAACGTTTGCCGTCCCCGGTGTCGGACATGCGGGTCATGGGGCGAGGTCATGACTTCTTCTGTCGACGACTTTCTCTCCCACCTCGCGGTCGAGCGGCGGATGTCGCCACACACGCTCGATGCCTATCGGCGTGATCTCGCGGCGCTGTCGCAATGGACGGATGCGCAGGGCATCGAGTTGGTCGAGCTGAAAGTCGATCAGCTGCGCGCTTTCATTGCCGCCGAGCATCGTCGCGGGCTGTCGCCCAAGAGCCTGCAACGGCGGCTGTCGGCCTGTCGCAGTTTCTATGGCTGGTTGTTGAAGCACGGACGGATCAGTGCCAGTCCGGCGGCGGCAATCCGTGCGCCAAAGGCGCCGCGCAAGTTGCCGCAGGTGCTCGACCCGGACGAGGCCAAGGCGTTGGTCGAGGTGCCGACGGATGTGCCGCTGGGCCTGCGCGACCGCGCGTTGCTGGAGCTGTTCTATTCGTCCGGGCTGCGACTTAGCGAGCTGTGCGCGTTGCGCTGGCACGATCTCGACTTGGATGACGGACTCGTCACCGTGCTCGGCAAGGGCAGCAAGCAACGCAGCGTGCCGTTGGGGTCGTTTGCTCGCAAGGCCTTGCGCGAGTGGCGTGCGTCGACCGGGGCTGGGAAAGACACGCCGGTATTCCCCGGTCGCAATGGTCCGATCACCCCGCGCGCGGTGCAGTACCGGTTGCGCCAATTGGCGCAGCGGCAGGGCCTGTTCAAGCGCGTGCACCCGCATCTGCTGCGGCACAGTTTCGCCAGCCACGTGCTCGAATCCTCCGGCGACCTCCGCGGGGTGCAGGAGTTGCTCGGCCACGCCGACATTTCGACCACGCAGATCTACACGCACCTCGATTTCCAGCATCTGGCCAAGGTTTACGACGCCGCCCATCCGCGGGCGAAGCGCAAGTCCTGATGCCCCGTGATGTAGGAGCGACGTAAGTCGCGATTTCCTCGCCATCCGGGATCGCCGTGCAATCGCGACTCACGTCGCTCCTACATCGGAGCCATCGCCGGCCGCGACAATCCGACCAGCCCCTTGCACCCACCGCCGGCCATCCCCATCCAAGGGATTCGACCCACGGAGCCTGCAATGGACCCCAGCCGGAACCCCAACGTATTCCACGCCACCACCATCGTGTCGGTGCGCCGCAACGGCCACGTCGCCGTCGCCGGCGACGGACAGGTGACGCTCGGCCACACGGTGATGAAGGCCAACGCGCGCAAGATCCGCCGGCTTGGCAAGGACGGCCAGGTGATCGCCGGTTTTGCCGGCGCGGCGGCCGATGCCTTCACCCTGTTCGAACTGTTCGAAGCAAAGCTGCTCAAGCACGGCCAGCTGACTCGCGCAGCGGTTGAGATGGCCAAGGACTGGCGTACCGAACGCCGCTTCGGAAAGCTCGAAGCGCTGCTGGCGGTCGCCGACAAGGAGACTTCGCTGGTGATCAGCGGCACCGGCGACGTGATCGAGCCCGACGACGGCATCATCGCGATCGGCTCCGGCGGCATGTACGCGCTGTCGGCCGCGCGCGCACTGGTCGCGCACACCGAACTGGATGCGAAGACCATCGCCACCGAGGCGATCAACATCGCCGGCGACGTCTGCATCTACACCAACCGCAACGTCGTCGTGGAAGAGCTGTGAACATGAAGCCCGATACCTCCAACGCCACCATGACCCCGCGCGAGATCGTGCAGGCGCTCGACACCCACATCGTCGGCCAGCAGGACGCCAAGCGCGCGGTTGCGATCGCGCTGCGCAACCGCTGGCGCCGCGCGCAGCTCGACGACGAACTGCGCAACGAGGTCATGCCCAAGAACATCCTGATGATCGGCCCGACCGGTGTCGGCAAGACCGAGATCGCGCGGCGGCTGGCGACGCTGGCCAACGCGCCGTTCGTCAAGGTCGAGGCAACCCGCTTTACCGAGGTCGGCTATGTAGGAAAGGACGTCGAACAGATCATCCGCGACCTCGCCGACACCGCGGTCAAGCTGTATCGCGAACAGGCCAAGCACAAGGTCCGCACCCAGGCCGAGGAACGCGCCGAGGACCGGATCCTCGATGCGCTGTTGCCGCGGCGCCAGCAGCAACCGACCGGCTTCGGCTTCGGCGCGTCGGACCCGTCGACCACCACCGTCGATATCGGTGCCGAGCCGTCGTCGCAGGAGTCCGATACCCGCATCAAGCTGCGTCGGCAACTGCGCTCCGGTGAACTCGACGATCGCGAGATCGACATCGAGACCGCGGTCAATGTCGGCGTCGACATCATGGCGCCGCCGGGAATGGAAGAGATGGGCCAGCAGCTGCGCCAGATGTTCTCGCAGGTCGCCGGCAACAAGACCCACAAGAAGACCCTCACGATCAGGGCCGCGCGCCCGCAACTGATCGAAGAAGAAGCCGGTCGGCTGGTCAA
>JBOHYC010000027.1:0-3880 GCA_050737755.1 Lysobacter sp.
AGGTCATCGAGCAGATCGCGGTGCAGATGCGGGCCAAGAAGCTGCCGTGGCTGGAGGACATCCGCGACGAGTCCGACCACAGCAACCCGACCCGCATCGTGCTGATCCCGCGCAGCAACCGGGTCGATGCCGAGCAGTTGATGGGTCACCTGTTCGCGACCACGGATCTGGAAAAGAGCTTCCGGGTCAACCTCAACGTGATCGGCCTGGACGGGCGCCCGCAGGTCAAGAACCTCAAGGCGTTCCTGAGCGAATGGCTGGAATTCCGCACCACCACCGTGACCCGCCGCCTGACCCATCGGCTGGAAAAGGTCGAGCGCCGCCTGCACCTGTTGGAAGGTTTGCTGGTCGCGTTCCTCAACCTCGACGAAGTGATCCGCATCATCCGCAGCGAGGACGAGCCCAAGCCCCTCCTGATGAAGCGCTTCAAGCTCAGCGAAGAACAGACCGACTACATCCTCGAGACCAAACTGCGGCAGCTCGCGCGGCTCGAAGAAATGAAGATCCGCGGCGAGCAGGCCGAACTGGCCGCCGAGCGCGACAAGCTGATCGCCACCCTCGGCAGCAAGGCCAAGCTCAAGAAGCTGATCAAGGACGAACTGCAGGCCGATGCGAAGAAGTTCGGCGATGCCCGCCGCTCGCCGCTGGTCGCCCGTGGCGCCGCGCAGGCACTGTCGGAAACCGACCTGACCCCGAGCGAGCCGATGACCGTCGTCGTCAGCGCCAAGGGCTGGGTGCGCGCGGCCAAGGGCAATGACATCGACGCCGCGGCGCTGAGCTATCGCGAGGGCGACGAGTTGCTGGCGTCGGCGAAGGCGCGCAGCAACCAGCAGGTTGCGTTCCTCGATTCGACCGGCCGCAGCTACTCGACCATCGTCCACAGCCTGCCGTCGGCACGTGGCAATGGCGAACCGCTGACCGGCCGCTTCTCGCCGGCACCGGGCGCGTCTTTCCAGGCGGTTGCGAGCGGCGACAACGACAGCCGCTTCGTGCTGGCGTCGAGCCACGGTTACGGCTACGTCACCCGCTTCGAGAACCTCACCAGCCGCAACAAGGCCGGCAAGGCGATGCTGTCGCTGACCCCGAACGCCACGGTGGTGCAACCGGCCCCCGTGACCGACGTCGACAACGACCGCGTTGTAGTGGCGACCACCGCCGGCCACCTGCTGGCGTTCCCCGTCGCCGAACTGCCCGAGCTCGACAAGGGCAAGGGCAACAAGCTGATCGACATCCCCAAGGCCAAGCTCGGCACCGAGCGGGTGGTCGCAGTTGCGGTGGTACCGCCGGGCGGAACGCTGTCGGTGAAGTCCGGCGCCCGCACGATGACGCTGTCGTGGAAGGATCTGGACGCCTACATCGGCGCCCGGGCGACACGTGGCGGGTTGTTGCCGCGGGGTTGGCAGAAGGTCGAGGGGTTGGCGGTCGAGTAGCCACGGATGCATCCCGATTACTGGCACGCCCGCTGGAACGAAGGCCGCACCGGCTTCAACCAGCCCGACGGCAACCCGTTGCTGCAGCGCCACTGGATGGCGCTCGACTTGCCCGCCGACAGTCAGGTGTTCGTGCCGCTGGCCGGCAAGTCGCCCGACCTGCTGTGGCTGGCCGCACGCGGCCACCGGGTACTCGCGGTGGAGCTGTCGCCGCTGGCGGTCGAACAGTTCTTCGCCGAAGCCGGCACCGAGCCGACCGTGACCCGCACGCGTTACGGCACCCATCATCGCGCCGGCGCGATCGAATTCATCTGCGGCGATGTGTTCGATCTCGACCGCGAAGCGCTGTCGGATTGCACCGCGTTCTACGATCGCGCCGCGCTGATCGCGCTCCCGTCGCCGCTGCGGCAGCGTTATGCCGATGAGGCGTACGCGGCCCTGCCGCCGCATTGCCGCGGCCTGCTGGTGTCTCTGGAATACCCACCAGCCGAACTCGACGGCCCACCGTTCGCGGTCGATGAAGCGCAGGTGCGTGCGCTCTATCAACGCGACTGGTTGGTCGAAGTGCTGGAACGACAGGACATCCTCGCGAACCAGCCGGCGTTCCAGGCGCAAGGGCTGACCGCGATGCACAACATCGCCTACGCAATGAAGCGGCGCTGACCCACGCGCCGCCGGTGCGAAATACCACTCGTTATCCGCACCGCCAGTCGCCATGCTAGATTTCTCCGGCAATGGTGACCGATGCCGCAACATGCCCGGACCGCCGCAGCACCAAGGATGACAAACAGCACTTCATTGCTGATACCAGGGAGAAGGTATGCAGACAGTTGCACGGGATGTCGCGCTGACGCGCCCATCGAATATCGACCAACTCATTGCGATCATCCAGCATGAGTTCCCCAGAGCGGGCATCCGGGTCACCGGCAGGGCCCGTACGATCCGCCGGCAGGCAGAGCTGATGGCGCAACGGATCCGCGCGAATCGGCTGGAGTTCCTGAGGACCTACCGCCCCACCTGGCACATCACAGCGATGGATCAATGGCTGGGCCGGCATCCATCCGCCTCCGAGCGGGAGACGGCGGACGAGTTCGAACGACTGATCGAGCAGGCGCGCGCACGCGGAGCCCTGGTATCCAACCACTTGTCCAACACCGCGCGGGACATCAGCTGGCCGATTGGCAGCCGCCAGCAACTTGGCGTCATCGAAGCGCGGATAAACGCCATGGGGGCCACCGTTCTGCGCGAGCCCCATGCTGCCGGAGGGAGGCACTGGCATGTCGACTGGTAGGCGAATTCTCTACGGAATGGCGATGCTGGTCGCGCTGGTCGCCACCGGATGCCAGACCACCGCCGGCCCGCTGCTTGCGGATGGGACGCCTGCCACGGCATGGTGGTACGCCATGAGCTTCGAGCCGGTATCGAGTTCGGTCCACGGCCTCGATGTGAATCGGTTCGACTCCAATTGGAAACTCGCAAGCACTCTCGACGCGAAGGTGCTCGAAGATCGAATTCCAGCCACGGATTTCGCCCGCTACACCGACTCGGGAATGTCGTTCGCGCTGCAGGATGACCTCGACGGGGACGGGATACCGGAGGAAGTATTTGTCGGTGTATTCAGCACGCGCGGCGGCGACGGTGGTCGCTTCGTCGCCATCACCCGTGATGGGCAGTTGATTCGGTATTTCTCCCAGAGCGGCCCGGCCGGTTTCAGCGCGCTGCTCAAGTACGGGGACAAAGTCCGCTGGTACAAATGTCTGGAGTGCGGTGAGTTCGAGTCGATCAGGTGGTCCGGCAAGTCGTTCTTCCTCGAATAAGCGCCGTTGAGCCTCATCACGTGGCCGCGCGGTGCACTCCCGCCACCGCCCTGCCCGATGGATCGGCGGCGTCGGCAAACGCGGCGTCCCATGCGATTGCCACGGGTGACGAGCAGGCGATCGACTTGCCGCCCGGCACGGTCTGCGCGCAGGCCTCGCCGGGAAACAACTGTTCGAAGATGCGGCGGTAGAAATACGCTTCCTTGCTCTGTGGCGGGTTGACCGGGAAGCGACTGGCCGCGGCGGCAAACTCGCGGTCGCTGACGTGGGCTTCGGCGTGTGCCTTGAGTCCGTCGATCCAGCCATAGCCGACGCCGTCGCTGAACTGCTCTTTCTGGCGCCAGAGGATTTCGTCGGGCAGGTAGCCTTCGAACGCCTCGCGCAGTACCGCCTTCTCGATACGCAGACTGCCATCGGCTCGCCGCCCGACCATCTTGGTGCTGGCGTCCATGCGCATGGCGACGTCAAGGAACTCGACGTCGAGGAACGGCACGCGCGGCTCGACGCCCCAGGCCATCATCGATTTGTTCGCACGCAGGCAGTCGTAGTTGTGCAGGGCGTCGAGCTTGCGCACCAGTTCTTCGTGGAACTCGCGGGCGTTCGGTGCCTTGTGGAAGTACAGGTAGCCGCCGA
>JBOHYC010000028.1:0-10481 GCA_050737755.1 Lysobacter sp.
GGATTACATCGACAAGATGGTGGCCGATTCGCTGTCGGCGATCGACCGCGGCTTCGAGTCGCTGAAGATCAAGGTCGGCAAGGACATCGGGCTGGATATCGAGCGGGTGAAGGCGATCCACGCCGCCGTGCAGGGCCGAGCCCTGCTGCGGCTGGATGCCAACCAGGGCTGGACCGCCAAACAGGCGGTGCACGCCATGCGCACGCTGGAAGAGGCCGGGGTGGTGCTGGAGCTGCTGGAGCAGCCGGTGAAGGCGGCCGACATCAGCGGGCTGAAGTACGTGACCGACCGGGTCAACACGCCGGTGATGGCCGATGAGAGCGTGTTCAACCCGGGCCAGGTGTTCGACCTGATCCAGCAGCGCGCGGCCGACATCATCAACATCAAGCTGATGAAGACCGGCGGGCTGTCCAACGCGATCCGCATCGCCGACATCGCCGGCATGCACCAGGTCGACTGCATGATCGGCTGCATGCTCGAGTCCAGCATCAGCGTCGCCGCCGCAGTGCACCTCGCAGTCGCCAAGGCCGACGTGATCACCAAGGTCGACCTCGACGGCCCGTCACTGTGCGCGACCAACCCGGTCGAAGGCGGGGTGATCTTCAACGAGTCGGAGATATCGATCACCGATGCCCCGGGACTCGGCATCCGCAGCATCCAGGGACTGGAACCGATCCTGATGGGCAGCGCGGCGGCCTGACCGTGGCGGCGCTGCTGAAGATCCGCGCCGGCCGCGACCAGATGTCGGCGATCGAGCGTCGCATCGCCGACTTCGTCCTCGACAACGCCCAGTTGCTGCGCGACTACTCCTCGCAGCAACTGGCCAACGCGCTGGGCATCAGCCAGTCCAGCGTGGTCAAGTTCTGCCAGAAGCTTGGCTTCAAGGGCTACCCCGACCTGAAGTACTCGGTCGGCGAAGCAATCGCCCGCGCCGACAACGGCGACGACGCGACCGGGCCGGATGCGGACGACAGCGAGCCGCAACGCGACTCCGCACTCGAGTTGTGGCGCAGCAAGTCCGAGGCGCAGGAAGAAACCCGCTCGATCAACACGCCCGAAGCGATCGAAGCGGTGGCGGCAGTGATCGCCGACGCCGGCAATCACGGCAAGGTGTTCATCATCGGCTTGGGCGAGGACGACATCCACGCCCGTGCATTCGCACTGCGCTTGTCGCTGCTGGGCATCCTCACCGTGCACAACTTCGATACCGCGCACATGACCGCCAGCGTCTCGGCAGCGCGCACCGGCGACGTATTGCTGGTGTTCTCGGAGCACGGAAAGCAGCCGGCGCTGTGCCAGATCGGCCGGTTGTTCCGGCAACGCGGCGGCAGCGTCGTCACCGTGACCCGGCACACCTCCAA
Organism: Lysobacter sp.; assembly: GCA_050737755.1. GTDB lineage: Bacteria > Pseudomonadota > Gammaproteobacteria > Xanthomonadales > Xanthomonadaceae > Novilysobacter. Next base: position 1,362 of record JBOHYC010000028.1, read on the forward strand.
CCCGCTGCGGGCGCATGCCGACCTCACCCTGCTGGTGTCGGCGCACGACGACCGCGCCCATATCGAACCTTTGCTGTACCACTCCGCGCTGCAGCACCTGCTCGACCGCGTGTTCGTGCTGCTGTGCGAGGGCGGGCGCGACGAGCAGTTGCAGGAAAACCTGGACCGGATCCGGCCGATGCTGGAGGGCTGAGGCCGGCGATCCCGTCGCCAGTGGCCGCGCGGACGGATCGGAGCCGGTCGCTCGCCCACCGGGGGAGGTCATCGCGACCTGTTCCTGCGATAATCGACCGGATGGCCCCGTAGCTCAGCTGGATAGAGCGGTCCCCTCCTAAGGGACAGGTCACACGTTCGAATCGTGTCGGGGTCACCAGCTTTCCGCCTCACCCTTTTCTGTTTGTTTCCAAGGAGTTATCCATGACCCACCCCGTCCTCACCGCTCTCGGCCTGAACGGCACCGAATCCGGCACCTACCTCGGCAATGGCGAATGGGCCAAGACTGCCGACGCCGGCATCCTGGAGCCGATCAACCCGACCGACGGCGAAGTGCTGGCGCGGGTCCAAGCCTCCTCCCAGGATGACTACGACACCATCGTCGAGCGCGCCCAGGCCGCCTTCAAGGTCTGGCGCACCACCCCGGCCCCGCGCCGCGGTGAGGCGGTGCGCCTGTGCGCCGACGCGCTGCGCGAGAACAAGGACCTGCTGGGTTCGCTGGTCGCGCTGGAAATGGGCAAGTCCAAGCCCGAGGGCGACGGCGAAGTGCAGGAGATGATCGACATCGGCGAGTTCGCCGTCGGCCTGTCGCGCCAGCTGTACGGCCTGACCATGCATTCCGAGCGTCCAGGCCACCGGATGTACGAGCAGTGGCATCCGCTGGGCGTGGTCGGCGTGATCTCGGCGTTCAACTTCCCGGTCGCGGTGTGGGCCTGGAACGCGCTGGTCGCGGCGGTCTGCGGCGACATCACCATCTGGAAGCCGTCGCCCAAGACCCCGCTGTCCGCGATCGCATCGATCCGGATCTGCAACGAGGCGCTGAAGAAGGGTGGCTTCCCGGACATCTTCTTCCTGTTCAACGATGCCGGCACCGAGCTGGCACAGACCTTCGTCGACGACAAGCGCATCGGCCTGATCAGCTTCACCGGTTCGACCAAGGTCGGCCGCCACGTCGGCGAGCGCGTTGCCCGCCGCATGGGCCGTTCGCTGCTGGAACTGGGCGGCAACAACGCGATGATCGTCGACGCCACCGCCGACCTGAAGCTGGCGATCCCGGCGATTGTCTTCGGCGCGGTCGGTACCGCCGGCCAGCGTTGCACCACCACCCGTCGCGTGTTCATCCACGAGTCGATCCACGACGACGTGCTGGCCAAGCTGGTCACCGCGTACCAGCAGGTTGAGAGCAAGACCGGCGATCCGATGGACACCGCCAACCTGATGGGTCCGCTCAACAGCAAGGACGGCGTGCAGGCCTACCTCGACGCGATCGAGAAGGCCAAGGCGCTCGGCGGCAAGGTCGAGACCGGTGGCGCCGCGCTCGACCGCAAGGGCAACTTCGTCAAGCCGACGATCATCACTGGCCTGGCCAACGATTCGGAGGTCGTGCAGACCGAGACCTTCGCACCGATCCTGTACGTGATGAAGTTCAAGGATCTCGAAGAGGCGATCGCGATGCAGAACGACGTGCCGCAGGGCCTGTCCTCGGCGCTGTTCACCGAGAACCTGAAGGCGGCCGAGCTGTTCCTGTCGGCACGCGGTTCCGATTGCGGTATCTGCAACGTCAATATCGGCACCTCGGGTGCGGAGATCGGCGGTGCGTTCGGCGGCGAGAAGGAGACCGGTGGCGGTCGCGAATCGGGTTCGGATGCGTGGCGTGCCTACATGCGCCGGCAGACCAACACGATCAACTACTCCGACGAACTGCCGCTCGCCCAGGGCATCAAGTTCGACCTGTAACCGCGGCCCGTACCAGCGAGAACCGGACATGTACGCGCTCGCCCGCCCCTGGCTGTTCCGGCTAGACGCCGAGCGCGCGCATGACCTCAGCCTGCGTGCGCTCGGGGCTGGCCATCGCAGCGGGTTGGCCGGGCTGCTCGGGCGGGCGCCCGAGCCGTTGCCGACCCGCGTGTTCGGCCTCGACTTCCCGAACCCCGTCGGCCTGGCCGCGGGGCTCGACAAGAACGGCGCGCACATCGATGCATTGATGGCGATGGGTTTCGGCTTCGTCGAAATCGGCACGGTCACTCCGCGACCGCAGGCCGGCAATCCGAAACCACGCATGTTCCGCCTGCCCGAGCAGCAGGGGGTGATCAACCGGCTGGGCTTCAACAACGGCGGCGTCGATGCGCTGGTACGCAATGTCGAGCGCGCCGAGCGCAAGGACGGCCTGCTCGGCATCAACATCGGAAAGAACAAGGACACGCCCAACGAGATCGCCGAGGGCGACTACATGTATTGCCTGTCGCGGGTCTACCCGTTGGCGGACTACGTGACGATCAACATTTCCTCGCCCAATACCGCCGGGTTGCGCGAATTGCAGGAGGAGCAGCTGCTGCGCCGCCTGATCGGCACCCTGCGCGAGGAGCAGGAGCGGCTCGGTGCCAAGCATGGCCGGCGCATCCCGATGCTGGTCAAGATCGCGCCGGACCTGTCGGACGCCGACATCGAAGCCTGCGCCCGCGTGCTGACCGAGCTGGAAGTCGACGGCGTGATCGCGACCAACACCACGGTGTCGCGAATTCCGGTCGAGGGCGCGCGCCATGCGGAAGAACAGGGTGGCCTGTCCGGCCGGCCACTGATGGGCCAGTCGACTACGGTGTTGCGGATGATGCGTACACGGCTGCCGGAAGCGATCCCGCTGGTCGGCGTCGGTGGCATCCTGTCGGGCGCCGATGCGGTGACCAAGATGGCGGCCGGTGCGAGTCTGGTGCAGTGCTACTCGGGACTGGTGTACCGCGGCCCCGAGCTGATCGGCGAATGCGTCGAGGCGATCCGACGACGCAAGTTCGCACCCAGCCGCGGTCCCGTGCCGCCGGTCGCATGAACATGCCGGATGCAGCTCCCGATCCCGACCGTGCCATCCGAATCCTTCGCGACGCCCCGTTGCAATCGCGCAACACGTTTGGCGTAGCCGCCCGGGCCGCCTTGTTGGCCGAGGTCGACGATACCCGCGCCCTGCCCGCCCTGCTGGAGCGCCCGGAGTTCGCCGGGCAGGCGCCATTGGTGCTTGGCGGCGGCAGCAACATGCTGTTCGTCGATGATCCTGGCCGGCCCCTGCTGGCGTTGACCGGCCGCGACGTACGGGTGCTGGCCGACGACGGCGACCGCGCCCTCGTGCGTGCCGACGCTGGCACGCAGTGGCACGGCTTCGTCATGGACACCCTCGCCCGCGGTTTTGCCGGGCTCGAAAACCTTGCACTGATCCCCGGCACCGTCGGTGCCGCGCCGATCCAGAATATCGGTGCCTACGGAGTCGAGGTCCGCGAGTTCATCCACACGGTGGAAGCGTTCGAGTCGGCTACCGGCCAGACCCGGCGACTCTCCCGCGAGGACTGCGGGTTCGCGTATCGCGACAGCGTGTTCAAGCGCCAGCCCGACCGCCTCATCGTCACCGCCGTCGAGTTCGAGTTGCCATACACGCACGTGCCGACCCTCGACTACGCCGGCCTCGGCGATGAACTCGCGACCATGGGTATCGACCGCCCCACCCCACGCCAGGTCGCCGATGCCGTGATCGCAATCCGCCGCCGCAAGCTGCCCGACCCTGCGGTGCTCGGCAACGCCGGCAGTTTCTTCAAGAACCCGATCGTGTCCGCCAGCCAGGCCGATGCGTTGCTGGCCGACCACCCCACCCTGCCCGCATTTGGCGCAGGAGACCCGGACAGCCGCAAGCTGTCGGCCGGCTGGCTGATCGACGCCTGCGGCTGGAAAGGTCACCGCGATGGCGACGCGGGCGTTGCGCCCTCGCACGCGCTGGTGGTGGTCAACCACGGCAACGCCACCGGGCGACAGCTGTTCGACCTCGCGCGGCGCATTGCCGATTCGGTGCAGGTGCGTTTCGGGGTCGCGCTGGAACCGGAGCCCCGGATGATAGGTACGCACTGGTAATGGCCATCCCGACCCACACCCGTGCCGCACTGCTGATGCTGGGCAGCACCGGGTTCTTCGCGTTGATGGTGATCACGATCCGGCTCGCATCGGAGTCGCTGCACACCTTCGAGGTCGCGTTCTTCCGCAGCTTCTTCGGCCTGATCGCGGCGTTGCCGCTGCTGCTCAAGCACGGCCCCGGGCTGCTGCGGACCCAGCAGTTGCCGCGCTACGCGGTGCGGTGTGTGCTCGGTACGCTATCGATGTTCTGCGGCTTCTGGGCGATCGGCAATCTGCCGTTGGCGCAGGCGGTGTCGCTGTCGTACTCGACCCCGCTGTTCGCCACCATCGCAGCGGTGCTGATGTTGGGTGAAGTAGTCCGCGCGCGCCGCTGGAGCGCGGTGGTGCTGGGTTTCATCGGCGTGTTGGTGATCGTGCGCCCCGGCACCGAAGGCTTCAGTGCCGGGACGCTGATCGCGGTATCCGCGGCGGTGATCAGCGCCATCGTCGCGATCCAGATCAAGCAACTCTCACATACCGAGCCGGCCGACCGCATCGTGATCCTGACCACCTTGTTCTGGGTTCCGTTGTCGCTGCTACCGGCACTGACGGTCTGGGAATGGCCGCAGGGCATCACCTGGTTGTGGGTCATCGCCGCCGGCGGGCTCGGCACCGCGGGCCACATGCTTTGGACGCGTGCACTGAAGATCGGCGACGTGTCGGCGTTGCAACCGATCAGTTTCATGCAGTTGCCGATCGTCGCGGTGCTGGCGTTCTTCCTGTTCAACGAAGGCGTCGACCGCTGGACCCTCGTGGGTGCTGCGATCATCCTCGGCGCCAACGGCTACATCGCCCACCGCGAAGCGCAACTCGCCCGCCGCGCCGCGACCACGGCACCGACCAGCGCGGTCAAGCCGGGCGAATAAAAAAGAACCCCGGCACGAGGCCGGGGTCCGGTTTCACATCACTCGACCATCAAGCCTCAGAACTGCAGGCTCCACAGATCGATCTTGCCGGTGTCGTAGGTGTAGGCGTCATTGACCCGCAGCTTCCAGGTACCGTTGGCCGTCTCCGAGGAGGCGTTGACGGTGTAGGTCGCGTCGATGTCGTTGGCACTGCCGCCCGTGCGGTTGCGCAGGTTGTAGACGCTGCCATCGGGCGCCACCAGGTCGACGCGCAGGTCGCCGACGTAGGTGTGGTCGATGCTTACCGTCACTTCCAGGTCGGACGGAGCGTTGCCGCCGACGCCGCTGACAGTGATCGGGCTTTCCACGCTCGCACGATCGCGGATCTGCACGTCGCTGCCGTTCTCGAAGTAGGTGTTGCCACCACCGCCGCCGTCACCGTCGAAGCTGCCGGTCAGGCTGACGCCCGAGAACGAGCTGTAGCCACGCAGCATCACGTGGTAGGTCCCCGCCTGCACGTTGCTGATGCTGCAGGTTTCGTTGTTGCCGCTGCGGTACGGACGGCAGTCATAGCTTGAGCTGGTCGGCGCGGAACCGAACTTCACGTACAGATCCGCATCGCCGCTGCCACCGGCCATGGTGAACTCGAGGTTGGACGCGCCAGCCGGCACCTCCAGGGTCCAGAACTGCTGGCTGCCCTGGGCACCGGCGATGCCGGTCTCCGCAACGCCATTCCCAAGCTCTCCACCACCCGGGTTCGGCGTGGTGCCACCGTCGCAGCTGACACCCACGACCGCGAACGCCGCGGTGACATCGGCCACCGGGAATCCGAGTTCGGTCGCGCCGGCCTCGACGCCGCAGGCGCCTTCATCGAACGTGGTGTTGGGCTGCCACTCGAACTGGTTGGCATAGGCGAACACCTGGAACGCTTCCTTCGCATCCCAGCCGCTGGTCTGCGCCAGTTCGCAATAGGCCTTGTTGTAGACGCCGCTGGAGTAGTGGACGTCGAGCCCGTTGTAGTAGTCGTCGGCGTGGTCGATCGAGGCACCGTCCTGGGTCGGGTTGCACATGTAGCGCAGTGAGCCGTTGCCCTTGAAGATGTCGGCACCGACCAGCATGTCGGCGCTGCCACGGTCGAAGAACTCCGCCGCCTCACCGGCCATGTCCGAGAACGCCTCGTTCATGCCGCCGGACTGGTACTGGTACTCCAGCCCCGAGTTCTGCTCGGTGAAGCCGTGGCTGACCTCATGCGCGCTGACATCCAGCGACACCAGCGGATAGAAGGTGCTGGCACCGTCGCCGAAGGTCATCGACGAACCATCCCAGAACGCGTTCTCGTAACTGTTGCCGTAATGCACGTTCATCTTGAGCCGGAACGTCAGCGGCGGCACGCCCAGGTAGGCGTCGTACATGTCGTAGATCACGCCGCCGAAATGATGCGCGTCGTTGAGCGGCGAGTAGGCGCCGTTGATCTGCTTCACGGTGTTGGTCGGGCAGTTGAAGCTGTGGATCGGACCGCTGGAGCCGCTGTTGAAGTTGTGTGTCTCGACGTTGGTATTGACCATCGAGCAGGTACTGCCCGACTGCTGCACGTCCAGCGCCGGGAAGTCGGTGCCGTACTGGTACTGGCCGATCTTCTGGTTGCCGCCCGGGCCGAGGCCGTCGGCGGTGGTCAGTCCGTCCCACTGCGAAATGACCTCGCCGGTGTTGGCATCGATGATCGCGGTCGGGCGCGCGGGGGCGTCGCCGTTGACGAAATACGAGGTCAGGTAGACCAGTCGCGCCTGTCCTTGCGGCGCATAGACGAACAACTCCGCCTTCTGGTTGCTGATCTCGCCACCGGTCCGCAGCGACTGGCTGCTGCGCGCGAGCACGGCCTGGGCACGGGCCTGGCTCAGCTTCGGTGTCACCGACGGCAGGTCGACCTGCACGCCCTGCAGTACCTGGCCATTCATGCGCAGGGCATTGCCTCGGGCATCCTGCACCACCGCCACGCTGTGGCCGTAGACCGGCACGCCGCGATAGGTCTGCTGCATGCGCACGGTGCGGGTGTTGCCGGGGGTCGGGGCGGAACTGCGTGCCTTCAGTGCCATGTTGGCGCCGAGGCCCAGTTCACTGGCGAGTTGGCTGGCCGGTGTGGCCACCAGGCTCTGGCGTTGCACCTGCTGGGTGTTCGCGGCCATCGCGGTGGAGGCCGCGGCCATGCCGATCGCGGCGACCAGGACTTTCACGTGGTTGATGCGGGGGTGATTGATACGGGAATTGCGTGCCATCCGAAATCTCCTTTCCATGAAGAAACTGCAACCGCCATGGCGGTGCCGTGGATTGAACAACCCCCCTGTTCCCCGCGACTGCCTTCACCGACTGCTCGGTGGCATCTGTCCAGATGCCGGGCTCATCGCGCGGACCGTCGGCACCGGGTCGGTGCGCGACCGGGCGAAACTAGGAGCGGCCGGGTTCGCCGTCAATTCCCGTTATGCGCCGACGCAACTGTGCCGAATCTGGCGACTTGCCCGGAAAGTGCGGATAAACGGGGCATGAACCCGTCAGATGGGACTTGCAGCTGCCATGCATGCGTATTTCGCGTCGCTGGCCATGCAGGGGAAATTGAAACACTGTTCCATGAAATATCGTGCAGTGCAGCAAATATTTCCGTGTGATGACGGTCCGCTACCGGGCCAGCGGCTCCCGCCACGGTCGCCCATGCAGGCGGAACACGACCAGGTAACTCACCACGGCCCACATGCTGGCCGCGGCCCATCCAGCCAGGATGTCGGAGGGGAAGTGCACACCGAGGTAAACCCGCGAAAACCCGACCAGCAACACGAACGGCAGCGCGACCACGATCACCGGCCAGCGCCAACGGGTCCGCCATGCCAGCATTACCAGCACCCAGGCCAGCGTCGCCGAGCCCATCGCATGGCCACTCGGGAAGCTGTAGGTCAGCTCCGGCGTGATCGACTCCCACAACGAGGGGCGGTCGCGCGCGAACACCAGCTTGGTGCCGACGTTGAGCAAGCCGCAGCCGGCCAGCGCGATCGCCGCAAACATCGCCGATCGCCAGCGGCGCAGCGCCAGCAGAACCAGCACCAGCGAAATGTCGAACGGGACCACGCCGTGCAGGTAGCCGATGTCGGTCAGTGCGACGAAGAAGCGGTCGAGCCCAGGTGTCGCCAGCCCATGGGCGAAGTGCAGGATTGGCTCGTCGAACGCGATAGCTTCCTGCTCATGGATCTCGTCGGCCAGTTCGGCAAAACCCCACAGCGGCAGCAGCAGCCCGATAAACACCAGCAGCAGTCGCCAGCCATGCCGGTGCAGCAGGTCGGTGGTGACGCGGTGCTCCTCGCGCAGCACCTCGCCGGGCTTCGGCAACCCGGCGGCGGGCGGCCTGCTGTCCAGCGATTCGGTCTCAGGCGGTCCGGGCGCCGCCATAGTGGCGCTCTACGTAGGTGTCGATCAGCCCCACGAACTCGTCGGCGATGTTCTCGCCACGCAGGGTGACGGTCTTCTGGCCGTCTTCGAACACCGGCGCCGACGGCGCCTCGCCAGTGCCCGGCAGCGAAATTCCGATATTGGCGTGACGCGACTCGCCGGGGCCGTTGACCACGCAGCCCATCACCGCGAGGGTCAGGTTCTCGGCACCGGGATGGGTGACCTTCCACTGCGGCATCTTCGCGCGCACGTGCTCCTGCACGGTCTTCGCCAGCTCCTGGAAGAACTCGCTGGTGGTGCGGCCGCAGCCCGGGCACGCGGTGACCATCGGAGTGAAGGCGCGCAGGCCCATGGTCTGCAGCAGCTCCTGCGCGACGATGACCTCGTTGGTGCGCGACTGGCCCGGTTCCGGTGTCAGCGAAATACGGATGGTGTCGCCGATGCCTTCCTGCATCAGCACCGCCAGCGCGGCGCTGGAGGCGACGATGCCCTTGCTGCCGATGCCGGCCTCGGTCAATCCCAGGTGCAGCGCGTAGTCGCCGCGACTGGCGAGCTCGCGGTACACGGCGATCAGCTCCTGCACGCCGCTGACCTTGGCGCTGAGCACGATGCGGTCGGCCGGCAGGCCAATCTCGACCGCACGCTCGGCCGAGTCCAGCGCCGAACGGATCAGCGCCTCGCGCAGCACACGTCCGGCATCCCA
>JBOHYC010000029.1:0-5071 GCA_050737755.1 Lysobacter sp.
CCCACAGCGCGAAGGTGTAGTCGGTATAGAGCGTGCTGCGCCGTCCCGAGCCGGACTGCGCATAGACCAGCACCGCATCGACGGTGAGCGGGTCGACCTTCCACTTCCACCAGTCGCCGCGCTTGCGGCCGTGCCGGTAGGGCGAGTCGCGGCGCTTGAGCATCAGGCCTTCGACACCACGACTTCGGGCCTCTTCGCGGAGCGCGGCCGCCTGCGGCCAGTCCGGCGCGGTGACTTCGGGCGACAGCCGCAGCACCGGATGCCCGGCGGCATCGAGCAACTCTGCGAGCAACCGGCGCCTGTCCATCAGCGGACGCTCGCGCAGGTCCTGGCCGTCCAGTTCCAGCAGGTCATAGGCAAGCACCCGCGCAGGGGCGCTCGCCAGCACCTTCGGGCCGGGCTTCAACCGCTGGATACGGGTCTGCAATGCCGAGAACGGCAGTGGCGCCTCGTCTTCGCCCTGCCACGCGAGCAGTTCGCCATCGATCACTGCATTGCGCGGCAGTTCCGCCGCGGCGGCCTCGATCTCCGGGAACCGCCCATCCATCCGCTCCTCGCCGCGCGACCACAGCGCGATATCGGAGCCACGGCGGATCAACTGCAGGCGGATGCCGTCCCATTTCCACTCCAGCAGCCAATCGCCGATATCGCCCAAGGTGGCGACCTCCGCTTCCAGCGGCGAGGCGAGGAAGAACGGATACGGCAACGCTGCGTCACCGGGTTGTGCGTCCGGCGACAACAGGGTTTCGATGAAGTCCGCCGATGGCGTCCAGCGCCCCAGCATCCGTTGCGCGATCAGGGCCACGTCCAGCCCGGACAGCTCCGCCAATGCCTTCTGCACCAGTCCCGCCGATATACCGACACGCAGCGCGCCGGTCAGCAGCTTGTTGAAGGCCAATCGCTCGCGGAAGCACAGGCTGCGCCATGCCGACACCACGACCGCGCGCCGTGCTTCCGGGTCCGCGTTCGCCACGGGAACAAGTCGGTGCTCGATCCAGTCGGCAAGCCCGACGTCGTCGCCGGGCTCGGCCGGGTCGTCCAGCAACAGCGCCAGCGTCTCGGCAAGGTCACCGACGGCGTGGTGGCTGGCCTCCACCAGCCAATCCGGATTGCCGCTTTCGACCGCGATCCACGACCGCAGCTCGCCGGTCGCCGCGATCCGTGCGCGGGCGCCGCCGACCTTGCCGCCGGCCAGCAGCCACAGCGCCCAGGCGGCGTCGCGCGGCGGCGCGTTGCGGAAGTAGTCGATCAACGCGGCACGCTTGTCGCCAGTGCCGGTGCTGCGGTCCAGCCGTTCGTACAGGGCAGCGAAGCGGCGCATCAGTCGTCCTCGCCGTAGTCGGTCTGGAACACACCGGCGTCCACCCCGGACTCGCGCAGCACCCGCACCAGCGCATCGGTGTCGCCGTGGGTGGCGATGACGCGACGGGCGCCGGTCTCGCGCACCGTGCGTAGCAACGCGGGCCAGTCGGCGTGGTCCGACACCACGAAACCGCGGTCGAAATTGCGACGGCGACGATTGCCACGGATGCGCATCCAGCCCGAGGCGAACCCCTGCTGCGCGCGACGGAAACGACGCACCCACGAGCTCCCCGCCGCCGACGGTGGCGCGATCACCAGCTCGCCGGCGAAGTCGGAGCCGCGCGGTTCGTCGGCCACCCGCCGCGTCTCCAGCATCGCCACGCCGGCCTCGCGGTAGACCTGCACGCCGACATCGATCGCCCCGTGCACCCACGCGGGCCGGTCGGTGTGCGCCATCAGTTCGGCCAGCACGCGCTGCGCCTTGCCCAGCGCATAGCAGTAGAGGATCGCCGTCTCGCCGTTGGCTTCGCACTCCTCGCGCCAGGCCACGATGTCGCGCGCCACGTCGGCCGTCGGCGGCCATCGGTAGACCGGCAATCCGAACGTCGCCTCGGTGATGAAGACCTCGCACGGCACCACTTCGAACGGCAGGCAGGTCGGGTCGGGATCGCGCTTGAAATCACCCGACAGGACCCAGACCCGGCCGTCCACCTCGATACGCACCTGGGTCGAGCCGAGCACGTGGCCAGCCGGATGGAACGACAGCGTCGCCCCGCCGATGCGGAACCGCTCGCCATGCGCATGCACCCGGTAGTCCTGCTCGCGCAGGCGCCACTGCAGGATCGGCAAACCGGCATCGACGACGTAATAGCACCCCATCCCGACCCGCGCATGGTCGCCATGGCCATGGGTGATCACCGCCCGCGCGACCGGCCGCCACGGGTCGATGTGGAAATCGCCCGCCGGGCAGTACAGGCCTTCGGGCGTCGTTATCACCAGGTCGGATGCGTTTCCCAGAAACCACCTCGTCCGCGTTGCCGATGGGGCACAGGGCCAGTAGACAGGAGCGGCTGTCAGGGGTGCGTCAGGCCGCCGTACCCCGGTTTACTGCACCGCTGATCCGACCGATGAAAATATGTCTTGACATCATGTAAAGCATGGTTAACTTTATGTACGAATCCACTAACTCGCGGAGTTCCGGCAATGTCTCCTCTCGAAAAACGCGCCTGGTTGAGCATCTGCAGCATGTTTCCGCCCTACCTCGTGTACTTCGCGGTGCAGATCGCGTCGCCGGGGCTGTTCTCCACGATGCTCGAGCGCATCGGGTTCCTCGCCGCGATCGCCACGGTGCACGCGCTGGCGTACATCGGCGGGCTGCTGGTTTTCCGGCATGGCGAACGCAGCGAACGCGTGCTGGAGGATGACCGCGACCACGCCATCGATGCCCGCGCGACCCGGGTCGCCTACTTCGTCATGCTGACGGCGCTGATCCTGGTGGGCGTGGTGATGCCGTTCGACGCCGGCGGCTGGGAAATCACCAATGCCGCGCTGTTCTACATCGTGCTGACCGAAACCATCCGCGACGCGTTGATCATCCATGGCTACCGGCGGGGACCGCGCCTTGCCCACTGAGTCGATGACCAACGACGTGCGGCTGCTGCGTTTCCTCACGCAGGAGATGACCCAGGCCGAGTTGGGCGAACGCGTCGGGCTCACCCGCCAGACCATCGCCGCGATCGAACAGGGCCGTTATGCGCCGTCGCTGGACCATGCCTTCCGCATTGCCCACGTGTTCGGCAAGCGGGTCGACGAGGTCTTCCACTGGACGCCGGCCTGAGCGCCGGCCGGTAAGGGATCAGGCCAGCGCGAAATCGATCGCCGCCCGCACCGCCGCCACCTGCGCGTCATTGCACTGCTGCGGCGTGGCGCGCGGGCTGTCCGGGTAGACCTCGGTGGTGCTGGTGTAGCGCGCGTTGGTGATGCCGGCGCACAGGTGCAGCTTCTTGAGCGGGTACTCGATCACGCCCGGCGCCACGACCTTCGATCCGATGATCTCGCCGTTGGCGTCGGCCGGTGCGATGTGGGTGATCTTGGCCACCGCCTCGATGATCGCCTGCTGGAACTCGGGCTGGGGGTTCTCGCTGTCATCGACCAGGTAGAAACCGTCGGGGATCTCGCCCGGTTCCGACGGCTTGCCGTCGCGCGCGGCCAGCGCCGGGCGGAACTCGGACTCGTCGCTGTCAGTGGTTTCGTGCAGGTCGATGTGCATCAGCACGCGGTTGTTGAGCGGCGCAACCAGCGCCATCAGCAGCGCCGACTCCTGCGCCGGGCTGTCGGCGTGGAAGGAGCGGTTCGGGTCGATCGCCTGCGGGTTCCAGCGGTGGATGCGTTCATAGGCCCACGGGCTCACGCACGGCGCGACCAACAGGTTGGCGCGACCGGCGTAATCGGAGGCATGCTGGTCCACGAACTGCAGTGCGCCATGGGCGCCACTGGTCTCGTAACCGTGCACGCCGCCGGTGACCAGCATCACCGGCAGATCGTCTTGCCAGTCGCGGCTCCGGATGGCGTAGAGCGGGTAGGCCTCGCCCGCGTAGTCCAGCTGGCCGTACTGCGAAACATCGAAACGCTCCCGCAGTCCGTCGATCACCGACAGCACATCGTCCGCGTAACTGCGCTGACGGACCTGGCGGGACAGCCATTCGGCTTTCTCCACCGCTCCCCACGGAGCGCCGGGCGTGCCGATGGGATAGTTGGAATCAGTCGTCGTCATTGCGCGTGCCCTGCAGGAGATCCGGGAGCCGGGGACTCTAGCATCGGCAGCACTCAACGGCGGGCGAGGCGCTCCTGCAGACGCGCCGCGTCCTCCGTTGCGTGGCCGTGCGCGGTGTTGTCGAGAATGCACCAGGCCGGCGAGCGCACCCGACCATGCCGTTGCAACACATCCGCCAGGTCGTCGAGCGCCTTGTCGTCATAACGGCTGTAGTAGATGCGCGGCGATCCGTGCCAGCGCCAGTAGCTCCAGCGCGCGCGTCCCGCCGCCCCGCCCGGCTGTGCCGCCGACGCCAGCCGCGCTGGATCGGCAGCGACCCTTGCGACCGAATAACGCTGCCAGAGTGCGTCGACCACCGGTTCGAACCAGCTGGGGTGCCGTGGCTCGCAGGCGACGGGTCGCGTGCAGCGACGTCGCAACATCGCGAAAAATCGGTCGGCCGTCCGCGCATCGAATGCCAGGCTCGGCGGCAGTTGCACCAGCACACCGCCCAGCTTGCGTCCGAGCCCCGAGACTCCACCGAAAAATGCCGTCAACGCATCACCGGTCCCGAGCAAGCGCGCCTCGTGGGTGATCGCCTTGGGCAGCTTGACCGAGAACCGGAACGTCGCCGGCACGCTTGCGGCCCAGCGTTCGAACGTCCGCGGTTGATGGGGGCGATAGAACGTCGAGTTGATCTCGACCACGTCGAAGCGGGTCGCGTAGCGAGCCAGGTGGCTGTCGCCGTCGCCAAACAGATGCGCATGCCTCGACGGAATGGACCAGCCTGCGCAGCCGATCCGGACTGGTGGCGTCCGCGGTACGGCGGGCGCCCCTGTGGTCACCGCTTCCTCCCGGCCAGGGTGATCACCGCCACGCCGCCGAGGATGATCGCCATCCCGGCGAGATCGAACGGGCCGACCGTCTCGCCGGCCAGCAGCACACCGAACAGCACCGCGACCGGCGGATTGACGTACGCATAGCTGGTGGCCACCGCCGGCCGCGCGTGCTTGAGCA
>JBOHYC010000030.1:0-6038 GCA_050737755.1 Lysobacter sp.
CGGCGGCTGCGTGCGCAGGTAGTCGCGCACCAGCACGTCGAGCGCCGCCTCGCGCTGCTTGCCGTCGTCGATCTGCAACTGCGAGTTGCGCATGTAGTCGTAACGCGGCGCAGTCACGCGCTGGGCATCCTCCGGCCCACCGACGATGGTCGGGCGGATGAACACCATCAGGTTGGTCTTGTCCTTGGACCTGGCGGTGGAGCGGAACAGGCTGCCGAGGATCGGGATGTCGCCCAGCAACGGCACCTTGTCGACCGAACTGCGCTCGGCCTGGTCGAGCAGGCCACCGAGCACGACGATCGCGCCGTCGTCGACCAGCACCCGGGTCTCGATCTCGCGCTTGTTGAGGATCAGCTCGTCGAAGTCGGCCGACACCGGGCCGGCGACCGACGACACCTCCTGCCGCAACTGCAGGGTGATACCGCCACCGGCGTTGATTTGCGGCGTGACTTCCAACTGGATGCCGACGTCCTGCCGGTCGATCGTGCGGAACGGATTGGAGTTGCTGTCGCCGAGCACTTCGCCCGAAGTGATAGGCACTTCCTGGCCGACCAGGATCCGCGCCGGCTCGTTGTCCAGCGTCATGATCGATGGCGTCGACAGCAGGTTGGAGCCGTTGTCGGTCTTGACCGCGTTGATGATCAGCCCGAACAGGGTGTCGCCGGCGCTGCCCGCGATTCCCGCCAGCCCGCCGGTCAGCCCGAGTAGCGACTGCATCGCGGCGTTGCGCGCGGTCTCGGCAAGGTCGGAATCGTCGTCCTTGAGCAGCGCCGCGCCGGCCAGCTCGGTGATGCCCGGGCCGGAGTTGCGGAACTGGCTGACCCCGAACGGCACGCCGTCCTTGTTGGCCGCGGCGATCTGCGCGCCAAGTTCGCTGGCGGCATCGTCGGAGATCTCGACCACGATCGCCTCGACCAGTACCTGCTGGCGGCGCACGTCGAGCTGCTTGATCACGCCCAGCAGGGTGCGTTGGGCTTCCGGGTCGGCGTTGATGATCAGCGCGTTCTGGCCGGGCGCGCGGACGAGGGTGGGGCGCTTGCCGGGCACGGCGGAAATCAACTGGCCCTGGCTGGCATCGATGCTGGTGCCGGATGGCCCGGTGCTGACCTGGGCCTGGGCGCCGCTGCCGGTCGCGTCGGTGGGTTGGCCCACCAGTTGCTGCAGCACCGGCAACAGCTGCTCGGCGCTGGCGTGCTGCAACTGCACCACTTTCAGGTCGCCGGTGCTCTCGGCGCGACGGTCGAGTTCCAGCACCATCTGCACCACGCGCTGGATCACCTCGGGGCTGCCGCGGACCACGATCGAGTTGCTGCTCGGCACCGGCAGGATCGACATCGCCGCATTGCCGCCCTCGCCGCCGCCCATCCCGAACAACTGGTTGACGGTCGCGGCGATCTCTCGCGCCGAACTGTTGCGCAGGGTGACGGTGTCGATCGATGCGCGGTCGGTGTCGATCTGCGCGATGAGTCCGCGGATGCGGCGCAGGTTGTCGGCGTAGTCGGCGACCAGCAGGCTGTTGCCCTGCGCGGTGGCGATGACCACGCCGCCACGACCGACCAGCGGCTTGATGGTCTCCGCCGCGATGCGTGCGTCGACCCGTTGCAGGGCAATGATGTCGGTGGCGAAGCCGGTAACGCTGCCGCCGGCCGAGCGTGGCTGCTGCGCGGCGGTGTCGTCGGGCACCACGCGATACGTGCCAGCACCCGCGGGCACCGCGATCAGGCCGTTGGCGCGCAGGATCGTCAGCAGCACGCCGAGCAGTTCCGACTCGCTCATCGGCTGGTCGTTGGAGAAGTTGACCGTGCCCTGCACGCGCGGGTCCACGATGAAGTTGGTGCCGGTCGCGCGGGCGACGTCCTGGATGAAGGCGCGGATGTCGGCGTTGCGCACGTTGAATACATCCGGCCCGGCGGCTGCGGCTTGCGCGATCGCCGGATGCATCGGTTGCAGCGCCAGCGCCAGGGCAAGCGCGGTGGTCAGGAATGGACGGCTCATCAGGGCGCCTGCACGGTGGCGGTGTGGGTCTTGCCGTCGCGTCGGTACTGGATGGTCACTTGGGCCTGGCCTTTGAGTTCATTGCGCAATCCCGCCAGCCGGGCGGGGTCGAGTGGGCGTCCGTTGACCGACAGCACCACGTCGCCGGGTCGTAGCCCGGCTGGTCGCAGCAACGCGGCGCGGACGCCCGGGGTGATCACGTAGCCGTCGCCGGTAGTTCCGGCGGAATCGGCCGTGGAGCCTGGCGTCGCGGGAGTCGTGGTCGTTGCAGCCGGTGGCGCGGCGACGGCCGGCCCTGCTGGCGGCGCCTCTGCCTTGGGCTTGCCTGCTGGCAGCGTCGCAGCGGCGGGAGCGGCGCCCGCCGTGGCAAGCGGCGGCAGTTCCAGCCGGTGCCGCGCGCCGTTGGCAAGCAGCACCGCATGTTCGGTGCCGACCGATTCCAGCACGATCCCGGTGGCGACCTCGCGGCCGACCGCGTATGACATCTGATCGCCGTCCTTGCCGAGGATCGCCGAGCCACGGCCACCGTCGCTGCGTACGCCGAACAGGGTGTACCCCAGTGCTTCGTCGCTCGCGGCGGTGGATGACCGCGCGGAGCGGAAGAACACGTCGGCCCGGGGCAGCGATGGCGACGTCGCGGGTACAACCGCAACTTCCAACGACGTACTGTCCGCCGGTCCGAGCGGAGCCAGCATCAGCCAGGCCAGTCGCCCGGCCTGCAACAGAAGCAGCGCCCCCAGCACCCATTGCGCCACGACCGGAAGCCGGGCGCGCCAGTGGGAACTCTGGTCGGGGAATAACCGGGAGGGGAGCAAATGCATGGGTCCTGCAGCGGCCGGGACGTTGATATTTCAGGCGTGCGGACAGGATGAGACGGTTTGGTTACGGTTTGATTGCAGTTGACACATGCCGTTGCGGCGACTGTCACATGCAACAAAAAGCCCGGCAGGTTTCCCTGCCGGGCCGCTGCGTCCGGCCACTTCCCCAAGCGCCGGCCACTCACCACTTGCCTCAGAACGAGGCGCTGATCTCGAACGAATAGCTGGTGCCCAGGTCGTAGCGCATTACGTCGGCGCGACCGCCGCCGAACTCCTGGAACTCGCTGTACTCCTCGCCCAGCAGGTTGCGGGCTTCGAAGCCGAGAGTCACGTCGGTGTCCCACAGCTTCAGGCCCTTCTTCAGCACCAAGTCGACCGTGGTGCCGGGCTCCTGCATGTAGTCCGGCTGCACCACCACGATCCCGTCCGGGGTGTAGCCGTTGATGCCGCGGGCATTGATGCGTTCGCTGGCGTAGCCCACCAGCAGGGTGGCCTGGCTGCCGGTCTCCGGGTTCTCGATGCCGAACTGCAGGTTGGCCAGGTGCTCGGACTGGCCCTGCATGCGGCTGCCGTCGAGCACCAGCTCGGAGGCGGACTGCGGACGACCGTTGCCGGCGAGCGTGTAGGTCACGTCGCCTTCGTCGACCTGCACTTCCGAATCCGACCAGGTGTAGTTGGCACCGAGGAACAGACGGCCGTCGCCGGCCCAGTTGAACGGGCTGGCGAAGTACTTGCGGAAGTCCAGCTCCAGGCCCTGCACCACGGCCGCCGGTGCGTTGATGAAGCTCTGCTGCCAGCTCGAACCCGAGCGGCCGTTGAGCACCATCTCCACCGGGTTCTCGATGTCCTTGTAGAACAGGCCGGCACTGAAGTATTCGCCCTGGTCGAAGTACCACTCGTAGCGCAGGTCGAGGTTGGTCAGCTCGCTGTCGACCAGGAACGGGTTGCCGATCACCAGGCGGTCGCTGTCGAGGTCGAGGTACTGCTGCGGTGCCAGCTCGCGGAACTGCGGGCGGGCGATGGTCTGCGACGCACCGAAGCGCAACTGCTGGTTCTCGGCAAAGTTCCAGGTCAGCGACAACGCCGGCAGGAAGTAGTCATTGTCCAGCGGTTCCGCGGTCGCCAGCGGCTGGCCTTCGCCGAACAGGTCGATCGGGCGCACGCCCTGGTAGGCCTCCTCGTAACGCACGCCGACGTTGGCGCGCACGGTGCCGGTCAGCTGGGCCTCGAGCTCGACGTAGGCGGCCTTGGTATCGAGGAAGCCGTGGTAGGCCGCCGCGCCGGTGCCGCCGGTGGTCTCGCGCAGGGTCAGGTAGCCCTGGCTGATGTTGTAGTCCGACAGCAGGTAGTCCGGGCGCTGGTAGCGCTCGTAGAACGGCAGGTTGCCCAGCGACAGCAGACGGAACTCGCGGGAGGTCGCGTCGCGATCGGTTTCCGACCACGCACCGCCGAAGTCCAGGTTCAGGCTCATTTCGGTCGGCAGGCGCCACGACACATCGACGCCGGCACTGTCGACGCGCTCGTCGACGTTGCTGAAGCGGGTGTAGTTCTGTGCCTGCGAAGCATCGTGCTGCCAGAAGCCGTCGGCATCCTCGCGATAGCGGAAGCCCTTCTCGTAGGGCGCGTCGCGGCTGGCGCGCGAGTGACTGGCGCGCCAGTCGACGGTCAGGTCGCGGTATTCGCCGAACTCGTGCTTGCCGGTCAGCTGGGTGTTGATCATCTCGCGCTCGAACCAGTGGGTGGTGTCGTCGCGCACGTTGTCGCCGGTCAGCAGGCTGTAGCCCTCGCTGCTGCGGGTTTCCTTGTCGGTATCGTGGACGTACATGGTCATCAGGCCGACGCGGTGGCCGTCCCAGTCGACCGCGGCACCGAACAGGCCGTTGATCGTCGCGTTGTTGGTGGTCGACATGAAGTCGTAGTCGCTCTGCACCGCCATCGCGCCGTTCTCGACCGCGCCGTCCTGCTGCACGCCGAACTGGGTCCGCCAGCTGTTCTTCATCGCCGCGGTTCCGACCAGGCCCAGGCGCATGCCGTCGCCGATGTCGAAGGCGTTGCCCATGCTGATCTCGCCGTTGAAGTCGGGATCGATACTGTCGGTCGCCTGCAACAGGTTGAGCGGGGCGTTGGTGAAGCTGCGTGCGATCTGCTTGACCTCGTCGCTGCTGAAGTCGCGCCCGGGGGTGATGCGGTTGCCGGTGGCGATCGCCTGCTTCAGCTCGGCGGTCATCTTGCGCGTGCCGTCGTCATAGCCGAAGTAGTCGGAATCGCCGCCGCCGTAATGGGTCAGGCCGGCCTGGAAGGTGGTCTCGCTATTGCCGCCGGTGCCGATCTTGAAGTCGAGGAAGGCTTCCTCGGGGATCACCGCGCTCGACAGGTTGATGGTGCCGCCACCGAACTCGCCCGGCATGCGGGCCGAGTAGGTCTTCACCACTTCGATGGTCTGCAGCACGTTGGTCGGGAACAGGTCCAGCGGCACCACGCGCTTGAGCGGCTCCGGGCTTGGCAGCGGCGAGTTGTTGAGCAGGGCCGAGGAGTAGCGCTCGTTGAGGCCGCGCACGTAGACGTAACGGCCGTGGTTGAGGCTGATGCCCGCGACGCGCTGCAGCGCATCGGCCGCGGTGCTGTCGCCCTGGCGTTCAAGGTCTTCCTTGGAGACATGGGTCATGACCGCGGCGCTGAGCAGCATCGGCTCCGGGATGTATTCGCCCTGGACCTGGACCGCGTCCAGTTCGGTCGCCTGCATCGGCGCGGCGGCCGCGGCCGTCGTAGCGGTGGAGACGGGGGTGGATTGCGGTTGCGGGGCAGTGGAAACGGCGCTCTGTGCCAGCGCGATGCTGGGCGCGAGCAGGGCCGAGATCGCCAGGAACAGGCCCGTACGGGCGGGTGTGAGCTTCATGAGTGGCAGCCTTTCAATGGGGTTCGGTGCGTCTGATAAGCCGATGCCGCGGCCAGGCCGCGGCACCGTTGGAGGTCGGGGGCCGCGGACACCGGCCCCGTTCCCCATGGCGTGGCGGCCGCGGCGGCCACGCCCGTTGTCGCCAATCAGCAGTCGTCGGCGGTCAGGCCGCAGGTCCAGCCCTGCCACCAGGTATCGCCCGCGTCCTTGACCGCGCCGATGTAGTCGACGTCGATGAAGGACGGATTGATCGAAGCCAGGCCGGCATAGGCCGGGACCGCGGTCTCGTTGGCGCCGTTGATGAAGCCGCCGGTGAGGGTCGAAGTGCC
>JBOHYC010000031.1:0-2900 GCA_050737755.1 Lysobacter sp.
TTTTCCGGTGCCCTAGAATCCTCCGCATGATCGAGGTCGGCACCATACGCATCCCCGAGTCCGAGCTGGTCGAACGCTTCGTGCGCTCGGCCGGGCCGGGCGGGCAGAACGTCAACAAGGTCGCGACCGCGGTCGAGTTGCGCTTCGACATCCTCAATTCCCCGTCGTTGCCCGAGCCGGTGCGCGAACGCCTTCTGGCCCGGCGCGACCGCCGAGTCACCGGCGACGGCGTGCTGGTGCTGTCCGCGCAACGCTTCCGCACCCAGGACCGCAACCGCCAGGACGCCCGCGAGCGCCTGGCGCATTTCATCGAAGCCGGCCTGCATGCGCCGAAGAAACGCGTCGCGACCAAGCCGACCCGCGGCTCGAAGGAGCGCCGGCTGGCGGGCAAGCGCGAACGCAGTACGATCAAGCAGGGGCGTACCAAACGCGACTGGGATTGAACGGCCACATGGATCCGACCACCGACGACATCGTGCCGCCGTTGCCGCCGAGCGTGCCGCAGGTGCCGCCAAACCGCTTCACCCGCTGGCTGGGCCGCACCATCCTGCGGCTCGGCGGCTGGCGCCTGATCGGTGAGTTCCCGGACCTCCCGCGGGTGGTGCTGATCGGCGTGCCGCACTCGTCCAACTGGGACGGGGTATGGGGCTTCGCGGCCAAGCTCGCGCTCGGGCTCGACATCAAGATCCTCGGCAAGCACCAGCTGTTCTGGGGGCCGTTGGGGCCGTTGATGCGCAGCCTCGGCATCATCGCGATCGATCGCGGCGCGGCGCGCGGGGTGGTCGAGCAATTGGCCGCGCGGATCGACGCGGCCGACCGGTTCTGGCTCGGCATCGCCCCGGAGGGCACCCGCAAGCCGGTCGAGCGCTGGAAGACAGGCTTCTGGAAGATCGCCCACGCGGCGCGGGTGCCGGTACTTCCGGTGTATTTCCACTACCCGGACAAGGTGATCGGCATCGGCCCGGCCTTCACCACCAGCGATGACATGGAGGCCGACCTAGGGCGCCTGCGCGACTGGTACCGGCCGTGGCAGGGCAAGCACCACGGCACGTCCTGACCGGCCAAACGGCCCGGGTTGCCGGATTGGCACGGCATTTGCGTATGTTTTGTGACCGGGTTGGTGTTTTCCATCCCGGCCACGAGCGGCCAGTGGATGGCCGCGGAGCCTGCGATGTCCGCCCCGGCTTTCCAACCCGAATTCGCGACCCCGGCGCTGCGCCCGGACGGGCGGGGCTGAGCGATGGCGATCGCGCCCTGGTTCGTCTGTGGGCCGGCTGCGCTGCTGGCCGCGCTCGGCCACCGGCGCGGCCCCGACCCGACCGTGCCGACCCCGGTCGAAGACTGGCGCAGCGCGGTGATCGACGTGGTCATCCCGGTTCGCCGCGACCAGCACACCATCATCCATTGCCTGACCTCGCTGCTCGGCCAGACCTGGCAACCGCGGCGGGTGGTGCTGGTCGACGACGGCGGCATCGGTCGCGACCACGGCATCCAGCTGGCGCGTGAGTTCGCCCGCGCCAACGGCATCCAACTGCAGATCGTCGTGCGCACCTGGTCGGTCGGCAAGGCGGTGACGATCAAGCGTCAGGCGCGCCAGTTCGACGGCGAAGTGCTGTTCGTGCTCGACGCCAACACCGTGTTGGCCGCGCCCGACTACATCGAGCGCTGCGTGCGGGAGCTGTATCAGGGTGTCGGCATTGCCAGCGCCTGCGGCACGGTCGAGCCATTGCGGCCGGCGCAACGGCGGGCGATGGCGGCCCAACTGCCATTCCAGCGCTGGCTTGGCGGCGACGCCTGGCGTGACCCGCTGGTATCCGACGACCCGCTGCACCATGCCTGGCGCTGGCTCGGCGACGGCTACCGGGCGCACGTCGCGCAGCTGCAGCAGGGCTTCCTAGACTGCGGCCTGATGTGCCAGTGCGGCGGCATCACCGCGCCGTCGGGCGAGGCGATCGCCTACCGGCGCCGTTATCTCAAGGACATGTTCGACCGCTATGAGCCGGTCCGCGGTGATGACCTGACCGCCGTCCCGGACCTCTTCATCGCCCGCGCGCTCGCGACCGAGGGCTACCGCAACATCCGCTTGGCCGACGTGGTGGCGCAGGTGCAGTACCCGGAGTGGCAACACCTGCCGCGCCAGGCCTGGCGCTGGACCACGGCGTTGTTGCAGAACGACATGTATTTCGACCCGCTGCTGCGTACGCCGCTGGTCGCGACCCGCCACCGGTTGCGGCAATGGTGGCGCCGTCGCAGGCGCGGGCAGGCCATGGCGCCGGGCGACCAGCGGCGCGTCCACGAGGCTTACCGGCAGCCGTTCGGCGAGCGCGTCACCCTGCAGCAGGGCCGCCCGGTGGGCAACGGCATGCTGCTGCTGGCGCTGGAGCGGATCGGCTATCCGGTCACCCTGGTGGTGTTGGCGCTGGCCGGTGCGTGGGGCGCGCTGGCGGTCATGGTCGGCGTCGAAGTGTCATTGACGCTGGCGATCAGCGCGTGGCTGGGCGCGCCGGGCCATCGCGGGGCGGCGCTGCTTCAGGGCCTCGTCGCGACCCCGCTGCGGTATGCGCTGATCCTGCTCGATCCGCCGGCGATGCTGTGGTTCGCCGCCCGGCTGTGGTTGGGGCGCAAGCACCGCTGGTATGTGCAGCGCGAGAACGATGGCGACCGTCGTGCCGCGGCGCGGGCATTGCGACGCTGAGCGGCGCGGCGGTACAGGCGCTCAGCGCTCCGAATGACCGGTCGCGTCATAACCGGTACGCACGAACAGGTCGGGCCGGATCAGCTCTGTGAACGCGCGCGCCTGCGGGCTCAGGTACTTGCCCTTGCGCACCACCACGCCGTAGCTGCGCTCCGGGAACCAGGCCGCCAGTGAGCGCGACGCCAGCCGCGTGCGATCGGCCTCG
>JBOHYC010000032.1:0-8785 GCA_050737755.1 Lysobacter sp.
GCGAGGTCGTCAGCACCGGTGAGGCGATCGACTGGGTGATCGTGCGGAAGGTGCGCGCCATCTCGAAGCGGTAGATCGCGCGGATGCCGTGGATGTTCATGCGCGTGCCTCCGTCGCCGCGACATCCGCCGGCGGCGGGGTCGCATTGGCCCGTACCAGATGGACGAAGATGTCCTCCAGCGAACTCTCGCTGGAATGCAGGTCCTTGAAGTCGATGCCCTGCTCGGCCAACTGCCGCAGCAGGGTGGCGATGCCGGTGCGCTCGGACTGCACGTCGAAGGTGTAGACCAGCGCGTTGCCGTCGTCGGACAGTTCCAGCGGCAGGCCGGACAGGCCTTCGGGAATGCACTGCAACGGTTCCTGCAGGGTCAGGGTCAGCTGCTTCTTGCCGAGCTTGCGCATCAGCGCGGCCTTGTCCTCGACCAGGATCAGCTCGCCTTTGAGGATCACCCCGATGCGGTCGGCCATCTGCTCGGCCTCCTCGATGTAGTGGGTGGTCAGGATGATGGTGACGCCCTGCTCGCGCAGGCGGTGGACCATCTGCCACATGTCGTGACGCAACTCGACGTCGACGCCGGCGGTGGGCTCGTCGAGGAACAGGATCTGCGGTTCGTGCGCCAGCGCCTTGGCGATCAGCACGCGGCGTTTCATGCCGCCCGACAGCGCCAGGATCTTGCTGTCCTTCTTGTCCCACAGCGACAGCTCGCGCAGCACCTTCTCCAGGTGCGCCGGGTCGGGTGCCTTGCCGAACAGGCCGCGACTGAACGCCACCGTCGACCACACGGACTCGAACGCATCGGTCGACAACTCCTGCGGCACCAGGCCGATCTTGCTGCGCGCCGCGCGGTAGTCGGCGACCACGTCGTGGCCGTCCGCCAGCACCGTGCCGCTGCTCGGGTTGACGATGCCGCAGATGATGCTGATCAGAGTGGTCTTGCCGGCGCCGTTGGGGCCGAGCAGGGCGAATATCTCGCCCTTGCGGATGTCGAGGTCGACGTTCTTCAGCGCCTGGAAACCGGAGGCGTAGGTCTTGTCGAGGTTGCGTACGGAGATGATCGGTTGCACGTGGCTTCCTCGGCGCGGTGCGCCTGGCGAATCGAACGGGACGGTGGCCAGCTTGCCTGCGGCGACCGTCGCGATAAACCCCTGGCGCGGGGAGGCAACGTCCCGGCGGCGGGACAGTACGGAGCCGCGAGGCGTCACGGCGGGGTGAACCGTGCCGGAGGGACGCGTTGCTACGCTCGCGAATCCGAATAGAGCCCGAAGGAGCGACGTAAGTCGCGATTTCACTGACCAACCGGGATCGCCGTGCGATCGCGACTTACGTCGCTCCTACAAGAAGCCCGGCCCCAGCCAGCACGCCAAACGGAGCGCACCCCATGAGCAATATCCTCGTAATCGTCGGCAGCCTTCGTCGCGACTCGTTCAACCGCAAGCTCGCGGAAGCACTGGTCAAGCTGGCCCCGGCCGGGTTCGATTTCAGCTTCGCCGAGATCGGCGACCTGCCGCTGTACAACCAGGACGACGACGACAACCAGGCCGAGCCGGTCAAGCGCCTGAAGGGCGCGGTCAAGGCCGCGCAGGGCCTGTTGTTCGTCACCCCCGAATACAACCGCTCGGTTCCCGGCGTGCTCAAGAACGCGATCGACCATGCCTCGCGCCCGTACGGACAGAGCGCCTGGGCCGGCAAGCCGGCCGGCGTGATCGGCGCCTCCATCGGTTCGATCGGCACCGCGATGGCGCAGCAGCACCTGCGCAACACGCTGGCCTACCTCGACGTGCCGACCATGGGCCAGCCGGAGGCCTTCATCCACGTCAAGGATGGGCTGTTCGATGACGACGGTGGGATCGGCAAGGACAGCCGCGAATTCCTGCAGGGCTGGATGGGCGCCTTCCTCGCGTGGGTTGGCAAACACTCGGACTGAGCCGAACGGCGAGTCGGCGTGCTGTCCGCGCGTCTCAGAACGCGTCGCTGCCGGGCCGCACGTCGATGCCGAGCGCGGGCACCAGCACCCGCACCGCGTCGTCGTCGCGGCTGAGCGTGATCCAGCCGGCGTGGGCGTCGGCCCCGGCGTCCCAGGTCCACAGGGTGTAGCCGTATTCGCGCAGGCGGTCGTAGGCGGTGGACATCAGTTCCGGCACGTCGGTCGCGGCCAGGAAATCGTCGTCACTGACATCCTCCACGCCCCAGTCGACCGCCAGGTTCCAGCGCGCGACCAGCTCGTTGATGGCGTCGATGAAGGTGGCCGGGTCGTCGGCCTCGACGTGGAAACCGGAAGTCCAGTCGATCACGTCCTTCAGCTGCGCCATCGGGTCGGACTCGTCCTCGCCATCGGCGGCCACGGCCTCGCGGTAGCCGTCGAACTGGCGCAGTGCGGCCTCTTCGTCGCCGGGATTGATCACCAGCAGCAACTGCCAGACCAGCGCCTCGATGCTGGTTTCGTCGTCCTCGTCGTGCAGCGGCGCTTCGTGCTCGCGGCTGTTCTCGAAGTTGTCGTCGGGGTCGAATTCGCGGTCGGGAGCGTTCACGGCCGTCTCCGGTCGGCGGAAAGGCGTGATGGTGCGCCGACGGGGCAGGCTTGGGAAGCGCGGCCGCGGTTCAGTTTCACGGGCTCAAGGGCCGGTATCGGCCCGGCGTCTTTTCCGTTTTCAGCGGGAAGCGCGCATAGTGGGGCAAGGTCGCCGTACGGGCGGCCTCCAGGCAACCCCGAGGTGCGTCAGCCCTCGCAGGAGGGATTGATGTCAGTCAGCAAGAAGAGCAGCAAGACCAAGACCCGCAAGAGCGCCACCGGCGCCGGCGGTGGAAACCTGCACAAACACTTCGAAAGTGAGCGTATCTCCGACGATATCGCCGCCTTCGAGAAGGCCGGCGGCAAGGTCGAGAAGCTTGGCGTGACCCGGGTGCTGCAGAAGATCGCCCCGACCAACGCCGGCGAGACGGCCGCGAGCGCGCCGAAACCCACCGCGGCGCCGCGCAAGCGCTGACGGCGCCTCGCCACGCCGGCGCGGTCAGTCCGTCGGCGTGTGGGGTCCGGCTTGGCCCGCCCCACCTTCACCCGAATCGCAACCGGCCGCGCGGTCCAGCAGCAGTGCGCGCTCGCGCTCGTTGCGGGTGAGGCCGGCCGCGCGCTGGAACTCCAGGCGGGCCTCCCCAAAGCGCCCGAGCTTGCCGAGCAGGTCGCCGCGCACCGCCGGCAACAGGTGGTACTGCCTGAGCGCGGGTTCGTCGGCCAGCGTGTCCACCAGCGCCAGGCCGGCGGCGGGACCTTCGACCATACCCAGCGCGACCGCGCGGTTGAGCTCGACCACCGGCGACGGCGCGACCTGGGCGAGCACCGCATAAAGCGTCGCAATGCGGGGCCAGTCGGTGTCCCCGGCCTCCCCTGCCTGCGCGTGGCAGGCGGCGATCGCGGCCTGCAGTGCGAATGGGCCACGGGCACCGCCCAACTGTTCGGCCCGCTGCAGCGCCACCAGGCCGCGCGCGATCATCAGCCGGTCCCAGCGCGCGCGATCCTGATGCAGCAGTACGATCGGTGACCCGTCGGCCCCGATCCGGGCATCCGCGCGCGAAGCCTGGATCTCCATCAGCGCGACCAGCCCGTGGACTTCCGGCTCCAGCGGCATCAGTCCGGCCAGCACGCGGCCCAGTCGCAGTGCTTCCTCGCATAGCGCCGGGCGCATCAGGTCGTCACCGGCAGTCGCCGCGTAACCTTCGTTGAAGATCAGGTAGACCACGCCGAGCACCGACGCCAGCCGTTCGTGCAGGTGGTCGCGGCGCGGCACCTCGAACGGCACCTGCCGCTCGGACAGGGTCCGCTTGGCCCGCACGATCCGCTGGGCGACGGTCGCCTCCGGCTGCAGGAACGCGCGCGCGATCTCGTCGGTACCCAGCCCGCCGAGCAGGCGCAGGGTCAGCGCGACCTGCGCCTGCGTCGACAGCACCGGATGGCAGGCGGTGAACACCAGCCGCAACAGGTCATCGCCGATGTCGTCCTCAAGGCGAGCGTCGTCGTCCGGCGGTCGGTCGAGCGCGTCGCCTTGCCGCTCCTCCAGCTCGTAGCCGAACTCCTCGTATTTGCGCTGGATCAGCGTGTTGCGGCGCAGGCGGTCGATCGCGCGACGCTTGCCGGTGGCCATCAGCCACGCACCGGGATTGTCGGGCACGCCATCGGTGGGCCAATGCTCCAGCGCGGCGACCAATGCGTCCTGCGCCAGCTCCTCGGCCAGCCCGACATCGCGCACCATCCGCGCCAGCCCGGCGATCAGTCGCGGCGACTCGATCCGCCAGACAGCGTCGATGGCGCGGTGCGCGGGGTGATGGCTGTCGTTGGTCGGCATGGCGAGCGATGACACCACCGCGGCCCACCCGGCACAAGGGCCGGTTGATCTACGGCATTATTGAGCGCTCTGACCCACCCGGAAGACACATGCAATTCCTGCTGCTGGTCTACACCGACGAGACGTTGCTGGACGCCCTGCCCGACGGCCGGTTCGACACCCTCATGCGCGGCTGCTTCGAGCATGCCGACGAACTGCAGGCGGACGGCTGCCTGCTCGGGTCGCAACAGCTTGAACCGGCGACCACCGCGCGCTCGGTGCGTATTCGCGGCGGCCGCACCCAAGTACTCGACGGCCCGTTTGCCGAGACCAAGGAAGTGCTGGCCGGGTTCAACCTGATCGAAGCCGCCAGTTTCGAGGAAGCGGTCCGCATCGCATCGGAGTTCCCGTGGGCGGCGACTGGGTGCATCGAAGTGCGACCGGTCCGCGACATGGCGGCGGTGCGGCAACGCGTGGGCGCGGACCCACAGCCGGCCTGAGCCGTCGCGGCGGCTAAGGACGCAACAGCCCGCGATCGTTGCACCACAACTCGCCGGCACTGGCGACCAGCACCTGGTACTTCTGCGGCGGCACGGTTTCGGTGATCGCGTATTCGGGCTTGCTGGTATCGCGCTGGGTGGCGATCGCCGCGAGGGTGCCGTTGGCGTTGATCAGGCGCGACACGATTGGGCGGGCCGCGTCCGCGCCCCGGCGCCGCACCACGCCGATCTCGCCGTTGGCCAGTTGCACCGGCGTGCCGGGCGGAAACACGCCGATTTCGCGCACCAGCAGGGTCGCCAGCGCCTCGTCGACGACCTCGCCGCGCTTCAGGAACAGATTGCGCAGGGCGTGACGCGCGTGAACCGCCTCGCGGTATCCACGCGGCCTGACCCGCGCCGAGAAGATGTCGACGATCCCCAACATGCGGGCACCCCGGCTGATCGTGGGGCCGGGCAGTCGGTTGGGGTAGCCGCTTCCATCCAGCCGTTCGTGATGCTGCAAAACCACCTCCAGCCACACCGGGTCGGTGACGCCGGCGGCCTGCAGCAGTTCGACACCGGCCTGCGGATGGGCGGCGATCAGGGCGCGCTGGTCGGCGGTCAACGCGGTCTGTTGCTCGTTCAGCTTGGCCGCGACCGGGCCCAGCGCGATATCGAACGTCAGCGCCGCGGCGACCACCGAGCGGCTCTCGTCCTCGTCCCATTGCTGGGCATGCGCGAGCATCTGGCACAAGGTGGCCGCATGCATCATCCGCGCGACCTCGCCGTCGTCGCCGACCTCAAGTTGCATCGCCGCCAGTGCCGCATCGGCGTCGCGAATCACCAAGGCGCGCAGGCGGTCGGCCAGTTCGAGCACCTGCTCGCCGAGCGTGTCGGAACACGATTGCAGGATCGCTGCGTGCAGCACCTGCAGTTCGCGCTTGAGGTTCTGCATCAGCCGGAACACCGGCGGCTCGGGTTCGCGCGACGGGGCCGACTCGGCGTCGGCCATGCCAATGGCATCGTCATCGAGCCACTCGTCCGTCTCCGTGTCCGGCATGTCGGACATCACCATGCCGCGCTCGAGCACGATATCGAGGTGGGCCTGACTGGCGATCACCATGCCCTGCACGAACAGCAGCTTGCGGTCGCGGTCGTATACCGACCACGGCAATGCCGATCCGATTTCCACCTCGTCTGAAATGACCGGTCGCACGACCGCTCCCAGCGGCCGCACGGAAGGCCGCGTTACATGTCCGGTTAACGACCGCGCGATCGCCTCCTGAAGGGGCAATTTCATCAATACGGTTCTAGGCGACCCCTACGGGACGCGTGCGGGCGGACAACACGGCGCCCAGCGCCGCCAGCGCGGCGGTGATCGCGAAGCCCGACAGGTACGCTGCCATCGGTGCGCGTACCAGCAGTACCGCGAACAGCGATCCGCCCAAGGCCAGGATGCCTGCGGTGAAAAGCGCATCGCACAGCTGCAACGCGGACGCATTGATGCCCTGCCGGGACGGCGCGGACAGTTCCAGGGTCAGCACCGACAGGCTCGGGAACACCGTGCCCATGCCCAGCCCCGCGACCACCCAGCCCACCAGCGCAACCGCGACCGGCGCCGCCGGGAACACCGCCGACGCCGTCACCACCACGCCAACCGCCAACATCGCCATGCCGGCCCCCAGCACCCGCTGCGGCGCGGGCGCGGCCATTCGGCCGCGGTTCCACGAACCGATCGACCAGCCGAGCGCACCGATGGTCAGCGCCACCCCGGCCCAGGTCGGCGTCAGTCCGCGTTCGCGCGACAGCAGCAGCGGCAGGAACACCTCGGTCCCGAAGAAGGCCGCGGCGGCAATCCCGCGCAGGGCGATCACCGCGGGCAGGCCCCGGGCGGCACGCAAGGTTCCCTGCGGCAGCAATCGCGGCATGCACACCAGCAACCCGGACAGCGCGACGGCCAGCAGCGCCGCGGCCGCCCAGCCACGCTGCTGTCCGCCGTAGTGCAACACCAAAGCGCTGGCGGCGGCGCCGACGGCCCAGAAGATGCGGCGCCCGTCGCCTGCTTCGGTCGGCGCCTCTCCCGTCACCGCGCCGAGTACGCGCAGCGCCGGCAACACCATCAACGCCGCCGCCACGGCAAGCAACGGCACCAGCAGGAACACCCAGCGCCAGCCCAGTTGCTCGACGATCAAACCGCTGATCACCGGTCCGATGATCGCCGGCAACACCCAGGCGGCGGCGAACGCGGCGAAGATCCGCGCGTGCAGCCGGGGCGGATACACCCGGCCCACCACCACGTACAGCGTCACCGACATCAGGCCGCCGCCGAAACCCTGGACGATGCGGCCGAGCAGCAACACCCACATCGCCGGAGCCAACCCGGCGATGATCAAGCCCAGCGCGAACCAGACGATGCCGTGCTGCAATGGCGCACGCGGCCCACTGCGATCGGCCCAGCGGCCCGCCGCGACCATGCCCACCACGCTCGCGGCGAGCGATCCGGCGAAGGCCATCGCGTACAGCGTCAATCCGTCCAGCGCCTGCGCCACGGTCGGCATCGCGGTGCTGATTGCGAGCGCCTCGAATGCATACAGCGCGACCAGCGACACCGCGCCGAGCGTCGGCGCGCGATAGCGGCGCGCCAGCAGGCCGTCGTCGTCAGGCGGGGATGCAGCCGCGTCGAGCGCGTCGGTCATGGAAGGTTTTCTCGATTGACGCGGGAATGCGCGAGCGACGAGGATAAAAGCTCAAGCAAGGTTGAGGTCAAGCGCATGCCGAAAGCGCAGGAGCTGTCGGTCGGACAACTGGCCGAACGCAGCGGGGTAGCCGTGTCGGCGCTGCACTTCTACGAGATGCGCGGCCTGATCAGCAGCCAGCGCACCGCCGGCAACCAGCGCCGCTACACCCGCGACACGCTGCGGCGGGTGGCGGTGATCCGGGTCGCGCAACGGGTCGGCATCCCGCTGGCTACGATCCGCGAGGCATTGGCGACGCTGCCCGACGACCGCACCCCGACCCGCGCCGACTGGTCAAGATTGTCGGCGCGCTGGCGCGGCGAACTCGACGCCCGCATCCGCCAGCTGAGCCAGCTGCGCGACACCCTGGATGCCTGCATCGGCTGTGGCTGCCTGTCGCTGCAACGCTGCAGGCCGGCCAACCCGGCCGACGAGCTGGGCCGCCAGGGTGACGGAGCACGTCGCTGGAGCCAAGCTTCGGAATGAAACGAAAGAAGGCAGCCTGCGAGCGGGCTGCCTTCCTGTGGAACAACGCCTGCGTCCGGGACAACGGCCTGCGTCAGTCCTTCTCGGTACCGATGACCTTGCCGTTGGCCGGGTCGATCTTCAGCTCGACATCCTTGCCTTCCGGGTCGTCGGCCTCGGCGTTCCAGATGCCGTCCTCGTAGTCGACGTCATGCACGTTGACGTAACCGGCGGCAGCCAGTTGCGCGCGCACATCGGCTTCACTCATCTGCGCGACCTGGGTATCGGGAAAGACCTTGCCGGTGGCCGGGTCGATCCGCACTTCCATGCGGTTGCCGTCGGCGCTGCGCGCATCGGCCTTCCACACACCGTCCTCGAACTCGACGTCGTTGACCTTGGTGTAGCCCTGTTCGGTCAGGCTGGCGCGGACCTGCTGTTCGGTCAGCGCGTCCTGGGCCAGCGCGGCGCCGGATGCGCAGGCGGCGAGGGCCAGGGTCAGGATTGCGATCTTCTTCATGAATGCCTCCGGGCTGTGGGGTGCCGGACGAGTCTTGGCAGGCTGGTGGAAACGTCCGGTGAATATCGCGCCGTATCCGATACAACCGATTCAGTTTCCGTCGCGGCCGGCAGCGCGTCAGGCGCGCTCCCACGGCGGGGTTTCGCCCCATTGTCCGCTGAGGAAATCGACGAAAGCCCCAACCCGCGGCGGCACCGCGTGGATGCCGGTGTCCCTGAACCGGTATCCGGGCAGCACCATGTGCAGCCGCCCGGCGCGCAGGTCGGCGCTGG
>JBOHYC010000033.1:0-17577 GCA_050737755.1 Lysobacter sp.
TATGTCACCCACGACGAAACCGACGCGCTGCCGCCGGAGTACGCGCACGAGCCCGAGCTGGGCCTGCGCGCCGGTGATGACGGCCTCGACCTCGCGCTGAAGATCCTGCGCGATGCGCCCGACCACCTCAGCGAGAACGGCCTGCTGGTCTGCGAAATCGGCGAGGCCGAGCGCGCGCTGGTCGAACTGCTGCCGGAACTGCCGCTGGCCTGGGTGGAGTTCCGGGTCGGGCAGATGGGGATCTTCGCGGTCGATCGCGCCGATCTGGTCGAGCACCATGCGAGGATCAAGGCGCTGGCCGACGCCCGCGACTGAGGGAATCCACGTGGCCAGCAACACTTTCGGAAAACTGTTTGCGGTCACCACCTTCGGCGAGAGCCATGGGCCGGCGATCGGCTGCGTGGTCGACGGCTGCCCGCCGGGGCTGGCGCTCGCGCCGGAGGATTTCGCCCACGACCTCGCGCGACGCGCGACAGGGAAATCCCGCCACACCTCCGCGCGCCACGAGACCGACCAAGTCGAGATCCTCTCCGGCGTCTACGAGGGCGTCACCACCGGCACCCCGATCGCGCTGCTGATCCGCAACACGGATGCGCGCAGCAAGGACTACGCGAAGATCGCCGAACAGTTCCGCCCCGGCCACGCCGATTACACCTACTGGCAGAAGTACGGCATTCGCGACCCGCGCGGCGGTGGTCGCTCGTCGGCGCGCGAGACCACCATGCGGGTAGCCGCCGGCGTGATCGCGAAGAAGTGGCTGGCCGAAAAACATGGCGTGCAAGTGCAGGGCTTCCTGTCGCAGATCGGCGAAGTCGTCCCCGACGGCCATGACCTTTCAGTTGTCGAGGACAACCCGTTCTTCTGGCCGCATGCCGCCCAGGTGCCTGCGCTGGAAACCTACATGGATGCGCTGCGCAAATCGGGCGACTCGGTGGGCGCGCGTGTCGACGTGGTCGCTAAAGGCTTGCCGCCGGGGTGGGGTGAGCCGATCTACGGCAAGCTCGATGGCGAACTGGCCGGCGCGCTGATGAGCATCAATGCGGTCAAGGGCGTCGAGATCGGCGATGGCTTCGCGTCCATCGCCCAGCGCGGCAGCGAACATCGCGACCACATCACTGCTGCAGGTTTCGAATCCAACCACGCCGGCGGCATCCTCGGCGGCATCAGTTCAGGCCAGGCGCTGCGCTGCTCGGTCGCGTTCAAGCCGACTTCCAGCCTGCGCTTGCCGGTCGACAGCCTCGACATCCACGGCGATACCGTCGAGGTGGTGACGACCGGCCGGCACGATCCCTGTGTCGGTATCCGCGCCACGCCCATCTGCGAGGCGATGGTCGCGCTAGTGCTGATCGACCAGGCCCTGCGCCACCGCGCGCAATGCGGCGATGTCGGCGAAGTCACCCCGCGCGTGCCCGACCGAAAACCGTAAATCCTGTAGGAGCGACGTAAGTCGCGAACGCACGGCGACCCCGTGACACCAGACGTTCCCGACCGACGTCGCTCCCACCCGAAGAAAATCTCCCTGGACAGCAACGTCCGCCGCCGTCATCGAACCTCATCAGGAAGAGAAATGAGCAAGCCCGTAAACGTAGCCATCGTCGGTGCCACTGGTGCCGTCGGCGAGGCCATGCTGAAAATCCTCGCCGAGCGCCAGTTCCCGATTGGCAAACTGCACCTGCTCGCCAGCGAGCGTTCGGCGGGTGAGAAAATCGAGTACGGCGCCAAATCGATCACGGTGCAGGATCTCGCCACGTTTGATCCGACCGGCGTTGATATCGCCCTGTTCTCCGCCGGTGGTTCGGTATCGAAGGAGTACGCCCCGAAGTTCGCCGCCGCCGGCGCAGTGGTGATCGACAACTCTTCGGTGTTCCGCCAGCACGACGACGTGCCGCTGGTGGTGGCCGAGGTGAACCCGGACGCCGCGCGCGACCGCCCCCGCGGAATCATCGCCAACCCGAACTGCTCGACCATGCAACTGATGGTCGCGCTGGCTCCGATCCATCGCGCGGTCGGCATCGAACGCATCAACATCGCGACGTACCAGTCGGTCTCCGGCACCGGCAAGCGCGCGCTGGAGGAACTCGGCCGGCAGACCGCAAGCCTGCTCAATTTCCAGCAGGCGAAGGCGGAGGTCTACCCGGTGCAGATCGCCTTCAACGTGATCCCGCACGGCGGCGACTTCTGCGACAACGGCTACACCAGCGAGGAGATGAAGCTGGTGTGGGAAACCCACAAGATCCTCGGCGACGACGCCATCGGGGTGAACGCAACAGTGGTGCGGGTGCCCGTGTTCTACGGCCATTCCGAGGCGGTGCACATCGAGACCCGCGACAAGTTGACCGCCCTCGACGCACGCAAGTTGCTGGAGGCGGCGCCAGGCATCGAGGTGGTCGACGAGCCCGTGGATGGCGGTTACCCGACGCCGGTTACCCACGCCTCGGGCAGCGACCCGGTGTACGTCGGCCGGATCCGCGAGGACATCTCGCATCCGCGCGGCCTGTCGTTGTGGGTAGTCTCCGACAACATCCGCAAGGGCGCCGCGCTGAACGCGGTGCAGTTGGCGGAGTTGGTGCTCGGTGAGCCGCCCAAACCCTGACAACGGCACGGTTTTGCATTGCCGCGGCGGGCGTCGATCGCTAGAGTCGCGGCCAGGGGACAGCAGTCGGGAGTGGTTGTGAAGCGATTCGTGCGTACGGCATTGGCGGTGGGGCTGGCATTGGCCAGCAGCACGGCCGCGGCGCTGGGACTGGGCCAGATCGAGCTGAAGTCGAAGCTTGGCGAGCCGCTGCTGGCCGAAATTCCGATTATTTCCAACGATCCCGCCGAGCTGGAGCGCCTGCGCGCGGGCCTGGCATCGCCGGAAACCTTTGCCCGCATCGGTCTACGGCCGCCGGATTCGGTGGTCGCCAACCTGCAGTTCGTATCGGCGCTGGACGATCGCGGCAATCCGGTGATCCGGGTCACCAGCATCCAGCCGATCGAG
Organism: Lysobacter sp.; assembly: GCA_050737755.1. Lineage (GTDB taxonomy): Bacteria > Pseudomonadota > Gammaproteobacteria > Xanthomonadales > Xanthomonadaceae > Novilysobacter. The sequence continues at coordinate 2,981 of JBOHYC010000033.1, forward strand.
CAGCCGCTGCTGACCTTCCTGGTCGAAGTCGACTGGGGGCAGGGCAGGCTGGTCCGCGAATACTCGACGCTGATCGATGCGCCACGAACGGTGTCGGCACCGTTGCAGCCGCCGATCGAGGCGCCGGTCGCGGCACCGTCCAACATGATCGCGAGCGAACCCGCGGCAATTGCGGGCGTACCCCAGACCGATACCGCCGACGCGCAGGAATCACAGCCGGAGCCCGCTGACGCCGGGCAGGCCGGCTCGGAGGCAGCTCCGGACACGGCAATCGAGCCGACGCCCCAGCCAGCCGCTGCGCCGAGGCCGGTGGTATCCGCTCCGCCGCCAATCCCGGCGGCGCGTCCCGGCGAGTACGGTGCGGTCCGCGCTGGCGAGACCCTGTCGGAGATCGCGGAACGCCTGGATTTCGATACCAGCCTCGACCAGTCGATGATCGCGCTGCTGAATGCCAACCCCGATGCGTTCATCAATGGCAACGTCAATCTGCTCAAGCAGGGCGCGGTGTTGCGCGTGCCTGATGCAGCCGAGGTGCGCAGTGTCGACGTTGCCGATGCGATGGCGCGCGTGCGCGAGCAGACCCGCGCTTGGCGCACCGCGCGCGCGCCGGTGCCGCAGCCGGCGCTGGCCGCGAAACCGGCCGGTGCGACCGCGGACGCCAGTTCCCCAACCGACAGTACGTCGGACGCGTCGGCCACCGCGGCCGGCGGCGCCCGGCTTGAAATCGTTCCCCCGGGCGCCAGCGGCGCGTCGCAGGCGGGGACCCAGTCCGGCATCAGCGCCGGAGCCGAGGGCGACATGGTGCGACAGGAAATGCAACAGACCCAGGAAACCTTGGCCGCGCGGAATGCCGAACTGGCGGACCTCAAGAGCCGCGTCGCCGACCTCGAGAAGCTCCAGGCCGACCAGCAGAAACTGCTGCAGATGAAGGACAACGAGCTGACCGCGGTGCAGCAGCGTCTTGCCGAGACCCAGGCGGCCGAACAGGCCACGGGTGCGCCGGGCCTGCCGTGGTTGCTGGGCGGTGCCGGATTGCTGGTGCTGGGTCTGCTGGGAGGCTGGTGGATGCGCCGCCGCGCCGAGGTCGATGCCGGTGGATTCCGTGCACCCGCTTCGCAGGGCAACCCGTCACCGCTGGCCGCGGGGTTCCCGGTTGCGAAGCCAGTCGCCGCGCCACAACGCGAGCCCGTGATGTCGGCCTCTGTGCCGGCCCAGGAGGCCCCCGTAGTCGCGCCTGCCACCCCGGTCATCCCGGCTGCACCCGCCCCGTCCGCCCCGACGCCGACCTGGCACGCTGGCTCGCCGAAGTTGAACGTGCCTGCGCCGGCGGCAGCGGAACCCACGATGGCTGATACCGAGGTGCCGGGTCGCGAGCGTCTGGAACTCGCCCGCGCCTACCTCGACCTTGGCGACCGTGACAGCGCCCGCCAGTTGCTCGGCGAGATCGCGATCAACGGCGACCACGCTCTCCGCCAGCAGGCGACGCAGATGCTGCGCGAACTCGACTGACCGTGTCGCGCTTTGCGCTCGGGGTCGAATACGACGGCAGCGAATTTTCCGGCTGGCAACGCCTGAACCGGCGTGGCGAGCCGGAGCGACGCAACGAACCCACCGTCCAGGCCGCGCTGGAAAAGGCGCTTTCTTTCGTCGCCGGCAGCCCGGTCGACGTGGTCTGTGCCGGCCGCACCGATGCCGGCGTCCACGCGTCGGCCCAGGTCGTGCATTTCGACGGTCCGGTCGGGCGCGACCCGCGCGCTTGGGTGCTGGGGACTTCAAGCCAGTTGCCGCCGTCGGTGTGCGTGCGCTGGTGCGTTCCGGTCGCGGACGACTTCAACGCACGGTTTTCCGCGCGTGCGCGCCGCTATCGCTACTCGATCCTCAATCGCCAGGTCCGGCCCGCCCTGCATCGCCAGTACCTGGCCTGGGAGCGCCGGCCGCTGGACGCCGACGCGATGCATCGCGCCGCGCAGGCGCTGGTCGGCGATCACGATTTTTCCGCGTTTCGTACCGTCCACTGCCAGGCGCCGCACGCGCGCCGCCAGTTGCACGAAATCAGTGTCGTGCGGAGCGACCAAGTGGTCGCGATCGAGGTTCAGGCCAATGCTTTCCTGCACCACATGGTCCGCAATATCGTCGGTAGCCTGTTGCCGGTGGGGCGCGGTGAGCGTCCCGAAGGCTGGATCGCCGAACTGCTGGCCGGCCGCAACCGCGCCGTCGCCGGTCCCACCGCACCTTCGGCCGGACTGGTGTTCCTCGGCCCCCGCTACCCCGCACAATGGGGCCTTCCTGTCGAAGTGGAGTTGCACGAGGCGATGTCTTGAACCGGATCCTGTTCCGCACTCGAATCAAGTTCTGCGGCTTCACGCGGCCCGGCGATGTCCGGCTGGCCTGTGAGTTGGGCGCGGACGCGATCGGTTTCGTATTCGCCGCCGGCAGCACGCGCCGGGTCGAGCCCGAAGAGGCGCGGGCCATGCGCCACGCCTTGGCTCCACTGGTCGATGCGGTTGCGCTGTTCCGTGACAACCCGGTCGACGAGGTGCGCGAAGTGGTGCGGCAGGTGCGGCCGAGCCTGTTGCAGTTCCACGGCGACGAGGACGACACGTTCTGTCGCGGCTTCGGGGTGCCTTACCTGAAGGCGATCCCGATGGGCAGCGAGATCGCGTCGCAGCACCCGGCGGCATTGCACGTCCGTTATCCGGCGGCGAGCGGTTTCCTGTTCGACAGCCACCCGCCGGGCGGTTCCGGCGGCAGTGGAAAACCGTTCGACTGGGGCAGGATCCCGGCCGGCGTGCAGAAGCCGTTCATGCTGGCGGGTGGCTTGTCGGCCGACAACGTGTTCGATGCGATCATGGCCACGTTGCCGTGGGGCGTTGATGTGTCCAGCGGCATCGAGAGCACACCTGGAATCAAGGATGGCGACCGGATGCGCCACTTCGTCGAAGAAGTGCGCCGCGCCGATTGCCACATCCTCGACTGAGACCGTAGCCGGACATGCCTGACCAATCCCCCATCGATTTCCATGCCCAACCCGATGCCGACGGCCACTTCGGTCGCTTTGGCGGCCGGTTCGTCGCCGAGACGCTGATCGGACCGCTGCAGGAATTGGCGGATGCCTATGACGCGGCGCGGATCGACCCGGACTTCATCGCCGAGTTCGAACGCGACCTGGCCCATTACGTCGGCCGGCCGAGCCCGATCTACCATGCGCAGCGCCTCAGCGACGAGGTCGGCGGCGCCCAGATCCTGCTCAAGCGCGAGGACCTGAACCACACCGGCGCGCACAAGATCAACAACACCATCGGCCAGGGCCTGCTGGCGGCGCGGATGGGCAAGCCGCGGATCATCGCCGAGACCGGCGCCGGCCAGCACGGCGTGGCCTCGGCCACGGTCGCCGCGCGGCTCGGGCTGGAATGCGTGGTCTACATGGGCGCGACCGACATCGATCGCCAGAAGATCAATGTCTACCGGATGAAGCTGCTCGGCGCGACCGTGGTACCGGTGACCAGCGGCTCGGCGACGCTCAAGGACGCGCTCAACGAGGCGATGCGCGACTGGGTGACGAACGTCGCCGACACCTTCTACATCATCGGCACCGTCGCCGGTCCGGATCCGTACCCGCGAATGGTGCGCGACTTCAACGCCGTGGTCGGGCGTGAGGCGAGGGCGCAGATGCTGGCCGAGTACGGTCGCTTGCCGGACGCGGTCACCGCCTGCGTCGGAGGCGGCAGCAACGCAATCGGCATTTTCCATGCGTTCCTCAATGATCCGGACGTCCGAATCGTCGGTGCCGAAGCGGCGGGCGAGGGCATCGACAGTGGCCGTCACGCGGCTTCGCTGGCGGCTGGCCGGCCGGGCGTGCTGCATGGCAACCGTACCTACGTGCTGTGCGACGACGATGGCCAGATAATCGAAACCCACTCGGTTTCCGCCGGGCTCGACTACCCGGGCGCCGGCCCCGAGCACGCGTTCCTGAAGGACGCGGGCCGGGCCGATTACGTCGGTGTCAGCGACGACGAGGCGCTGGCCGCGTTCCATCAGCTGGCGCGGAGCGAAGGCATCCTTCCTGCGCTGGAATCGAGCCACGCGATCGCCCAAGCGATCAAGCTCGCCCGCACCATGCCGAAGGACCAACTGGTCCTGTGCAACCTTTCCGGCCGTGGCGACAAGGACGTACACACCATCGCCGCCCGCGACGGCATCGAATTTTGAGCGCCATGAATCGTATCGACGCCCGTTTCACCCGACTCCGGGCTGACAGCCGCAAGGCCCTTGTCCCGTTCATGACGGCCGGCGACCCGTCGCTGGAGGCGCTGGTACCGGTGATGCACGCGCTGGTCGACGCGGGGGCGGACCTGATCGAACTCGGGGTGCCGTTTTCCGATCCGATGGCCGACGGCCCAACCATCCAGCGCAGTTCCGAACGCGCACTGGAGCGCGGCGCCGGGTTGTCCTACGTGTTCGAAAGCGTCCGCGAGTTCCGCCGTCGCGATGACGCCACTCCCGTGGTCCTGATGGGCTATCTCAACCCGGTCGAAATCCGCGGCGCCGAACGCTTTGCCCGCGAGGCGGTCGACGCAGGCGTTGATGGTGTATTGCTGGTCGACCTGCCCCCGGAGGAGGCCGAAGAATTCCGTGACGCATTCTCCGCGCATGGCCTCGCTCTGATCCTGCTGGCCGCACCGACCACTTCCGACGCGCGCATGGCCCGCTTGTGCGCGAGTGCCAGCGGTTATCTGTACTACGTCAGCTATGCCGGCGTGACCGGCGCCGACCGGCTCGACACCGGTGTCGCCAGCGACCGCATGCAGCAGATCCGTGCCAATAGCCCGGTGCCGGTGGTAGCCGGGTTCGGCATCAAGGACGCCGCGAGTGCCGCCGCGATGGCACGGCAGGCCGATGGTGTGGTGGTCGGCAGCGCGCTGGTCGCCGCCCTAGATGGTGCGGCGAGCCCCGATGAAGCCACGGAGCGTGCACGCACGTTCCTGGCGCCGTTGCGCTCGGCGCTGGACGGGCTGCGGCCGGGATAGGGACGCTGCGTTAAACTGACCCGCTTGGCCGGCGGCGCTCATACCTGATACCCCAGCGCGCCGACCGCATTGCAACAGCCTGAACGGGAAGACCTCAAAGCATGTCCTGGCTCAAGAAACTCATGCCGTCCGGCATCCGCACCGAAACCGGAAGCACCGCGAAACGTCGCAGTGTTCCCGAGGGTTTGTGGGAAAAGTGCGACCGCTGCGGTGCGGTGCTGTACCGCCCCGAACTCGAGGAGAACCTCGAGGTCTGCCCGAAATGCAGCCACCACATGCCAATCCGCGCTCGCGCGCGGCTCAAGGCCCTGTTCGATGCAGGCAGCACCAGCGAGATCGGCGCCAGCCTCGGCCCGGTTGACGTGCTCAAGTTCAAGGACCAGAAGAAGTACTCGGACCGAATCAAGGCCGCGCAGAAATCCACCGGCGAGCGCGACGCGCTGGTGGCGATGCAGGGCACGATGAAGCAACGCCCGCTGGTCGCGTGCTCGTTCGACTTCGCCTATATGGGTGGCTCGATGGGCTCGGTGGTCGGCGAGCGTTTTGCACTGGCCGCCGAAGCCGCGCTCGAAGCCGGTTGCCCGATGGTGTGTTTCACCGCCACCGGCGGCGCGCGCATGCAGGAAAGCCTGTTCTCGCTGATGCAGATGGCCAAGACCTCGGCCGCGCTGGGTCGGCTGCGTGCGGCGGGACTGCCATACATCGCGGTGCTGACGCATCCGACCACCGGCGGCGTCTCCGCGTCGCTGGCGATGCTGGGCGACATCAACATCGCTGAGCCCGAAGCGCTGATCGGCTTCGCCGGTCCGCGCGTGATCGAGCAGACCGTGCGCGAGACCCTGCCAGAGGGATTCCAGCGCAGCGAATTCCTGCTCGAGCACGGCGCGATCGACCAGATCTGCGACCGCCGCGAGATGCGCGACCGGCTCGCCCAGCTTCTGGCGCTGATGATGAAGCAGCCGCAACCCGACGATGAAATCGAGGTCACGCTCGAGAAGGTCGACGCATGAGCCGCAGGTACTTCGGTACCGACGGCATCCGCGGTCGAGTGGGCGAAGGCCCGATCTCGGCCGACTTCGTATTGCGCCTCGGCAACGCCTACGGCCATGTGCTTAAGCGCAACGCCTGGCGCAAGCCGCTGGTGATCATCGGCAAGGACACCCGGATCTCCAACTACATGTTCGAGGCTGCGCTGGAGGCCGGACTGGTCGCGGCCGGTGTCGACGTGCAGCTGATGGGCCCGATGCCCACCCCGGCGGTCGCACACCTGACCCACTCACTGCGCGCCGATGGCGGCATCGTCATTTCGGCGTCGCACAACCCGCATTACGACAACGGCATCAAGTTTTTCTCGGCCGAGGGCGAGAAGCTCGACGACGCCACCGAACTGGCGATCGAGGCTGCGCTGGAGTCGCCGTTCCGCACCGTCTCCTCGGAAGAGCTCGGCAAGGCCGTGCGCACCCGTGACGCGATCGGGCGCTACGTCGAGGCCTGCAAGAACTCGGTGCCAAAGGGTTTCGACCTCGGCGGCCTGCGCATCGTGATGGATTGCGCGAATGGTGCGACATACCAGGTCGGGCCGATCGTGCTGCGCGAACTGGGCGCGCAGGTCGAGGTAATCGGCGCCGATCCCAACGGCCTCAACATCAACGACGGCGTCGGCTCGACCCATCCGGACGCGCTGGCCACCCGCGTGCGCGAGACTGGAGCCGACCTGGGTATCGCATTTGATGGCGACGGCGACCGGGTGATGTTCGTCGACGACCAGGGCCGCGTCTGTGACGGTGACGACCTGCTGTACATCCTCGCGCGCGACTGGCGTGACAGCGGCCGCCTGCAGGGTCCTGTGGTAGGCACGCTGATGACCAACTTCGGTCTGGAGCAGGCGTTCGAACAGGCGGGGATCGGCTTCCTGCGCTCCAAGGTTGGCGACCGCCATGTCCATAGGCAACTGGTCGAAAATGGCGGTGTACTCGGCGGCGAAGCGTCCGGCCACCTGCTCTGCCTGGATCGTGCCAGTACCGGTGACGGCATCGTCAGCGCGTTGCAGGTGCTGGAAGTGCTGCATCGGCGCAAGATCGGGTTGAGCGAAGCGCTGGCCGGACTGGTCCGGGTGCCGCAACGCACCGTCAACGTGCGTTTCGCCAATGGAGCCCGACCGGCCGAAGCCGAATCGGTGCAGGTGGCGTTGGCCGACGCGCAACTCGCAGTGAAGGGGCGCGGTCGCGCATTCCTGCGTCCTTCTGGAACCGAGCCGGTGGTGCGGGTCACGGTCGAGGCGGATGACGCCGCGCTGGTCCAGACGACCCTCGATCGCCTTGCCGACGCCGTGCGCGCCGCAGCCGAGTGAGTGGGTTGCGGCAACTTTCCATATCGATATCGAAGCAATGACATCCGCATGAGCCAGGCCCGCATTCCCACACTCGACATCCGCCGCTTCGACAGCGATCGCGATGCCTTCGTTGCCGAGATAGGCGCCGCGTACCGCGAGTGGGGATTCGCCGGCATCCGTGGCCATGGCATTCCGCAGGAGCGGATCACCGCGGCCTACGACGTGTTCGAGCGTTTCTTCGCGCTGCCCGAAGCGGTCAAGCGCAAGTACCACGTGGCCGGCAGTGGCGGCGCGCGCGGCTATACGCCGTATGGGGTGGAAACCGCCAAGGGTGCGCAGCACTTCGATCTCAAGGAATTCTGGCACGTCGGTCGCGAGGTTCCGCGTGACTCGAAGTACGCAGCGGTGATGCCGCCGAACCTGTGGCCGGAAGAAATTCCCGAGTTCCGCGAGATCGCCTACGGCCTGTACGAGTCGCTCGACCAGCTCGGTGCCCGGATATTGAGCGCGTTGGCCCTGCATATCGGCCTGGCCGGGGACTATTTCGCCGACAAGACCAATTGCGGCAACTCGATCCTGCGGCCAATCCACTACCCGCCGATCACCAGCCCCGAGATCCCCAACGAGCGCGCCGGCGCGCACGAGGACATCAACCTGATCACGCTGCTGGTCGGGGCGAGTGCCGCGGGCCTGGAAGTCCGGTCGCACCAGGGTGAGTGGGTGCCGTTCACCGCCGAGGCCGACACCATCGTGGTCAACATCGGCGACATGCTGCAGCGGCTGACCAACCACGTGTATCCGTCGACCACCCACCGGGTGGTGAACCCTCGGGGCGAAGCCGCGCGGCAACCGCGCTATTCCACGCCGTTCTTCCTGCATCCGAATCCGGATTTCCTGATCGACGTACTGCCGTCGACCATCACGCCCGACAGCCCCAGCCGCTACCCCGAGCCGATCACCGCCCAGGCCTATTTGGACGAGCGGTTGCGCGAGATCAAGCTGAAGTAACCTGACGGCCGGTGACGACCGGGTCGATATCCCGCCCGACTGCAGGGCATCACGCCAGGCCGCGAGCTTGTCCTCATGGCGTTGCGAAGCATTGGCCGGACTGGTGGATGGCAATCGCAGGTACTGCATCGGCGGCCCCGCAAGACGCGGCAACACGCGACGGATGAACGTGCTCTCGGCCTTGGCTCCGTTGAACAGCACCGTTCCGATGGCGGGATGCGCCGCAAAGAACCGGGGGAAATCATTGACCTCCGCGGTGTCGTCGCGAATCGCGCTGTCGAGGCTGCCGGGCCGTTCGCAACTGGCCAGCACGTCCCACAGCGCGATTCCTGCGGCCGTCAGGCGATTGCAGCGCTCGGGGTAGGGCAGTGCGGGATTCGCGCCGACCAGTTCGCCCATGAACGGCCAGAAGCGGTTCTGCGGATGCGCGTAGTACTGGTGCGCCTGCAGCGATTTCAATCCGGGCATGCTGCCGAGTACCAGCACGCGGACATTTTTGCCGGTGACCGGCTGGAAGCTGTGGACTACCGGTTGCATCATTCCGATCGTACCGCGCAAGCCGACCGCGTCGGCATGTTTCCGCGTGTCCGCTTCGGTACAATCTCCGCTCCCGCATCACGGAGTGGTCCATGGCTCGTCGCAAGGTCGTCGCCGGAAACTGGAAGCTGCACGGCGATCGCCGTTTCGCAGGCGAATTGCTCGATGCGGTCGCGGCGGTGAACACGCCTGCCGGCGTGGACCGGATCATTCTTCCGCCGCTGCCCTACCTGGGGGAACTGGTCGGGAAATATGGCGCCCGCGGACTGCAGTTCGGCGCCCAGGATGTCAGCGTCAACGAGAAGGGCGCCTATACCGGCGAGGTGTCGGCCGCGATGCTGGTCGACGTCGGTGCGCGTTACGGCCTGATCGGCCATTCGGAGCGCCGCCAGTACCACGGTGAGACCAGCGAAATGGTTGCCGCCAAGTTCCGCGCCGCCAAGGCTGCGGGACTGGTGCCGATCCTCTGCATCGGCGAGACCCTCAGCGAGCGCGAGGATGGCCAGACCGAATGGCGTTTGCAGGAGCAACTGGCGCCATTGCTGAAAGACGGCGCCGCGGCGCTGGAGGGCGCCATCGTCGCTTACGAGCCGATCTGGGCGATCGGCACCGGCCAGACCGCCACGCCGGAACAGGCGCAAGCCGTGCACGCATTCATCCGTAGCGAAATCGCCGCGCACGATGCTAGAATCGCTGGCTCGCTGCCACTGCTTTACGGCGGTAGCGTGAAGGCCGACAATGCGGCCGCGCTGTTTTCACAGGCGGACGTGGATGGTGGCCTGGTTGGCGGGGCCTCGCTGTTCGCCGACGATTTCAACGCCATCGCAGCCGCGGCGGCGCCCTGACCGGTTCCGGGCCTGCCCGTCACCGAACCAAACAATAGAGTTTTCCGATGCTGCTGTTCCTTACCGTCATCTATCTGCTTGTCGCAATCGCGATGGTCGCGCTGATCCTCATGCAGCGTGGCGCGGGTGCGCAGGCGGGCGCGGGTTTCGGTGGCGGCGCTTCGGCGACCGTGTTCGGTGCGCGTGGCGCATCCAGTTTCCTTACCAAGGCCACCAAGTGGCTGGCGATCGTGTTCTTCTCGATCAGCCTGTACATGGCGTGGCACGCGACCGAGCGGAGCGCGCCCACCGCGGCGACCACCGATCTGGGCGTGATGGCGCAGGTCCCGGCGGCACCCGCGGCGCCTGAAGGCGCTGCCCAGGTTCCCGCGGCAACGGTTCCGACGGCCAGCCAGTCACAGGTCCCGGCTGCGGATGACAGCATCCCGGCCGCGCCGGCAGCGGAAACGCCCGGTTCGGCACCGTCCGAACCTGCCGGCGAGTAATACAGGCGATACAATGGTGGTGTTGACGCCCGGCATGGAGGCTTGGGGGTCTGGTCACGATGACCGAAATGTGGTTCCGGCCAGTCATGGCGGGGATCACGGACAGGGCAGGGATGTCGAAATGGATGTCAGCGGTTGGTTGGATCATGTGCCCAGGTGGCGGAATTGGTAGACGCACTACCTTGAGGTGGTAGCGGCTTAGGTCGTAGGGGTTCGAGTCCCCTCTTGGGCACCACTCCAGCAAGCGGAAAACAAGCGGCATCCCGGTGCCGATTCGAGGCACCAGCGGTGCCACAAGCCAAGGCCGCGGCAACGCGGCTCTAGCCTAGAAGTGAGAGAACACAAGTGCTGGCCGAATACCTGCCGACCCTGCTGTTCCTTATCGTCGCCAGCGGTATCGGCGTCGCCCTGCTGGTGGTGGGCAACCTGCTCGGCCCCAAGCGCCCCGGAGCGGAGAAGCTGTCTCCGTACGAATGCGGGTTCGCGCCTTTCGAGGACGCGCGCATGCAGTTCGACGTGCGCTACTACCTCATCGCCATCCAGTTCATCATCTTCGACCTGGAAATCATCTTCATCGTGCCCTGGGCGACCGTATTCCGTGATCTCGGGATCGTCGGTCTGGTCGAGATGGGCATCTTTGCGAGCATGTTGCTGCTCGGCTTCATCTACGTGTGGAAGAAGGGAGCGCTGGAATGGGAGTGATCGAGCCGCGCACCTTGGGCGACCGCGTGTCGAGCCTGATGCACAATCCGGTGCCGGAAGGGCGCCTGGATGACATCCTGCGGCCGGAGGGCGACAACCCGCTGCTGCAGCAGGGTTTCGTCACCACCAACCTCGATACCCTGTGGAACTGGGCGCGCACCGGTTCGATGTGGCCGATGACGTTCGGCCTGGCCTGTTGTGCGGTCGAGATGATGCACGCGGGCGCCTCACGACTGGACCTGGATCGTTACGGCGTGGTGTTCCGCCCGTCGCCGCGCCAGTCCGACGTGATGATCGTCGCCGGCACGCTGGTCAACAAGATGGCCCCGGCGTTGCGCAAGGTCTATGACCAGATGCCCGACCCGAAGTGGGTCATCTCGATGGGCAGCTGTGCAAATGGCGGCGGCTACTACCACTATTCCTACGCAGTCACCCGTGGCGTCGACCGAATCGTGCCTGTGGATGTCTACGTTCCGGGCTGCCCGCCGACCGCCGAGGCGCTGGTCTACGGCATCCTGCAGTTGCAGAAAAAAATCCGCCGCGGCACCAACTTCGGTGACGCCAAGCAGGGCGTGCGCTGATGGCCGGCGCACTGGAAGGCATGACGGCCGGCGCGTTCGCCGAGCGCCTGCGCGAACGGTTCCCTGAAGGGCTGGTCGATGTCGCCGAACCGCGTGGCGAGGTCAGTCTGGACGTGGATCCGGCCGGCTGGCTGACCGCGGCGCAAACCCTGCGCGACGAGTTCGGCTTCGAGCAGCTGGTCGATGTCAGCGGCGTGGACTACCTCAGCTACGGCTCCGACGAGTGGGATACCGAGGTGTCCTCGGAAGGCTTCTCGCGCGGCGTCGAGGGCAAGGGCATGGGACGTTTCGTCTGGGGTGAAGCGCCCAACGGCGCCGCCGACGCCCCGGAGCGCCGCTTTGCCGCGGTCGCACACCTGCTGTCCTGCCAGAACAACCTGCGGGTGCGGCTGCGTACCTTCGCGGCCGACGACGCACTCCCGGTGGTCAGTTCGCTGACTTCCGTGTGGCCGGGCGCCAACTGGTTCGAGCGCGAGGCGTTCGATCTCTTCGGCATCGTGTTCGAAGGCCATCCGGACCTGCGCCGGATCCTCACCGACTACGGTTTCGTTGGTCACCCGTTCCGCAAGGATTTCCCGCTGATCGGCAATGTCGAGGTACGTTATGACGCCGACAAGCAACGCGTGATCTATGAGCCGGTGTCGATCGAGCCGCGCGTGCTGGTGCCGCGCGTAATCCGCGACGACTCGCGATACCAGACCGCTGCCGGCGAAGCCCGCCAGGCGCGCGAGGCCAAGCCATGAACACGCCAGCCCACCCCACGCCGGCCACGGACATGCCGCTCGTCAACACCTCCGGCCTCAACAGCATGGAGATCCGCAACTACACCGTGAACTTCGGCCCGCAGCATCCGGCCGCGCATGGCGTGTTGCGCCTGATCCTGGAAATGGACGGCGAAGTCGTGCAGCGCGCCGACCCGCATATCGGGCTGCTCCACCGCGGCACCGAGAAGCTGGCCGAGTCCAAACCGTTCAACCAGTCGATCGGCTACATGGACCGGCTCGACTACGTGTCGATGATGTGCAACGAACACGCCTACGTACGCTCGATCGAGACCCTGCTTGGGATCGAGGCACCGGAGCGCGCGCAGTACATCCGCACGATGTTCGACGAGATCACCCGCATCCTGAACCACCTAATGTGGATCGGTTCCAGCGGGCTCGACCTCGGTGCCATGGCGGTGTTCCTGTACGCGTTCCGCGAGCGCGAGGAGCTGATGGACTGCTACGAAGCGGTCTCCGGCGCGCGCATGCACGCGACCTATTACCGCCCGGGCGGCGTCTATCGCGACCTGCCGGACCGGATGTCGAAGTACAAGGAGTCGCCTTGGCGCAAGGGCAAGGACCTCAAGCGCTTCAACAACTGGCGCGAGGGCTCGCTGCTCGATTACCTCGATGCGTTCTGCGACGACTTCCCGAACCGCGTCGATGAGTACGAGACGCTGCTGACCGACAACCGCATCTGGAAGCAGCGCACCGTCGGTGTCGGCGTGATCAGTCCCGAGCGCGCGCTTGCGTGGGGCCTGACCGGTCCGATGCTGCGCGGTTCCGGTGTCGAATGGGACCTGCGCAAGAAGCAGCCGTACGCCAGGTATTCCGAGGTCGATTTCGACATCCCGGTCGGCGTCAACGGCGACTGCTACGACCGCTACCTGGTCCGCGTCGCGGAAATGCGCCAGTCCACCCGCATCATCAAGCAGTGCGTGAAGTGGCTGAAGGCCAATCCCGGCCCGGTGATGCTGGACAACTACAAGGTCGCGCCTCCTTCCCGCGAGGAGATGAAGGACGACATGGAAGCGTTGATCCATCACTTCAAGCTGTTCACCGAAGGCTATTGCGTGCCGGCTGGCGAGACCTACTGCGCGGTCGAGGCACCCAAGGGCGAGTTCGGCTGCTACCTGGTGTCGGACGGCGCCAACAAGCCGTTCCGGGTGAAGCTGCGCGCGCCCGGTTTCGCCCACCTGTCCTCAATGGACACCGTGGTCAAGGGCCACATGCTGGCCGACGTGGTGGCGATGATCGGCACCTACGACATCGTGTTCGGCGAGATCGATCGCTAGCCGTGAACGGCGACGATCGACTGAGGATCTACTGAGCAATGAAAGCGACCGGAAATTTCGAAGCCTGTCAGCACGTCGACCCGATGGTGGCGTTGTCGGACAAGACCCGCGCCCACATCGACCACTGGCTGGCCAAGTTCCCGCCCGACCGCAAGCGCTCCGCGGTGCTGCAGGGCCTGCATGCCGCGCAGGAGCAGAACGAAGGCTGGTTGAGTGACGAGCTGATCGCCGCGGTCGCCAAGTACCTGTCGATCCCGCCGGTCTGGGCTTACGAGGTGGCCAGCTTCTACTCGATGTTCGAGACCGAGCAGGTCGGCCGCAACAACGTCGCCTTCTGCACCAACATCAGCTGCTGGCTTAACGGTGGCGAAGCGCTGGTTGCCCACGCCGAGAAGAAGCTCGGCTGCAAGCTGGGCGAGTCGACCGCTGATGGCAAGGTCTTCCTCAAGCGCGAGGAAGAGTGCCTGGCCGCGTGCTGTGGCGCGCCGGTGGTGGTCATCAATGGTCATTACCACGAGAAGCTCGACACCGCGAAGGTCGACGAGTTGCTTGAGGGGCTGAAGTAATGGCGCACCACGATTACTCGCAGGGCTACGGCCCGGTCGGTCCGGCACCGCAGGAGCACAACGTCGTCTACACGACCTTGCACTTCGACAAGCCGTGGTCGTACGACAACTACCTGAAGACCGGCGGCTACAGCGCCTGGCGCAAGATCCTCGCCGAGAAGATCGCGCCGGCCGACGTCGTCGAGATGGTCAAGCAGTCCGGCCTGCGCGGGCGCGGCGGTGCAGGTTTCCCGACCGGGCTCAAGTGGAGCTTCATGCCCAAGGGCAGCGACGTCCAGAAGTACATCCTGTGCAATTCCGACGAGTCCGAACCGGGCACGGCCAAGGACCGCGACATCCTGCGCTACAACCCGCACGCGGTGATCGAGGGCATGGCGATCGCGTGCTACGCCACCGGTTCCACCGTGGCCTACAACTACCTGCGTGGCGAGTTCCACCACGAGCCGTTCGAGCAC
>JBOHYC010000034.1:0-9965 GCA_050737755.1 Lysobacter sp.
ATTTGGACTGTGTCGAACATCTGCGAATGGACAACCATCCACCCGCCAGACGCCCGCACAAGTCACCTGCGCACACTGTCAAAGATCTTTGGAACCGGCCTCAGCGCCGCGTTCCGTACTCGTCACCTAAGTGACCGAGTGAGCCGCACATCTTACAGCAGATTTCGTGGCCGTCAACACCTTCCCGACCACTTTTTTCGTCCCGCTGCCCCCGCCGCGTCCAGTCATTCGGTCGTTGCGGGCCGCGCATTATGCACACCCTTTACGGGTTCGGGAAGAGGGAGATGGAAAAATTTTCGCAGCGACCGCCGGGCTTGACGCGGCACGGCGCATGATCAACCTTCCTGCGTTCCTTAGTCTGGATGGAGTAGGCCGATGCGATGGTTCCCGAGCGTCATCCGAAGCGCGGTGCTCGGCAGCTGCCTGCTTGCTGCCGGCTGTGCGTCCGGCAGCGATCTATGGGTCGAGCTGGACGGTTCGCGTTACGCGGTCGAAATTGCGGACGACAATGCCGAGCGTGCCCGGGGCCTGATGTTCCGCGACCAGATGGAAGCCGGCCGCGGCATGCTGTTCATCCATGATCGTGAGGAGCCGCAGGCGTACTGGATGAAGAACACCCGGATCCCGCTGGACATCCTTTACTTCGACGATGCGCGGGTACTGGTGTCGCAGCAGCGAGACGTGCCGCCGTGCTCCGCCGGCAATGCTTGCCCCTCCTACCCCAGTGACGCGCCCGCGCGCTACGTACTGGAACTCAACGCCGGCGAGGCGGAAAAACTGGGGCTGAAGGACGGGAGCGAGCTAACGCTGGGGCCCGGCATTGCCGCGCCTCCGGGTTCCCCATAGGCGCTGCCGCCTACAGCTCCATCATCTCGAAGTCGTCCTTGGTCACGCCGCAATCGGGGCAGGTCCAGGTGTCGGGAATGTCATCCCAGCGCGTGCCCGGATCGATGCCCTCTTCCGGCAAGCCCTTGGCCTCGTCGTAGATGAAGCCGCAGACGACGCACATCCAGGTGCGGAACTCGGTGGTCGTGGCGGCTTCGGACATGGGCGGATAATGAACGGCTGTGGGAGCGATTCCGCATTGTCCCATCCCGCCCACGCCGACGAAAGCTCCGTTATGAACCAGCCCCACAACGACCCGTCCCGGAAATCGTCCGGACTGTATGCGATCACGCCCGATGAACCGGACAGCGGACGTCTGCTTGAACGCGTGGAGGTGGTGCTTGCCGCGGGCGCAACATGGCTGCAGTACCGCAACAAGTCCGCGGACGCGAGCCTGCGCGCGCAACAGGCCCGGCTGTTGCAGCCTGCGTGCGCTCGCCACGGGGTGCCGCTGATCATCAACGACGACTGGCGATTGGCCGCGGCGGTTGGCGCCGACGGCGTGCATCTGGGCAAAGACGACGGGGAGCTCGCCACGGCCCGCGCCGCGCTCGGCCCGGGCGCCATCGTTGGCGCCTCCTGCTATGACAGTCTGGAGTTGGCCCGCAACGCAGTGGCGGTCGGCGCCGATTACGTTGCGTTCGGCGCGTTCTTTCCATCGCCGACCAAACCCGACGCGCGGGTCGCGAATCCGGCACTGCTGGCCGCCGCCGCATCACTCGGCGTGCCGCTGGTGGCGATCGGCGGCATCACGCCGGACAATGGGGCTTCTCTGGTCGACGCGGGCGCCGATCTGCTTGCAGTAATCAGCGGCGTGTTCGACGCGCCCGACCCCGACGCAGCCACCCGCGCCTACATGTCCTGCTTCACCCCACTCCACTGACCGAGTCCCGCATGAATCACGATCGTTCCCACGCCCTGTTCGCCCGCGCTTCCGAGCTGCTGCCCGGCGGTGTCAACTCGCCGGTGCGCGCGTTCAAGTCGGTCGGCGGCGAGCCGTTCTTCGCTGCGCGTGCGGAAGGTCCGTTCCTGTTCGATGTCGACGGCAACCGCTATATCGATTACGTCGGTTCGTGGGGCCCGATGATCGCCGGCCACGCTCATCCGAAGGTGCTCGATGCGGTCGCCCGCACGATGCGTGATGGCCTCAGCTTCGGCGTGCCGAACGCGCTGGAAGTGACGATGGCCGAGGCGATCACCACAATCATGCCGAGCTGCGAGATGGTGCGGATGGTCAACTCCGGCACCGAGGCGACGCTGTCGGCGATTCGGGTGGCGCGCGGCGCGACCGGGCGCTCGCGGATCGTCAAGTTCGAGGGCTGCTACCACGGCCACGGGGACAGCTTCCTGGTCAAGGCCGGCAGCGGCGCACTGACCCTGGGCCTGCCGAATTCGCCGGGCGTGCCGAGCGCGCTGGCCGACCTGACGATGACGATCCCGTACAACGATTTCGACGCGGCGACCGCGTTGTTCGACGAGATCGGCAGCGAGATCGCCGGGCTGATCATCGAGCCGATCGTCGGCAATGCCAACTGCATCCTGCCGCGCGAGGGTTACCTGCAGCACCTGCGCGAGTTGTGCACCAGGCACGGCGCGCTGCTGATCTTCGACGAGGTGATGACCGGCTTCCGGGTCGCGCTCGGCGGCGCGCAGCAGCGCTACGGCATCACTCCGGACCTGAGCACCTTCGGCAAGATCATCGGCGGCGGCATGCCGGTTGGCGCCTATGGCGGTCGGCGCGACCTTATGTCGCAGGTCGCACCGAGCGGGCCGATCTACCAGGCCGGCACCCTGAGCGGGAACCCGGTGGCGATGGCGGCGGGACTGGCGACGCTGGAACTGATCCAGGCGCCGGGTTTCCACGATGCACTGGAAGCCAGCACCCACGCGCTGTGCGATGGCCTCGAAGCCGCCGCCCGCGAGGCCGGAGTGGCATTCCACACCACCCGCGCACCGGGCATGTTCGGGCTGTACTTCCGCGAAGGACCGGTCGAAAGTTTCGCCGACGCGATGGGTTCTGATGCGGCAAAGTTCGGCCGCTTCTTCCACGCGATGCTTGAGCGCGGCGTGTACCTGGCACCGTCGGCGTTCGAAGCGGGCTTCATGTCGAGTGCGCATGGCGAGGCCGAGATCGCACAGACGATCGAAGCCGCTCGGGCGGCGTTCCGCGACTTGGCCTGACCCCGGTCGCGACGCTCGTCAGCCATCGGCGAATCCGGCGAGCGTCGCGCGCAGCAGCGCCAGTCCTTCGGCGATGTCGGCATCGGTGATGTTGAGCGCCGGCACGAAGCGCAACACATCCGGGCCGGCCTGCAGCATCAACAAGCCGTTTTCGATTGCGCGGTCAACGATCGCGCCCGCCTGCCCGGCATACTCCGGACGCAGTTGGGCGCCAAGCATCAGGCCGCGTCCGCGGATTTCGCTGAACAGCCTGAACTCCACTTCCAGCGCGGCGAGTCCATCGCGCAGCGCCTGCGACTGCCGCTCGACGTTTGCCAACAGCGTCGGCGACGACAACTCTCGCAATGCCGCTCCGGCGACCGCAGTGGCCAGCGGATTGCCACCGAACGTGGTGCCGTGCTGGCCGAACTGCAGTGCATCGGCGGCACGCGCGCCGACCAGCATCGCGCCAATCGGGAAGCCACCGCCGAGCGCCTTGGCCAGGGTCACCACATCCGGTCGTACGCCGTAGCCGTCGCAGGCGAACAACCGGCCGGTACGACCCATCCCGCACTGGATCTCGTCGAACATCAGCAGTGCATCATGGCGATCGCACACCGCGCGCAGGCCATGCAGGAACGCGTCGCTGGCCGGCGTCACCCCGCCTTCGCCCTGCACCGGCTCGACCAGCACCGCGCAGACATCGCCGGCGGCCATCGCCGCCTCAGCCGCGGCCAGGTCGTTGAAGTCGCTATAGCGGAAACCCGGCGGTAACGGCTCGAAGCCGGCGTGGTACTTCGGCTGCGCGGTCGCGGTGACAGCAGCCAGCGTGCGGCCGTGGAAGCTGCCGCGGAAGCTCAGGATCACCCGGCGCTCCGGCTCGCGGCCGCGTGATGTCGCCCACTGGCGCGCGAGCTTGATCGCAGCCTCGTTGGCCTCGGCGCCGGAGTTGCAGAAGAACACCCGCTCCGCGAAGCTCGCCGCATCAACCAGCGCCTGCGCCAACTGCAGCGGCGGCTCGCTGATGAATACATTGCTGGTGTGCCACAACTTGCCGGCCTGCGCGGTCAACGCCTCGACCAACGCGGGATGGGCGTGGCCGAGCGCGTTGACCGCGATACCGGCGCCGAAATCAATGTATTCCCGGCCGTCGCGATCCCATAGCCGTGAACCGCGCCCGTGATCAAGCACGATCCCGCGCGGCCGGTAGACGGGCAGATAGTAGCGCTCGAGGAGGTTCTTGAAATCGCTGGCAGGCATGGGTCGCGTAACGGCAGGGGAAAGCTCTATTGTCGTCGATTCGACGCCGCTGCGATCCGTCCGGATGGCCGCGGCACAATGACCGCGGAGGTCCGCAATGCGCCTGTTGTCCAGCCCGCAGCTAAATCCCGCGACCGAAGCCGGTTGGCGCCGGCGCTGGTTCGAGATCATCTATCGCCACGACACGCCGCCGTCGCGCAATTTCGACCTGTTGCTGATCGTGGCGATCCTCGCCAGCGTCATCGTGATCATGCTCGACAGCGATCCGTGGCTGCACGTCGACCACGCGCGCATCCTCTATGCGATCGAGTGGGGCTTCACCGCACTGTTCACCGCCGAGTACGTGATGCGCCTGCTGGTGGTACGCCGGCCACTGCGCTACGCGCTGAGCCTGTGGGGCATCATCGACCTGCTGTCGATCCTGCCGACCTACCTGTCGCTGCTTTTCCCCGGCAGCCAGGCGCTGCTGGTGGTGCGGATCCTGCGCGTACTGCGGCTGTTCCGGATCCTCAAGCTGACCCAGTATGTCGAGGAAGGCGGACTGCTGATGACCGCGTTGTGGCGCAGCCGGCGCAAGATCTTCCTGTTCGTGAGCGCGCTGCTGACGATCGCGGTGATCTTTGGCGCGATCATGTTCGTGATCGAGGGCCCCGAGCATGGGTTCAGCACGATCCCGACCGGCATGTACTGGGCAATCGTGACGATGGCGACGGTCGGCTATGGCGACCTGTCGCCGGCCACGCCGCTAGGGCGGCTCATCGCCTCGGTGCTGATCCTGATCGGCTATAGCATCATCGCGGTACCGACCGGCATCTACACTGCGGAGTTGGCCAGCAGCCTGCGCGAGGCTACGCATGGCGACGGACACCACGACCACCGCGGCTGCCCCGAATGCGGGCTGGAAGGCCATGACCCCGACGCCATGCATTGCCGTGGCTGCGGCCACCAGTTGCCCAAGCGGATGGGCTAGGCGCCGTTACCAGTTCCCGCTGTTGGGCATCGACAGCCACGGCTCGGCCGGTGGCAACGCCTCGCCCTTCTGCAGCAATTCGATCGAGATCAGGTCGGGCGATCGCACGAACGCCATCCGCCCGTCACGCGGCGGCCGGTTGATGGTGATGCCCTGCGCCTGCAGGTGCGCGCAGGTGGCGTAGATGTCGTCGACCTCGAACGCGAGGTGGCCGAAGTTGCGCGCCGAACCGTAGTCCTCGTCGTCGTAGTTGAAGGTCAGTTCGACCTCGGCCTCCGGGTTTTTCGGGGCGCCGAGATAGACCAGGGTGAAGCGGCTTTTGGGGTAGTCACGTCGCCGGGTTTCGACCAGACCAAGGCCGTCGCGGAAAAATTTAAGCGAGGCGTCGAGGTCGCGGACCCGGACCATGGCGTGCAGGTAGCGCATCTGGTTGTCTCCTTTGGATGCCGTCTCAGTCGAGGAACAGATCCGGTAGCAGTGTCTGGCCGGGATCGACGGCGTACTGGTTGAAATCCGTGACGCCTTCTTCTCGCAGGACATCCTCGTCGATCAGGAATGCGCCCGTGCGCGACGAAGCCGGGGCGACAAGGATCGCGTGGGCCGCGTCGGCGACGATCTGCGGGGTCCGGCAGCGCGCGGCATCTACGCCGGGGATCATGTTGATCGCATCGGTGGCGATGACCGTGCGCGGCCACAGCGCATTGATCGCGACGCCCTGCCCGGCGAACTCCCCCGCGAGCCCCAGTGTGACCAGGCTCATGCCCATCTTGGCCAAGGTGTAACCGGTGTGCGGCGCCCACCATTTCGGGTCGAGGCTGGGCGGCGGCGCGAGGGTGAGGATGTGCGGGTTGGGGGCCTGCAGCAACCACGGCAGGCAGGCCTGCGCGCAGACGAAACTGCCGCGAGCGTTGACCTGCTGCATCAGGTCGAAGCGCTTGATCGGGGTGTCGAGCGCGCCGCGCAACCAGATCGCACTGGCGTTGTTGATCAGGATATCGACGCCACCGAATGCATCGACGGTGGCGGCGACTGCGGCGCCGACCGCCTCCTCGTCGCGGATATCGCACTTCAGCGCGAGCGCCTGGCCACCCGCGGCCTCCACCTCGGCGGCAACCGAATGGATGGTGCCGGGCAGCTTCGGGTTGGCGACAGCGGATTTGGAAGCGATCGCGATATTGGCGCCGTCACGCGCGGCGCGCAGGGCGATCGCACGACCGATGCCGCGCGACGCGCCGGTGATGAAAAGGGTTTTGCCGGAGAGGGTGGTCATCGGAGGTCCCGGGCGTGAAGGGTGAGCGCCATTGTAGGAGCGACGTAAGTCGCGAACGCGGGTGAGTTGCCGACCAATGCTGGTGGGTTGGCGGCTCGTCACAGACAGGCCGTTGTCGTTTCGATGCGATCAGGGTGCGGATCAACCCGGGTCGATGCCCGGGACCCTGCGCATTCGCGACTTACGTCGCTCCTACAGTCAAGGTGCGCGGTACGGGCGCACGTCAGGGCTTGGGACCCTGACCCTCATTGTCTTCCCACTTCAGCAGCCTGCGGGTGACGAAGCGATAGACCGGCTTGCCGGTTGCGAACCAGGCGTCGCGCAACCAGGAATGACGCTTCAGGACTCGGCGCTCGACCGGGGTCAGGTGCGCCGTGCAGTACGTGCGCTTGTGCTTGAGCAGGTGACGCAGGTCCTCGCGGGCGAGCAGGCGCATCCACCGCGCACGCGGGTTGCCGCGGGTCGCGAGCTGGAAGTCGATGATCGCCGGCGCGCCGTCATCAAGTACCAGCCAGTTGGCTTCCTTGGCCAGGTCGTTATGCGCAAGGCCGCGCCGATGCAGTTGTTGCAGCAGGCAACGGGCCTTCCGGAAATACGCGAGGTCGCCATGCGGCGGACGCTGGTACATCGCCGCACCGGCCATGTAACTGCGGTCGAGCCGGCGGCCGTCCCAGCGCAGCAATTGCGGCGTCGCCGGCAGGCCATCGACCTGCCGCAGCGCGGCGGCTTCGCGGCGGGCCAACCACCATGCCGGCAGGCGCAGCCACAGCGGTACATGAGCAAGGTCCCGCCGCACGAACAGGCCATCGGCATCGCGCATCAAGGCGATCCGGCCGAAGCTGTCGGACTTCAGTGCTGCGACTTCATTCGCGGGTGCGGGGCTGGTGGCTGCGGACATCGGCACAGTTTACGTAACACCGGCATCTCGGGACGCGGTTTCCCACGCGCAAAGCCAACGGAAATTCATTCCACGCTGCCATAATTAGCCGATGAACCCGGCCTGGATCGAAAGCGCGACCACGTGGATCAGCGCAAACCCCATCGCGGCCGGCGCGCTGATCTTCTTGGTTGCGTTCTGCGATGCGCTGGTGGTCGCCGGGATCGTGGTACCCGCGCTGCCATTGCTGTTCGCGGTGGGCGCGCTGGTCGGGCTGGGCCATCTCGACGGCCCCTACGCGCTGGCCTGCGCCGCCACGGGTGCCTTCGTCGGTGACTCCCTGAGCTACTGGATCGGCTACCGCTGGGGCCCGCAGCTGCGTCAGCGCTGGCCGTTCGCGCGCTATCCGCAATGGCTCGATCGCGGCGAGTCGCTGTTCCGCCGGCACGGCATCAAGAGCATCGCCATCGCCCGCTTCGTGGGTGCGGTGCGGCCGTTCGTGCCGGCGATCGCAGGCATGTTGCGGATGCCGTTCCGCCGCTACGCATTGCCCAGCCTGATCGCCTGCGTGGCATGGGCAGCGCTGTTCCTCGCTCCCGGTTGGATCCTCGGCGCCTCCTACGACGCAGTGGCCTCGGTCGCCGACCGGCTGGCACTCGCGCTGGGCGCGATGGCGATCGCGGTCGCGCTGGTCTGGGCCGGCGTGCTCTACACCTGGCGCTGGTTCGCCGAGCATGCCGACACCCTGCTCGCCCGGGCGTTGCGCTGGACGCGCGTGCATCCAAGACTCGGCCGTTACGCGGGTGCGCTGATCGATCCGAACCGGCCCGAATCGGCGTCGCTGGTGATGCTCGCCGCCTGCCTGCTGGCGATCAGCTGGATCTGGTTCACGCTGCTGGCGATGCTGCTGGCCAGTGGCGGGCCGCTCGCGCTGGACCACCACCTGCACGATCTGATGTGGACGCTGCGCAACCCTCTTGCGGACCGCCTGATGGCCGGCCTGGCCAGCCTCGGCGATGCGCAGGTGCTGGGCGCAGCCGCGGTGGTCGCGCTGGCCTACCTGCTGTGGCGGCGGCGCTGGATGGCCGCGGCGCACTGGCTGGCGGCGCTGGTGTTCGGACTGGTGCTGACGGCACTGCTGGAAGCGGTGATCGTGATGCCACGGCCACCAACCGCCCCGGCCGGTTTCGGTTTCCCGTCAGTCGCGGTGACGATGACCACGATCGTGTTCGGCTTCTTCGCAGTATTGATCGCACGCGAACTGCCGGGGCGCAAGCGGGTCTGGCCGTACCTGCTGGCCGGCGTCGTCACCACCCTCATCGCGTTCGCGCGGCTCTACCTGGGCGCGCACTGGGCCAGTGACCTGGTCGGCGGCACGCTGTTCGGGCTGGCCTGGGTGCTGGTGCTCGGCATCGCCTATCGCAGCCACGTGGCGCGCTCGTTCTGGATGCGACCGCTGGCGATCCTGTTCTACGGCACGTTCGTGCTGGCGGCGGGGTGGCATGCGCCGCGTGCGGCCGACAACCTGTTGGCGAAATTCAGCGTGGCGCCGCCGACCGAAGTGATCGCGACGGTCGACTGGTGGCAACAGGGCTGGTCGACGTTGCCAGCGCGACGGAATGACGGCGACGAGCGCCTGCGCTGGCCGCTGGACGTGCAGGTCGCTGGACCGCTGGAGCCGTTGCAGCACGCGCTGGAGGCGGCAGGATGGCGGGTGCAGCCGCAGGCCGACTGGGTGGAAACGCTCGCCCTGCTTGACAACGATACCCCCGAACACGCACAGGTAGTCCTGCCGGCCACACTGGACGCACATGCCGAGGCATTGTTGTTGCTTCGCGACGGCGCACGGCGCGGCGAACAGTACGTACTGCGGCTATGGCCTGCCCCGGTGGCGCTGGCCGATGGCACTCCGTTGTGGCTGGGCACGACCCAGACCCTGCAGGTGAGCAAACCGCTGGGTGCGGCGGTGCTGTGGCGACCGGTTCCGCACGACGGCGAAGCCCACCACGCAGTGCAATCGGCAATCACGGGATTCGACACGATCGAGATGCCGCATCCCGATGGCGGCGTGATGGTGTTGCGCGTACGCACCACCGACTGGCGATAGCCGCGCAGGCCGAACGGTTTCAGGCGTCCGGCAGCAGCGACAGCAGGCGGTCCATCCGCTCGTGCGGGTCATCGACCTGCAACAGTTGCTGGCGCTGCGCATCCTCCAGCGGCAGCATCTCGGCGAGTCGCCAGCCGACCCACGCGGCGTCATCGATATGCGCGTCGACAACCTTGGCGTGCTCGCCACCGACCTGGTCGAGCACGGTCTGCAGCAGGTTCGCGAGCAGCCCGTGTTCGGGCCGCAGCGGCTCCACCGGATCGGGATCGCACCACTCGACATCGGCCATCTGCAAGCCGTTGTCGCGCACCCGCACCTGACGCGCATGGAAGCGCCGCGCGCCGCGCACGCGCAGGGTCAACAGGCCGTCGTCGCCGGTATCGAAGTCCTCGATCAGCGCCTCGGTGCCATAGGCCGCGGCCGCGCCGGTCTCGCC
>JBOHYC010000035.1:0-5185 GCA_050737755.1 Lysobacter sp.
GCTTCCGTGGCGAGCAACGCGATTCCCGTTTCGAGACCCGCGCCGACCAGCGGATCGACCAGTTGCGCGTCCCGCCGCAATCGGTCGAAGCCGAGCAGGCCGTGCTCGGCGGCCTGATGCTGGCGCCAGACGCCTACGACACCGTCGCCGACAGCCTCACCGAGCGCGACTTCTACCGTCGCGACCACCAGTTGATCTTCCGCGCGATCCGCGAGCTGGCCGAGAAGAACAAGCCGTTCGACGCGGTCACCCTCGGCGAATGGTTCGAGTCGATGGGGCAGGCCGAGCAGGTCGCCGGCGGCGCCTACCTGATCGAACTGGCCAGCACCACGCCGTCGGCGGCCAACATCAAGGCCTACGCCGAGATCGTGCGCGACAAGGCGGTGCTGCGGCAGCTGATCGAGGTCGGCACCAACATCGTCAACGACGGCTTCCAGCCCGACGGCCGCGACAGCAGCGAGATCCTGTCGACCGCCGAGCAGCAGGTGTTCGCGATCGCCGAGGCCGGCGCCAAGGGCCGTTCCGACTTCACCGCGATCAACACCGCGCTGTCGGAAGCCTTCGACGTGCTGCAGACGCGCTACGCGGCCGGCGGAACCGTCACCGGCCTGCCAACCGGCTACACCGACTTCGACGAGATGACCGCCGGCCTGCAGCCGACCGACCTGCTGATCCTCGCCGCGCGCCCGGCGATGGGCAAGACCACGCTGGCGCTCAACATGGCCGAGTACGCCGCGATCAAGAGCAAGAAGGCGGTCGCGGTGTTCTCGATGGAAATGTCGGCCAGCCAGCTCGCCCTGCGCCTGATCTCGTCCAACGGCCGGGTCAACGCCCAGCGCCTGCGCAGCGGCCAGCTCGAGGACGAGGACTGGAGCCGCGTCACCAGCGCGATCCGGATGCTCAAGGAAGCCAAGATCTTCATCGACGACACCCCGGGCCTGTCGCCGGACGCATTGCGGGCCAAGGCGCGCCGGCTCAAGCGCGAGCACGACCTGGGCCTGATCGTGGTCGACTACCTGCAGCTGATGGCGGTGCCCGGCAACAGCGAGAACCGCGCCACCGAGATCTCCGAGATCTCGCGCTCGCTCAAGCACCTGGCCAAGGAGCTCAACGTCCCGGTGATCGCGCTGTCGCAGCTCAACCGCTCGCTGGAAACCCGCGCCGACAAGCGGCCGGTGATGGCCGACCTGCGCGAGTCCGGCGCCATCGAGCAGGACGCCGACGTGATCGTCTTCATCTACCGCGACGACTACTACAACAAGGAAAACTCGCCGGACAAGGGGCTGGCCGAGATCATCATCGGCAAGCAGCGTAACGGCCCGACCGGCTCGTGCAAGCTCAAGTTCTTCGGCGAGTACACCCGCTTCGACAACCTGTCGCACGATTCCGTGGGCAGCTTCGAGTAAGCAACCAGGATCACGCCCATGGCACGTCCGACCTCCGCTGTCATCCACACCGATGCCCTGCGCCACAACCTCGGGCAGGTCCGCGCCCGTGCGCCCAACAGCCGGGTCATGGCGGTGGTCAAGGCCGACGGCTATGGCCACGGACTGGAACGGGTCGCGCGCGCGCTCGGTGGTGCTGACGCGTTCGGGGTCGCCGCGCTGTCGGATGCCGAACGCCTGCGCGCAACCGGCATTTCGCAGCCGATCCTGCTGCTGTCGGGCTTCAACGAGGCGGCCGACATCCCGCGCCTGCGCATGCTGCATGTCGACACGGTCATCCATCACCCCAGCCAGTTGCAGATGCTCGAGCAGGTTGAGCCGGGCGAGCCGCTGCGCTGCTGGCTCAAGGTCGATACCGGCATGCACCGGCTGGGTTTCGCCCCGGAGGATGTCCGCGAGGTACATGCGCGCCTGACCGCGCTGCAGGGTGTCGTCGGCGAGGTTCGGCTGCTCAACCACTTCGCAAGCTCCGACGAGTTCGTCGACAGCCCCGGCGAGGGACGCCAGACCCGCGAGCAGATCCGCATCTTCAACGAGGTGTGCGCAAACTTGCCGAGCGCGCGGTCGCTGGCCAACTCCGCGGCGATCCTCGGTTGGCCCGACGCACATGCCGATTGGGTACGGGCTGGCGGCGCGCTGTACGGCATGTCGGTGGTGGACGGCAGGACGGGTGCGGACTTCGGCCTGCGTCCGGCGATGACCTTCGCCACCGGTCTTGTCGCGGTCAACCGGATCCGCAAGGGGGAGCGCATCGGCTACGGCGCCACCTGGGAGACCCCGGAGGACATGCCGGTCGGTGTCGCCGCAATCGGCTACGGCGACGGTTATCCGCGTGCCGCGCCGTCGGGTACGCCGGTCCTGGTCAACGGCCAGCGTGCCGGGGTGATCGGCCGGGTCTCGATGGACCTGATGACGATCGACCTGCGGAGCATTCCCGACGCGCAGGTCGGGGATCCGGTGACTCTGTGGGGACCGGAGCTTCCGGTCGAGATGATCGCCGCCGCCGCCGGCACGATCGGCTACGAACTCACCTGTTCGATCACCCGTCGCGTACGCTTCCTCGAACGCTGATCCCGCGCGCTTGCCTGCCCGAAGCTGAATAGGCATTTGCGTCCATCACCTCTTTCACACGTCCGCGTGATTAGCTTGGGTCCGCTATTCAGGCCCACAGCCAAATAAAGGGACAGACATGAAGAACCAGACCAAGCTTGCACTCGGCGCGGCAGTGATGAGCGCCATGATGGCCGGCTGCATGACCACCGGCGGCGGATACAACCAAGGCGGTTACGACTCGCAGGATCCGTACGGACAGCAGCCCGATCCCAGCAACGATCGCACCAAGCGCGGCGCGCTCATTGGCGCGGCGGTCGGCGCGGTTGCCGGCCTGCTGAGCGGTGACGATGCCACCGAGCGGCGCCAGCGTGCTTTGGTTGGCGTCGGCGTGGGTGGCCTGGCCGGTGGCGCGATCGGCAACTACCAGGACCGCCAGGAACGCGCACTGCGTGACCGCATGGCCGGTACCGGCGTCGATGTCGTGCGCCAGGGCGACAACATCACCCTCAACATGCCCGACAACATCACGTTCGGCTTCGACAGTTCGGCCCTGCAGTCGCAGTTCTACCCGGTCCTGGACGACGTCGCAGCGACCCTGAGCGAGTACAACCAGACCATCGTCGAGGTGGCCGGCCATACCGACAGCAAGGGTACCGACGCCTATAACCAGGCATTGTCCGTGCGTCGCGCCGACGCGGTGGGCAGCTATCTGATGTCGAAGGGCCTGATGCGCGACCGCTTCATCATCACCGGCGCCGGCGAGAGCCGCCCGGTGGCAAGCAACGACACCGATTCCGGCCGCGCGCAGAACCGCCGTGTCGAGATCACCCTGGTGCCGATCCGCTCCTGATCGCATCCGACCGGCAGTAACAGAACGGGCTCCGCGAGGAGCCCGTTTTTTTGTCCGGATGCTCAATCTTCATCGCCGGAATCGGAGTGACCTCCCCCGCGCGGCTTGCGCCGGTCCAGGAAGGCCAGCACGGCGAGCACCACCAGCGTGAGCGCGGTGGCCGCGATGGCGACGACGTAATAGTGGAATCCCGTCGCGATGCCGATCACTGCGACCATCAGCAGCGATGCCGCCGTGGTGATCCCGGCCACGTGGCCACGACTGCCGAAGATCGTGCCCGCGCCGATGAAGGCGACGCCTGCAATCACCGCTTCGACCAAGCGCAAGGGATCGATCCGCAGCGCCGACGAATCCATGTCGAACAGCGCAGGGTCATCCAGCGTCAATCGCCCGATTCCGACCAGCAATGCCGCGGCGCCAGCAACCAGCATGTGGGTCCGGAAACCCGCAGGCCGGTCCTTGAGTTCGCGCTCGACGCCGACCAGTCCGCCGAGGATCATCGCGACCGCTGTTGCGAGTACCGTCTCCAGTTGCGCCGCCCAGTTCATCCATTCCATGCGTCCAGCATCGGATGGCGTGCGTAAACAAGCTGTCAGCACGGGGATGGGAGCAATGGGACGCACGTCGCAGTCGTGTTCGTGAAGGCATCATCACGGCGATTACGATAGTTTCTGGAAAATTTCACACACAATTCCGCTTTTGTCGGGCTCGGGGGGAGCACAAAGCGTGGGCAATGATTCCAGGCATGCAATGCGTGCCGAAGACGATGCAATTTCTGGCGATGACGCAACCCGACGGCTGCTCGAAGCGTTGTGCGCGGTTCGCGACGGCGATTTTTCGGTGCAGCTTCCGGTGCACTGGGAGGGCACGCAGGGCAAGATCGCCGATTGCTTCAACGCGATTGTCGCGCGCAACCGGCACTTGGCCGAGGAGCTCGACCGCGTCGGCAACGCAGTCGGTCGTGACGGCCAAACCGGCAAACGCCTGGTCGCGACCGGTCATGAGGGTGCCTGGCTGGGCATGCAGCAGTCGGTCAACGGGTTGATCGACGACCTGGTGCGTCCGGTCGACACGATGACTGCGGCGATGGCGGGCGTGGCCAAGGGCGACCTGACCCACACGGTGCCGCTGGAAGCCAATGGTCGGCCATTGAAGGGCGAGTTCCTGCGGTCGGCTAAGATCGTCAATCGCATGATCGAGCAGATGAGTGAGTTCAGCGCCGAGGTCACTCGCGTCGCCCTCGAGGTCGGTACCGCTGGCCGGCTCGGCGGCCAGGCCAAGGTCAAGGGTGTATCGGGAGTCTGGAAGGAACTCACCGATTCGGTAAACGAACTCGCCTCCAACCTGACCACCCAGGTCCGCAACATCTCCGAGGTGACGATTGCGGTCGCCGATGGCGACCTGTCGCGCAAGATCACCGCCGACGTGCGCGGCGAGATGGCGCAGTTGAAGGACGCCATCAACACGATGGTGGACCAGTTGCGCAGCTTCGCGTCGGAAGTGACGCGCGTGGCGCGCGAGGTCGGCACCGAGGGCAAGCTCGGCGGCCAGGCGACGGTGCCAGGTGTAGCGGGAACGTGGGCCAACCTCACCGACAACGTCAACTCGATGGCGACCAACCTCACCACCCAGGTGCGTGGCATCGCGCAGGTGGTGACAGCGGTCGCGACCGGTGACCTCAGCAAGAAACTCACGGTGGAGGCCAAGGGCGAGATTGCCGAACTGGCCGACACCATCAACTCGATGACCGACACCCTGGCGATCTTCGCCGACCAGGTGACCACGGTGGCACGCGAGGTCGGCGTCGAGGGCCGCCTCGGCGGGCAGGCCAAGGTGC
>JBOHYC010000036.1:0-10833 GCA_050737755.1 Lysobacter sp.
GCGGTGGCGAGGTCGGGCGTACTGAATACGTGTCGCAGCTTCATGGGATCGCTCCTGTGATGGTCGCGGCGTGGCATGCCCGAGCGCCGGCGAGGCATGACGTGAAGCCGCGCAGGCAGGGCGTCGAAGCAAGCTTTGCCCCGGACGGGTTATTCACGCGTGACGGGATCCCTCGCGATTGCGAGCCTGCGCCCGCCCCACGCTGCGAAGGCATCTGCGTGAAGGTTTTGTTTCCGTTCACCGCCGTCCAACGCGCAGAGTCCGTCGCCGGTCACGTTTTAGCGCCGATTCGGCATGCGTCTAGCGTCATCGGCCGATGCGTTGGTTAAACCAACGTTGCCTTAACGCTTCCCGCCCGGGGTCCGTTCATGGCGCCGGCAGCAAGGTGTGAATCGTGCGGTGGCTCTCCCCCCACGGCGAACCGCGCGGCTTCATATCCCAGCAAGTTCATACCTAGCAAGTTCCATCCCTGTTCCAACTTGTTCCAGTACGGAACTTCAGGAGAATCCAGATGACCAAGCACACCCCGAAATTGATCGCCCTTGCCCTGACCGCTGCGCTGGCTGCGCCGCTGGCGTTCGCGCAGGAAGCCGGCACCGAGACCGACGCCGCGGCCACCGCGCCGACCGCCCAGGCGGCACCGGCGGCCCAGGCCAGCGCACCGGCGAAGCAGAGCTGGGCCGATGTCGACACCGACAAGGACGGCGCGTTGAGCCAGACCGAAGCGGCTGCGGTGCCGTCGCTGGTGCAGGTGTTCGGCGAGGCCGATACCGATGCCGACGGCTCGCTGACCGCCGACGAGTACAAGGCCTACGTCGCCAAGGTGCAGGCCGAAGGTGCCGCCGGTGGCAGCGCCGGGGCCTCGGGCCAGTAAGCGTTCGACCCGTCAGGCGTGACGGAAAGGGAGGGTGGCTTCGGCCGCCCTCCTTTTTTTTATACTGCCCCGATGGATGACACCCGCAGCATCGCGATGGTCGGCTTCGACGCCGACGACACACTCTGGCGCAGCCAGGATTATTTCGACGCCGCGCAGCTGGAGTTCGAGCGCATCGTCGGCGCCTATGTCGACCTCGCCGACAGCGGCGCGCAACAACGCCTGTACGAGGTCGAGACCCGCAACATCGCGGTGTTCGGCTACGGCGTCAAAGGCATGATGCTGTCGATGATCGAGGCCGCGGTCGAGTTGACCGGTGAACGCATCAGCGCCACCGACCTGCATCGCATCGTCGGGCTCGGCAAGGAGCTGCTGCGGCATCCGGTCGAATTGCTGCCCGGCATCCGGGAGGCGGTCGAGGTGGTCGCGCGCGATTTCGAAGTGGTACTGATCACCAAGGGAGACCTGTTCCACCAGGAAGCCAAGGTGCGCGAATGCGGATTCGCCGACCAGTTCCGCCGGATCGAGATCGTCAGCGAGAAGGACACCGCCACCTACGCGCGCCTGCTCGCGGAATTCGAGTTGCCGGCGGAGCGTTTCCTGATGGTCGGCAACTCGTTGCGATCGGACATCGCGCCGGTGCTGGCGCTGGGCGGTTGGGGCATCCACGTGCCGTACCACACCACTTGGGCGCACGAGACCCGGGTCGACCTCGCCGTCGACCCGGCACGGCTGCGTACCGTGACGCGAGCGGTGGACCTGCCAGCCGCGGTCGCCGGGTTGGCCGCACTCGCCACGCACAACCCCGGCTGAGCGTGATCGCGGCATGAAGCCGCCATTAAAAACACGTTCACACAGATTGACGCATGGTCGGGGCGTGCCTGCAGAAATCAGGCGAATCGAGGAGAAGCCCATGACCACCACTCTGTCCCGCTGGCTCGCCCCTGTGGTACTGGCCGCCGGCTTTGGCGGCATGGCCATGATGCCGGCCCCCGCGCACGCCCAGAGCGGCGACGACCTGGTCCGAGTACTGGTCGACGTTGCCGATGTGATGTTCCGCAGTGGCACGCCGTACTACCGTCATGGCAATTACGATCGCGACGACCGCCTGATCGTGGTGCGCGACCGATACAACCGTCCGGTCTATTACCGCCAGGTCCGTCGCGACCACGACAACCGCTACCGCAACTACGGCCAGTACCGCAGCAGCCAGGTCCGCCGCGACGTCAAATGCAACAAGCACGGCAAGTGCAAGGCCAAGTACTACGACGCACGCTACGACCGGGACCGTTACAACCGCTATGACCGTCACGACCGCAACGATCGCTATCGCTGGGAGGCACGTCGCGACCGCGACCGCGATTGAATCCCGTAGCGTCGAAGCCGTTTCGAAGGCACCGCCCCCGCGGTGCCTTTGTTTTTCCGGCCTCCTGCGCTGCAACATGAACCCCGGCGGCCGGATCGGGTAGCCTTCGGCGCTACGACCACCAACGAGTCACTGCCATGAGCCTCCGCACGATCCTGCTGTCCCCTGTACTGGCCGCCGGACTGCTGGCGGCTGCCTCGCCGGCAAGCGCTGCCGGCCTCATCGATTGCGAACTCAGGTTCAATCTGTCGGGCTGGTCGGTGTTCTACAAGACCGGCTCCGGCAGCGGCACGGTCACCTGCGACAACGGCCAGAGCATGCCGGTGAAGATCGAGACCAAGGGCGGTGGGCTGAGCTTCGGCAAGACCCGTATCGAGAATGGTCGCGGCGAGTTCTCCGGTATCCACGACATCAACGACATCCTCGGCACCTACGCCACCGCCGAGGCCCACGCAAGTGCGGGCAAGGCGGCCAAGGCCCAGGTCATGACCAAGGGTGAGGTGTCGCTTGCGTTGGCCGGCAAGGGCGAGGGCTGGAGCCTTGGCGTGGCGTTCGGCAAGTTCGTGATTTCGCGTTGACCGTGTGAGGGCAGGCGCCCCGCATTGCTGAACAGCCCGTATTCGGGTTCGGCAGGTGTTCACCGCTCCGGCGCGACGATTGCGGCGTAACCATCGGCGGCACTGCAAGCAGGAGAAACCATGTCCAACCATCCCGTACCCAATCCACGCATGCCCCACGCGCGCCTGCTCAAGACCCGGGTGTTCGCGTTCGCGGCTGCGATTGCCACGCTGACCGGAGCCGGCACCGTCGCCGCGCAGGACTTCAGCCTCGGTTGGAATCCGCGCAGCGGCGATGTCTGGATCGACACCCAGCTCAATGACGTAAACCGCTACGGCAGTCGTTACCGCCAGCCCTTCGTCGACGAGATGGTGCGCTACTACGGCGCGCCGCGTGATCTGGTCAGCAGCCTGCTGGTGGAGCGCAACTGGGCGCCGGGCGATGTCTATTACGCCTGCGCGATCGCGCAGATCCTCGGCCGTCCGTGTCGCTATGTGGTCGATGTCTGGGACCGTGACCACGGGCAGGGTTGGGGCAACGTCGCCAAGCAGCTGGGCATCAAGCCCGGTTCGGCCGAGTTCCATCGGCTCAAGCGCGGCTTCGTGCCGACCTACGACCGCTGGGCCCGCCCCATCCAGATCGACGAGGATCTGTATCGCGACTATCCCGACCGTGCCCGCAAGATCCGTTTGCGCGACGAGGCCAAGCGCGGCAACAACAAGGGGCATGCCGACAACGGCCGTGGCAATAACGGCAACGGTAATAGCGGTAGCGGCAAGAATGCCGGAAACAACGGAAACGGCAAGGGCAACAACGGGAAAGGAAACAAGGGCGGCAAGGACTAGCGCCTCGCGCGTCCGTCAGTTGCCGAGCATCTCCAGGTACGCCCGGATGCGCCGGGCGTTGGTGCCGACATCGCTCTTGCCCACCCGTGACACCGACCGCACGTCGACCCGACTGCCAGCGTCGTCGGGTTCGACCCGGATCACGACGTCGTCCTTGAATCCGAACCACAGTGTGGTTGCGGTCGCTTCGATGCGGCCGCTGGCGGGGTCGGCGACGACGATTTCCCAGTCCATGTTGCGCGCGGTTGCCAGTGCGCGTTCAAACGCCCGGGCTGGCGCGAGTTCCATCCGGCGCGTCTGCAGGTCGGGGTAGGCCTCGGCCTGTGCCCTCGCGACGTCCGCACCGCCATACGCGGCCGGGTTGGGAGCGTCGGCGCGCAGCGGCAGGATCGCGACGAATCCGGGTGGACGCCGGGTATCGGTGCTGATGTCGTGGATCGGCGGCACCTTCTTCGCCTGGCGCATGCCGTTCAACGGCACCAGCGCCACCCCTACGCCGATCACCAGCGCCGCCAGCATCGCCGCGATGCCGGAGCGACGGATGCGCGGTACCAGCAGCATCACCAGTGCGACCGCGGCAGCCACCAATCCGGCGTAGGCGGCCCAGCGCATCAGGCCGAAGCCGGTGCGGAAATCCCACCACTCCAGTCGCGTGCCCGGGCCGGCAACCAACAACAGCAGCACCGCGAGGATACTGAGCAGCAGGGCGTAGCGACTGGCGTTCATGGCGATATCCATGTGTCGATGCAGTTGCCGCAGTGTGGCGCAAGGCGCTGCCGGATGCGAAACCTCCGGCCAGGCTTCCAGCGTGCTCCTTCCAGGCTACTTCGCCGCGCCCCAGACTTCTTCCAGGCGCCCATCGCGGCCGCAACTGAAGCGGTAGAACTTGTAGCGGACTGGATTCTTCTCGTAGTAGTCCTGGTGGTAGTCCTCGGCCGGGTAGAACGTGGTCGCCGCGACGATCTCGGTCGCGATCGGCCGGTCGAAGCGGCCAGAAGATTGCCACTTCTGCTTGCTCGCCTCGGCCAGGCGGCGCTGCTCGTCGTCGACCGGGAAGATCGCGCTGCGGTACTGCGCGCCGGCATCGCAGAACTGCCGATCGACGGCCACCGGATCGATGTTGTGCCAGAACACGTCGAGCAGCTTCGCGTAGCTGACCTTGCCCGGGTCGTATTCCACCTGCACCGCTTCCGCATGGCCGGTGCCGCCGGCCGAGACCTGCTCGTAGGTCGGTTTGGCGACGTGCCCGCCGACATAGCCGGACGTCGTGGAAACAACGCCGGGTAGCTTGTCGAACGGAGGCTCCATGCACCAGAAGCAGCCGCCGGCGAATATCGCGACGGCGCGGTGCTCCTGCGCCGCGGCAGTCGTTGCGGTTTGCCGTTCCGGCGCACCGGCCTGGCCGCCATCGGACCGGGCGCATGCCGTCAGTGCGACCAGTAGTAGAGGCGACAGGCCGATCAACGCGGCACGGCGCAATGACTGAAGGCGCGTCGCGGCCCGGTGGCGCGCACGCAGGCCTGTCGGTTTCATGATGATCATGTTCAACCCCTCAACGCCGGCAGCGATTGACCATGTGGCACAAAGCGCAGTGCCAGGCCGTTGTTGCACCAGCGTTTGCCGAGCGGCGCCGGGCCGTCGTCGAAGATATGGCCCTGGTGTCCGCCGCAACGTGCGCAGTGGTATTCGGTGCGCGGGATCAGCAGCACGAAGTCGCGCTTGGTGCCCATGCGACCGGCGATCGGCTGGGTGAAGCTGGGCCAGCCGGTGCCGCTGTCGAACTTGTCCGCGCTGTCGAACAGCGGCAGGTAGCAGGCCGCGCAGACGAAGCTGCCTTCGCGCTTCTCCTTGTCCAGCGGGCTGCTGAACGCGCGTTCGGTGTCCTCCTCGAACAACACTTCATAGGCCGCGGGGCTGACCTTGTCGCGCCAGAACGCTTCGGGATGGTCCAGCGCGGCGACCGCCTTGGTGCCCGCCGGCGGCGGTGGCGGGGCGGCGCGTGAGCAGGCGGGCAGCAGCGGCAGTGCCGCCAGTGCGGCGAGCCCCTGCAATACGGTGCGGCGGTTCATGTCGGCCTCCGGTGGTGGCTGATGGATGTGATACCAATGGTTGGACGTCCGCCGAGCGGAATAATTCCATGCCGCGTGCGTCCAACGTGTGTATTGCTCCCACCCAACGGAATCGCCCATGAGTCGATCCCCAGTCACCTCCGCATGGCGCTGGACGCTGCTGCTAGCGCTCGTCGTCGTGGCGGCGTGGGTCTGGCAGTCCGGCGCGGCCGATGCGCTTACCCTGGACAACCTGAAGGCGCGGCAGGCCGACCTGCTGGCCTGGGTGGCCGCCAACCGCTGGCTGGCGGCGGGGGTGTTCTTCACGGTCTATGTCGCGGTGGCAGCGGCATCGATCCCCGGCGCGGCGGTAATGACGGTGGCGGCCGGCGCGTTGTTCGGATTGTTTGAAGGCACGCTGCTGGTGTCGTTTGCCAGCACGATCGGCGCGTCGCTGGCGTTCCTTGTCGCGCGCTTCGTGTTGCGCGACAGCCTGCGCGCCCGCTACGGCGAACGGTTGAAGAAGATCGATGCCGGGATCGAACGCGATGGCGCGTTCTACCTTTTCACCCTGCGACTGGTGCCGGTGTTCCCGTTCTTCGTGGTCAACCTGCTGGCCGGGCTGACCTCGATCCGGCTGCGCACGTTCTACTGGGTCAGCCAGCTCGGCATGCTTGCCGGCACCCTCGTCTACGTCTACGCGGGCACGCAGCTGGCGCGGATCGATTCGCTGCGCGACGTGCTGTCGCCGGGGCTGCTCGGTGCGCTGGTGCTGCTCGGCGTGCTGCCGTTGCTGGCGCGGTGGTTGACGCGATGGCTGGCCGCGCGGCGGGTCTATCGCGGCTTCAAACGGCCGGCGAAGTTCGATTACAACCTGCTGGTCATCGGCGCCGGTTCGGCCGGGCTGGTATCGGCGTATATCGGCGCGACGGTGAAGGCGCGGGTCGCGCTGGTCGAGAAGCACCGGATGGGCGGTGACTGCCTCAATACCGGCTGTGTGCCGTCGAAGGCATTGCTGCGCACGGCGCGGTTGCTGGCGCAGGCGCGTGACAGCCAGCGTTATGGCGTGCGCGCGATGACCGCGGATTTCGAATTCGCCGACGCGATGGAGCGCGTGCAGTTGGTGATCGCGAAGATCGCACCGCACGATTCGGTCGAGCGCTACACCGGGCTAGGCGTCGACGTGATCCAGGGTGAGGCCCGGCTGGTCTCGCCGTGGGAGGTCGAAGTCGACGGTCGCCGGGTCAGCGCGCGCAGCATCGTGCTAGCCACCGGTGCGCGTCCGCTGGTGCCGTCGATCCCGGGGCTGGATACGGTCGACTACCTGACCAGTGACACCGTGTGGAACCTGCGTGCGTTGCCGAAGCGATTGCTGGTACTTGGAGGCGGTCCTGTGGGTTGCGAGCTGGCGCAGGCATTCGCGCGTTTTGGCAGCGCCGTGACGCTGGTGGAAATGGCCCCGCGGCTGCTGATGCGCGAAGACCCGGACGCAGCCGCGCAGGTAACCGGCCAGTTGCGCGCCGACGGCGTGGACATCGCTACGGGTCACGAGGCATTGCGGGTCGAGGCGACTGGCAGCGGCGGACGGCTGGTGTGCCGGCACGATGGTGCGGAGGTCGAGCTGGAGTTCGACGCGCTGCTGCTGGCGCTTGGCCGCAGCGCCAATGTCGAAGGATTCGGGCTGGAGCAGCTCGGCGTGCGCCTGACCGCGCGCGGCACCGTCGAGGCCGATGCGCTGCTGCGCACCAACTTCCCCAACATCCACGTCTGCGGTGATGTGACCGGCCCGTATCAGTTCACCCACGTCGCCTCGCACCAGGCGTGGTATGCCGCGGTCAACGCCCTGCTGGCGCCGTTCTGGTCGTTCGATGTCGATTACCGGGTGATCCCGTGGGCGACGTTCACCGATCCCGAGGTCGCGCGCGTCGGCCTGTCGGAAGACGAGGCCCGCGAACGCGGTATCGATGTCGAGGTCACGCGCTACGGCATCGACGACCTCGACCGCGCGATCGCCGACGGCGTCGACCGCGGCTTCGTCAAGGTGCTGACCGCGCCGGGCAAGGACCGCATCCTTGGGGCAACCATCGTCGGCGCGCACGCCGCCGAATTGCTGGCCGAATTCGTGCTTGCGATGAAGCACGGCATCGGCCTGAATAAACTGCTCGGCACCATCCACATCTACCCGACCATGTCCGAGGCGAACAAGTTCGTCGCCGGCAACTGGAAGCGCACGCATGCACCGCAGGCCGCGCTGCGCTGGGCTGCGCGGTTCTTTGCGTGGCGGCGTGGCTGACTCGATGGCGATCGCTGCAGCATTGGCGAAGGTGACCGTGGTGATACCGGTGGGGCCGGGCGACGCACTGTCGCCGGCATTGCGCGCGCAACTGGAAACATTGCCCGCCGCGACACAGGTTGTGGAAGTGCGTGCCGATACTGGCGCGAATACGCTGGCCAACGCGCCGGTGATCGCATCCACACCGACGCACGGAC
The DNA here is from genome assembly GCA_050737755.1 of Lysobacter sp. Classification (GTDB taxonomy): domain Bacteria; phylum Pseudomonadota; class Gammaproteobacteria; order Xanthomonadales; family Xanthomonadaceae; genus Novilysobacter. The sequence continues at coordinate 8,182 of JBOHYC010000036.1, forward strand.
CAGGCTGGCAGGTCATCACGGCCGCGCGTGGACGCGCCCTGCAGCAGAACGCCGGTGCGCGCGTGGCCGACGGCGAATGGCTGTGGTTCCTGCACGCCGATTGCCTTTTGGCACCCGATGCATTGGCATCGCTGACGCGATTCATCGACGCTGGAAATGCACCCGGCTACTTCGAGCTTCGCTTCCTCGATGACGGTCCGTGGTTGACCCGCTTGAACGTGGTGGGCGCGTGGATCCGGAGCCACTGGTTGGGCCTGCCGTTCGGCGACCAGGGCCTGCTGGTGCCACGCGCATTGTTCGAACAGGTTGGCGGTTTCGATCCGGCACTGGAATGTGGCGAGGACCACCAGCTGGTATGGCGCCTGCGCCGCATCGGCGCCCCGATGCAGCCGGTGGGCGCGCGACTGTTAACCAGCGCGCGCAAGTACGCCGAGCGCGGCTGGTGGACGACCACGCGGTGGCACCTGTCGGAAACCTGGCGACAGGTGCGTCGCTACTCTCGGGAGCTGCCGCGGTGACCGGCGCGGTGGCGATCTTTGTCAAGACGCCGGGGCGTTCGCCACTCAAAACCCGGCTGGCGAGTGGGTGCGGCGAGCATTACGCGACCGAGTGGTATCACCGCGCCGCCGCCGCGGTCGCGTCCGTCGCGTCCGAAGTGCAGCGTCAACACGGTATCCATGCGTACTGGGCTGTCGCCGAACCCGAGGCACAGGATGCCTGGCACGATCTGCCATCAATCGAGCAGGGCGACGGCGGACTGGGCACCCGGATGGCACGCGTGCACGCTGGGCTTGTCGCGCGCCACGGCTTCGGCCTGCTGCTCGGCGCGGATGCACCGCAACTCACCGTCGAACTGCTGGGCGACGCGATCGACTGGCTCACCGCAAAAGACCCACGCCTGGTATTGGGCCCGGCCAGCGACGGCGGATTCTGGCTGTTCGGCAGCAACGTCGTACCGCCACTGTCGGCATGGACTTCGGTCAGCTACAGCACCGATTCCACCGCCGCCGAGCTACGCCGCGCAATGCATGACCTCGGCGAGTGGCGCACACTGGCGACGTTGACCGATGTCGACACCGCCGCCGACCTGCCGACGCTGCGCTGTGCACTGCGGGCGCTGCCCGAACCGACACCCGGGCAGCGCGCACTTGCCGCCTGGATGCACGAACCGACCGCCCCGGACTTACCCGATGCATGACACCTGGCCCCTGCTGCGCGACAGCGACTTCCCACCGATCGAACGCGACCGGCTCGACACCCTGCAACTCAACCTCGGCTACCTGTGCAATCTCAGTTGCATCCACTGCCATGTCAATGCCGGCCCGCGGCGCACCGAGCTGATGGACCGCGACACCATGACGCTGGCGCTGAAGGTCGCGCAGCGGCATGGCGTCGGCACCCTCGACGTCACCGGCGGCTCGCCCGAGATGAACCCGCATTTCCGCTGGCTGGTCACCCAGGCGCGCGACGCCGGACTGCACGTGATGGACCGGCTCAACCCGACGATCATGCAGGAGCCGGGCTACGAGTGGGTCGGCGAGTTCCTGGCCGAACATCGCGTCGAAGCGATCGCGTCATTGCCCTGCTACAGCCAGGCCAACGTCGATGAACAGCGCGGGCAGGGCGTGTTCGAATCCTCGATCCGCGCGCTGCAGACGCTCAACGCGCTCGGCTACGGCCGCGAGGGCAGCGGCCTCGTACTGAACCTCGTCTACAACCCAAACGGTGCGTTCCTGCCACCAGACCAGCAGCAGTTGCAGGCCGACTACAAACGCCTGCTCGGCGACAACTTCGGCATCGTGTTCAACCAGTTGTTCGCGCTGGCCAACATGCCGATCCAGCGCTACGGCTCGTGGCTGCTGTCGAAGGGCCACTTCGCGACCTACATGGCGACCCTCAAGGGCGCGCATCGCGATGACAACGTCGACGGTGTGATGTGTCGCTCGCTGGTCAGCGTGGACTACCAGGGCTACCTGTACGACTGCGATTTCAACCAGATGCTGCATCTGCCGCTGGGCGCCTCCGAACCGGTAGGCGCCGGAGATGCACGACCGCACCTGCGCGATTTGCTTGCCGGTCCCCTGACGCGCCGGATCGCCACCGCCGAACACTGCTACGGCTGCACCGCGGGGCAGGGTTCCAGCTGCGGCGGCGCGTTGCACTGAGACGGCGGATCACGGCTTGGGAAGCGCTCAGGCGGCGCCCGTACAATGCCGTCGATGATCTCCGCGCCCGCAATCCCGCCCGAGCAGTTGCGCCTGTCCGTCGCCCCGATGATGGACTGGACCGATTCGCATTGCCGCGTGTTCCATCGCCTGCTCGCGCCCCATGCGCGGCTGTACACCGAGATGGTCCATGCCAACGCGGTGATCCACGGCGATCGCGCGCGTTTGCTGGCGATGGACCCGATCGAGCACCCGGTCGCGCTGCAGCTTGGCGGCAGCGAGCCCGAGCTGCTGGCGCAGGCGGCGCGGATCGGCGCCGACACCGGCTTCGACGAAATCAACCTCAATTGCGGCTGTCCGTCCGACCGGGTCCAGGCCGGACGTTTCGGCGCCTGCCTGATGCGCGAGCCGGCGCTGGTCGCCGCGTCGGTCAAGGCGATGGTCGCGGCCTGCGACGTGCCGGTCACGGTCAAGTGCCGCCTCGGGG
>JBOHYC010000037.1:0-3952 GCA_050737755.1 Lysobacter sp.
CTTCGCGGGTCTGGAACGCGCTGAGATCGGCGCGAAAACCGTTGGTGCTCGCGTTGGCGAGGTTGTGGTTGTTGGCGGTCTGCGCGCGCAGGGTTTCCCGCGCGCCGGACATCGAGATGTAGAGGAAGCGGTCCATGTGATTCGCGGCTAGCGGATGTTGATGATGGTCTGCGTGACCTGGTCCGCCGTCTGGATCATCTGCGCGTTCGCCTGGAAGTTGCGCTGCGCGGTGATCATGTTGACCAGCTGCTCGGTCAGGTCGACGTTGGATGCTTCAAGCGCACCGCCCTGGACCATGCCGAAGTCCGAGGAACCGGCGTAGCCGACGCGCGGCTCGCCCGAGGCGTGGGTTGCCGACCACGAGTTGTTGCCGAGCGACTGCAGCCCCTGCGGATTGGCGAAGTTGGTCATCGCCACCTGCCCCAGCGGGGTCGACACGCCGTTGGTGTAGCGCGCCTCGACCACGCCTTCTTCCGAGACTTCGATGCCGGTCAGGCGGCCGGTAGCGTGGCCGTCCTGCGCCAGCAGCCCGACACTGAAACTGTTGCCGTACTGGGTGGACGCGGCGAGATCCAGCTCCAGCGCCATCGGCGCCGAGCCGTTGCCGGGGTCGTATGCGGGCAGCGCGATCTGCGCCGGCGCCGGGCTCTGCAGCTCGCCGGTGTCGGAGTACTGCAGCAGGGTCGGGGCGCCGTTGGCGGTGCCGTCGACCGAGCTGTGGACCTGCCACTCGTTGGCGTTGGCGGTTTTGACGAAATGCAGCGACTGGGTGTGCGCCGCGCCGAGCGAGTCGTATACCGTCAGCGAGGTCGTGTAGTTGTAGCTGGACGGGTCGCCCGCATCGAACGGCGCGACCGTCGGCGGACTGACATCGGCCGGCAGGTTGGTGCCGACCTCGACGTCGCTGGTGGCTTGCGGCGGTGCATCGCCGGTGGCCAGGCGCAGGTCGGTCATGCGGCCGGTATCGAAGCCCGTGCCACTGGTGCTCGGCATGAATACCTGCAGCCGGTGGCCGGCCGGGTTGATCACATAGCCGGCGTCGTCCGTGCCGAAGTTGCCCGCGCGCGAATAGACCGTCGCGCCGCGGTCGGACATCGTGAAGAAGCCTTCGCCGCTTATCGCCAGGTCCAGCGCCTTGCCGCTGAACTCGACGTTGCCCTGGTCGAACTGTTGCGCGACCCGGGCCAGCTTCACGCCGGCGCCGATGGCATTGCCCGACAGGCCGTAGGAGGACACCGGGAACACGTCGGCGAACTCCGCGCGCGACTGCTTGAAACCGGTGGTCTTGGAGTTGGCGATGTTGTTGGACGTGACATTGAGGTCGGACGTGGCCGCGTTCATGCCGCTGAGCGAGATACGGAAACTCATGCTGTGGCTCCCTGTGGTCGGGTTCTGTTCGGGGTTGCGGCGGCGGTGGTCCGACGCGGCGGGTGGGTGGGTTTGTCCGGGCTATCCAAGCCGGCGGACCGAGGACAGCGAATGGCTGCCGAGTCCGGCGAGGTTGAGGACGAGGCCTGAGGCGCCGATCGAGACGCTGTCGACGCGCGCCTGCAGCCGGACATCGAGCGCTGTCGCGTCCTTGCCGGTGCCGCTGGTGGCGACGATGCCGTAGGTTCCGGCTTCGACCGGTTCGCCATCGCCATTCAAACCGTCCCATTCCCAGCCGATCGGGCCGGCGCCGTCGGCCTCCAGGTTGGTGGTGTGGACGATCGCGCCACTGGCATCGACGATGTCGATCCGGACCGGGCCGCCAGTGAGCGCCTCGACTTCTCCGGACACGCCACCGCTGGCGCCGGCCTGCAGTTCGACCGAATCGGCCTGGACCAGCGCGTCATGACCGACCAGCGCGGCGGCGCGCAGGGTCTGGTCGGACTCCATCACGCTGGCCATCGAGCCCATCGCACCCTGCATGTCCTGGATGCCCTGGACGGTGGAGAACTGCGCCAGCTGGCCGAGGAACTCGGTGTTCTCCATCGGCTTGAGCGGGTCCTGGTGCTTGAGCTGCTCGGTCATCAGGCGCAGGAAGTCTGCCTGCCCGAGCGAGGTGTCGCGCGTGGGCGCCTGCGAAGCGAGGCCAAGCGAGGCCCACGGGTTTTCCTGGCTGGTGCCGGGGATGGTGCTCATGGCGTGGCGTCCTTGGTTCGGTGGTTCATGTCTGCGGTATTCATGCGCGTGCTTACCTGCCCATGTTCAAGGTCGCGGTCGCCAGTTCCTTGGCGGTGTTGAACACCTCCACGTTGGCCTGGTAGCTGCGAGAGGCTGAGATCAAATCGACCATCTGCGCGACCGGGTCGATGTCGGGGGCGTAGACGTAGCCGTCGCCATCGGCCAGCGGGTGGCCGGGCTCGTAGCGCTTCAGCGGCGCGGCGGTGCTGTCGACCACCTCGGTGACCCGTACGCCGGACAAGGCCGGGTCGCCAGCGACCGCCTGCGTCGTGAACAGCGGGTGTTTGGCTTGGTACACCGCGTTGGGATCGCCGGACACCGAATCGGCGTTGGCAAGGTTGCTGGCGACGGTGCTCAGGCGCACCGACTGCGCGTTCATCGCCGAGCCGGCGACGTCGAAGATTGGAAGTGTGCTCATCGTCGTGGCCCCTATTGCCCGGTGATCGCGGTCAACATTCCGCGCACCTTGGCTTCGACGAACGACAGCGACGCCCGGTATTCCAGCGACGCCTGCGCGAACGAGGCCTTGGCGCGCTCGCCATCGACGGTGTTGCCGTCGAGGCTGGCCTGGCCGGCGACGGGCGCATAGCGCGCGGCGGTGACCGCGTTTTCGATCGCATCACCGGGAGTGGCCGGATTCAGCGCAGCGTTCAGCGCGGACCGGAAATCCAGGTCCTGCGCCTTGAAGCCGGGCGTGTCGGCATTGGCGATGTTGCCCGCAAGCAACTGCAGGCGCTGCTCGCGCAGGGCCAGCGCGGTGCCGTGGATACCGAGGAACGATGAATCTAGCGAAGGCATGGCGCCCTCCGGGGTCTGGTTCACCCGGGATCAAGCAAGCGCCGTGCCACGACGCCTGTGTTCGCCTCTGGAAGCGCCTACGCCGCGCGCTGCAGCGCGGTCATCCGCACCGCAATGCGTTGTGCCAGCTCGTGCTCGGAGTACTTGGGCACGAAGTCGTCGGCGCCCACCCGCTCGACCATCGCGTGGTTGAACACGCCCGACAGCGAGGTATGGAGGAGTACGTAAAGCCCCCGCAAGGCCGGGCTGCGACGGATTTCCGTCGTCAGGGTGTAGCCGTCCATCGCCGGCATTTCGATGTCGGAGATCACCATCGCGTATCGGTCGTTCGGCGAACGGCCGGCGTCGGCCATCTGCTGCAGGTGTTCCAGCGCTTGGCGGCCGTCGGACAGCAGGGTCGCGCCGAGCCCGAGCTGTTCCAGTACCTGGCGGATCTGGTTGCGGGCAACGCGCGAGTCGTCGACCACCAGCACGTCATGCGGCACGCCGGGTACGCGCGGCAGCACCGCGATGCCGGCGGCATCGCTGGCACGCGGCGCGGACTCGGCCAGCACGCTCTCGACGTCGACCAGCTGGATCAACTCGCCGTTGTGGCGGGTCACGCCGGTGAGGTAGTGAGCGTCGCCGCCGAGGTCGGGCGGTGGCTGGATGTCCTCGACCGCAATGTTGACGATCCGCTCCACGCCCGACACCAGGAAGCCCTGCACGGTGCGGTTGAACTCGGTCACCACCAGGTAGTTCGGATCGTCGCCGTCGTGCGTGTGGCCGATGGCGCGGGCAAGGTCCAGCACCGCCACCGTCCGGCCGCGCACATCCGCCGCCCCGGCAAACGCCGGTGGCAGCTGCGGCAGGGTGAACAGCGGCGGGCGCGGGATCACTTCCTGCACCTTGAACACGTTCACGCCAAAAAGCTGACGCGTGCCGAGGCGGAACAGCAGCAGCGCCAGCCGGTTGTGGCCGGCCAGGCGGGTGCGTTGGTCGATGCGGT
>JBOHYC010000038.1:0-5941 GCA_050737755.1 Lysobacter sp.
GCGCACCTGCTGAACCAGCACCCGGGCGAATCGTTCGGCGCCAACATCCAGAAAATCATCACCCCCGAATTCGTCCGCGACGAGGTCGCCCGCGGCCGCGCGATCATCCCCAGCAACATCAACCACCCCGAAACCGAGCCGATGATCATCGGCCGCAACTTCCTGACCAAGGTCAACGCCAACATCGGCAACTCCGCGGTGTCGTCGGGCATCGCCGAGGAAGTCGAGAAGCTGGTCTGGTCGATGCGCTGGGGCGCCGACACGGTGATGGACCTGTCGACCGGCAAGCACATCCACGAGACCCGCGAGTGGATCATCCGCAACTCGCCGGTCCCGATCGGCACGGTGCCGATTTACCAGGCGCTGGAGAAGGTCGACGGCCGCGCCGAGGAACTCACCTGGGAGATCTTCCGCGACACCCTGATCGAGCAGGCCGAGCAGGGCGTCGACTACTTCACCATCCATGCCGGCGTGCTGCTGCGCTACGTGCCGCTGACGGCCAAGCGCGTCACCGGCATCGTGTCGCGCGGCGGCTCGATCATGGCCAAGTGGTGCCTGGCGCACCACCGCGAGAGCTTCCTCTACGAGCACTTCGAGGACATCTGCGAAATCATGAAGGCCTACGACGTCGCCTTCAGTCTCGGTGACGGCCTCCGCCCGGGGTCGATAGCCGACGCCAACGATGCGGCCCAGTTCGGCGAGCTGGAAACCCTCGGCGAGCTCACCAAGATCGCCTGGAGGCACGACGTCCAGACCATGATCGAAGGCCCCGGCCACGTGCCGATGCAGCTGATCAAGGAGAACATGGACAAGCAACTGGAGGTCTGCGGCGAGGCGCCGTTCTACACCCTCGGCCCGCTGACCACTGACATCGCGCCCGGCTACGACCACATCACCTCTGCGATCGGCGCGGCGATGATCGGCTGGTACGGCTGCGCGATGCTCTGCTATGTGACCCCGAAGGAGCACCTCGGCCTGCCCAACAAGGACGACGTGCGCGAAGGCCTGATGGCCTACAAGATCGCCGCCCACGCCGCCGATCTCGCCAAGGGCCATCCCGGTGCGCAGGCGCGCGACAACGCGTTGAGCAAGGCGCGCTTCGAGTTCCGCTGGGAGGACCAGTTCAACCTCGGCCTCGACCCTGAGCGCGCGACCGAATACCACGACGAGACCCTGCCGAAGGACGCACACAAGTCGGCGCATTTCTGCTCGATGTGTGGCCCGCATTTCTGCTCGATGAAGATCACCCAGGACGTGCGCGACTACGCTGCCGAGCACGGTGTCGACGAGCAGGCCGCGCTGGCCGAGGGCATGGCGGAAAAGGCTTCGGAATTCCGTGCCGCCGGGGCCGAGGTCTACCGCAAGGCCTGATCACGCGCAGCAGCGGCGGTTCTGCGGCAAACTCGCGGCCATGCCCATCAGCAATCAGAGTTTCCTTTACCGCCGCTGGCGCTTCCTCGCCAGTCGGCATCCCTCGGCGGTCTTGCTGGGCGCGCAGTTGCTGAGCCTGCTGCTGTACCCGGTGTTCGACGGCCGCCACAGCGGCCGCGCACTGTTCGGTGCGTTCGGCGTGCTGTTCCCGCTGCTGGCGGTGTGGGTGGTGTCGCGCAGCCCGGCGGTCAAGTGGGTGGCCTGGCTGGTCGCGGTGCCGGCGATCCTGGCATCGATATTCTCGATCCTGCTGGTCAGCGACACTCTGATGATCGTGTCGTCGACCCTCGAGGCGGCGCTGTACTTCTACGCCGCGATCGGCCTGATCCGCTACATGCTGAGCGACCACGTCGTCAGTGCCGACGAACTTTTCGCCGCCGGCGCGACGTTCACCTTGCTGGTCTGGGCGTTCGCGTTCGCGTACCTGGTCTGCCAGATGGTGGATCCGGGCAGCTTCGTCAACACGCGGGACCCGGCGCCGCAACGACCGTGGATCGAACTGCTGTTCCTCAGTGCGACCAACCTGTCGGCCACTGGCCTGGGCGACGTGGTGCCGGCGACGCCGATGGCGCGGGTGCTGGTGATGCTGGAGCAGTTCGCCGGTGTCGGCTATATCGCGCTGGTGGTGTCGCGTCTGATCGGCCTGACACTGGGGCGCGCGCGCGACCCGGACTAGCGCCTCGGCGTTTTACACGGTCACGCTTTGCAACATCGGTTGGTTCGCTTGTCCTTCAGGCACATGACGGCACCGTGGGTGTGCGTCAGAATTGAACGGATAAATGTCGAGCTACCTTGAACTCCTGCCATCCGAACGTCTGCGCGTAGGCCAATGCGAGGTCGATGTGCCGTTGCGCGAGGTCCACGCCCCGGGTGCACGCCGGGCGGTGCGGATCACTCCCAAGTCGATGGGTGTGTTGCGGGTGCTGGTCGACAACGCCGGCAAGGTGGTCAGCCGCGATACGTTGCTGGCCGAGGTCTGGCCCGACACCTTGCCGACCAACGATGTGGTCACCCAGGCGGTGACCCAGCTGCGCAAGGCATTCGGCGCGGCGGACAACGCGTCTCCCTATATCGAGACTATCGCCAAGGGCGGCTACCGGCTGCTGGCCGAGGTCGAGTGGCTGTCATCGGCCGGAGCTGCTGCAGAGGCCGTGGCCCCGGTACTGCCGGCCTCCAGCGTACCTGCCGGGGATGCGGCTCCCCCCGCCCGCGCCATCGATGTCCCGAGCGGCGCGCCTCCACAGCGCGCCGGCTGGGGCGCCATAGTCGGGGCCATGCTGGCCGCGCTGGTGTTGGCCGGCCTGCTGTACGGGTGGTCGGTATGGCGCAACGAGCCGGTCCCAGCCCCAATCGCGCCGGTATCCGCGGCGGCGGCTTTCGTTTCCGACCCGCACCTGATCACCTCGTCGCCGGGTTTCGAATTGAGCCCCAGCCTCAGCCCGGACGCGTCGATGGTCGCGTACGTGGCCGTCCCGCAAGGCCAACGCAACATCGCGATCATGGTCCAGACCACGACGCCGACGCCGCCGCGCCAGCTGACGCGGCCGGATGGACAGGCCGACGACCTCAGCCCGGCTTGGGCGCCGGACGGCCGCGAGATCGCCTTCCTGCGGGTGGTGGAGGGCGAGCGCTGCGAGATCCGCATCGTGTCCGCCAGCGGCGGTGCCGACCGCGTCGTCGGCCAATGCGACGAACACCACATGCCGAGTTTCGATTGGACCCCTGATGGCAAGGGGCTGGTATTCGGCAATCACGGCATCTCCCACGACCGTCCCGGCCTGCAGCGGCTCGATCTGGACACTGGACGGCTCAGTTCGCTGGAAGAAGGCGCCAGCCCGCTGAACCACGACTTCGCCCCGCGGTACTCGCCCGACGGGCGCTGGATCGTGTTCGTCCGCAATACCCCGCTGGGTGATTTCTGGCGTTTGCCGGCAACCGGTGGAACCGCGCAGCGCCTGACCCACCTCAACGCCCAGATCCGTGGCTGGGACTGGGATCCGGATGGTCGCGCGCTGGTGTATTCCCGCCACCACGACAACGAGAGCCGGCTGTACCGGCTGGATCTCGCCACCGGTGCCCATGTCGAACTAGGGATCAAGGATGGCGAGGATCCGGTGGTCGCCGCCGATGTGCCCGCGCTGGCCTACGTGCAGCGGACCACCTGGTTCGGCATCTACCGGTTCGATCTGGACGAGAATGGCCCGGGCGAGCGCCTGTTCCGATCATCGGGCCGTGACCGCCTGCCCGCGATCGCGCCCGATGGCCGGCAACTGGCGTTCGTCTCCGACCGTTCCGGTGAATACCGGCTGTGGTGGGCCGACATGGACGACCCGGACTCGCTGCGGCTGCTGGACGGCGTGCGGCCCGAATCGCGCTACCTCCCGCGGTGGTCGGCCGACAGCCAGCGCCTGCTCGTGGTCGGTCGCGAAGTCGACTCCACCGGCACGGCGTCCGCCGGCGTGTACGAGATGGAGCCCTCCAGTGGTCGTCTGACCCGTCTTTCACTGCCGGTGGATGAGCCGTTGCAGGCTATCTATATGCCGGATCCGACCGGTGACGGCGAGCGCGTGCTGGTGGTGGCGGCCGACCGGCGCGGGCGCTTGTACGTCGACCTGCTGGATCGCCTGCGCGACGGCTGGAAGCGCGTGGGCAGGCTCGACGACGTGTCCCGGGTCGAAGTGGACGCACCAAATGGCCGCGTCCTGTTCGCACGTCCGGCCGAATCCGGGCTCTGGCAGGCCGACCTCCAGTTGCAGCCCTCCAGCGTGCGTCAGATCGATCCAGCCTGGCCGAGCCCGGCGCGTTACCGCTCGTGGACCGCGGCGGCGGGGGGCGGGGTCTACGGCATCGATCGCACCACCGACTGTTCGGCCCTGCTGGATGTTCACGGCGGTCCGGCCGACGCGGCGCCGCGTTGCCTGGACGTCAACCGCCGCGCGGCGACCTACGGGCTCAGCCTGGACCCGCGCTCAAATCGGCTCTACGTCACATTGGTGGAGTACGACGCCAGCGACATCGGCTTTGCCAACTACGACCCACCGCCCGAATCCCTGCGGCCGGGCGCTGACAAGTAATTGACCTTATTGGGAAAAGTCCTTTCGTAACTTTTTCGCCGCGTCCTTCGGCTCGATTTCGGCCAACTCTCCGCAAACTTTCCTGAAGCCGGCCAACCGATACGGCAAACCCATGGGCCACTCCTGGCAAATGGGTAGGCAATGGACAAGACACTCTGGGCCGATCGCGGCCAACTCCTGCAGCTCGACTCCTCGGATGGCGCGGGCCCGGTGGGCAACGTCCCGGCAAGTTGCATCGGTATCTCCCGGCTCGGCAGTGCGCAGTTGTCGCCCCAGGTGTTCACCGTCTGGGTGCAGCTGCGCGGCAGTTCCTGGGTCGAGGCACGGGAGGGTCGGTTCCGGCTGCGCTGCGGCGAGTGGATCGCTTTCGAACGCGATTCCCGTCCGCAACTGCAGACCGACCGTCACGGCGTGTGCATCGGCATAAGCCTCGGCGCGGATGCGCTGAAGGCGGCCGGCCGGGTTCCGGATCTCGGCTTGCACGCCGGGCGGGGCGGACTGCAAAAGCGCGAAGCGAGGATTCTCGTGCGGCTATGGCGTGCGGCCAGTCGCCGACTCGTCACGCTCCAGCCGGGGAGCGACGGTGCCGCGGAGATCGCGGCGCTGCGGCCTCTGCTGCTGCAGCTGGCGATGATCCAGGGCGACCTGAGCCCGCGCATCGCGCGTTGCCCCGGGCGTTCGGGGGTACGCAAGCGTCAGGTGTTCGGTCGCCTGCAGCGCGCCTATATGTATCTGGAAGGCAACTGCGACCGGGTGGTGCGGATCAGTGAACTGGCCGAGTTGACCAGCTTCTCCAGCTGGTACTTCTCCAAGACCTTCCACGCGCTGTATGGCGAAAGCCCGCAAGCGGCATCCGCGCGGATGCGGCTGGAACGTGCGGCCGACCTGCTGGACAACAGCCAGATGATGATAGGCGAAGTGGCGGCTGCTTCGGGGTTCGACAACTGCTGCAGCTTCGCCCGGGCCTTCCGTGCGCGTTACGGAGTCTCGGCGACCGGCTACCGCAATGCCGCCAGGAAGCTGGCGATGGCGCCCCTGCCGGCATTGTCAGCCGTCGCCGCAAGGGCAGATTCGGCAAAGTCAGCCGGCCCCGGACGCAAAGCGGCGTAGCCCTGCGGGCCGTAGTTTGGGCGACGCGCTTAACGCGCCCATAACGTTATCTGGAGAGAGATAGATGATTAACCGCAATTCGCGCACCGCGATGAAGCTCGGCCTGCTGCCGGCCGGTATCGCTGTGGCGCTTGTGCCGGCCCTTGCCGGCGCGCAGGAAGCCGCCCCGGCCCCGCAGGACCCCACCACCCTCGATCGCATCGAAGTCACCGGTTCGCGCATCCGCCAGGTCGACCTGGAGACCTCGGCCCCGGTACTGCAGATCACCCGCGACGACATCGAGCAGCAGGGCTTCAACTCCGTTGCCGACATCCTGCAGAACATCA
>JBOHYC010000039.1:0-19583 GCA_050737755.1 Lysobacter sp.
AGGCGTTGTACGCGGCTTGGTTCGATGAGGTCTGCGCGCGCACCGCGATGATGATCGGCCACTGGATGCGGGTCGGCTTCGTCCATGGCGTGATGAACACCGACAACATGTCGATCCTCGGGCTGACCATCGACTACGGCCCATATGGCTGGATCGACAACTACGACCCGGACTGGACGCCCAACACCACCGACCGCCAGAACCGCCGTTACCGCTTCGGCCAGCAGCCCGCGGTGGCCTACTGGAACCTCGGCCGCCTTGCCGGCGCGCTGTCGCCGCTGTTCGATGGCGTCGAGCCGCTGCAGGCCGGGTTGCAGCAATTCGTCGACACCTACGCCGCGGCCGACCGCGACAACACCGCGCGCAAGCTCGGGCTGGCCGAGTGCCGCGACGACGATCTGGCGTTGATGCAGGATTTGCAGGATCTGCTACGCGAGGCCGAGGTCGACATGACGCTGTTCTTTCGCTCGTTGGTCGACTTCGGTCCCACCACCGGTCCAGAGTCGGAAGCCGGGCCGTCGTCGGAATCCGGCCCGATACCGCGCGGCCTGGTGATGTTCGCCGATGCGTTCTACGACGACGCAAAACGCGACGCAGCGACACCGGCGTTCAACGATTGGCTGGATCGGTACGCCGCCCGGCTGCGCGATGAGCCGCTGGACCATGGCGAGCGCCGCGAGCGCATGCACAACGCCAACCCGCGTTACGTGCTGCGCAATTACCTCGCGCAACAGGCGATCGATCGCGCGGAACAGGGCGACACGAGCGGGGTGGTGGAGCTGCTTGACGTGATGCGGCGCCCCTATGAGGACCAGCCCGGTCGCGAGATGTTCGCGCAGAAACGCCCCGAGTGGGCGCGGAGCAAAGCCGGTTGCTCGATGCTGTCCTGCAGCTCCTGACGGCACGACGATGCCAGGCACCAATGTAGGAGCGACGTAAGTCGCGATCGCACGACGCACAACGCCAACCCTGACCCTGGTCCCGGTCGGAGACTCATGGGTCGCAGTCGGCACGCTTCATCGCAAGCAGGTGCATCGGTGTTGATCAGCGGTGTGGATATCGCGACTTACGTCGCTCCTACAGGGGGCGCGGTCGATACGTTCATCCGATAACCGTGCGTTCACCTGCCGCGAATGATGCTGCGGCGAGTACGTGAGGAGCGCAGTCATCATGAATGTCGACCGGAAAACCCGATTCCCGGATGGGCGCAAGCCGCGTCCGTTCGCCGTATTGCGCTGGCTGGCCTTCGCCTTTGCTTCCCTGCTGCTGACCGGATGCGTCAGCGGCTATGGCGGTGGCTCCGGAAATGGCTATGGCGACAGATACGGCGGCGGCTACTCCGGCTACAACAGCCAGCGCGTGCTCGGCACCGTGCAGGACATCGACACGCGCTACGGCCGGATCGTGCTGAGTACCGACGATCGTTACGGCAACCGCGGGTCCCAGGTCGCCGTGCGCTTCGACCGCAACACCCGGCTGTTCTACCAGGGTCGGGAACAGGCGGTCACCGGGCTGGAGCGCGGTGACGGGGTCAGCGTCGATGTGGTTCGTTCGAACGGTGAGTTGTGGGCGCGTCAGATCGAGGTCGTGCGCAATGTTCGCGACAGCTACGGCGGCGGCAACTACGGCGGAGACCTGCGCGGGGCGGTGAGTTTCGTCGACCCGCGTGCGCAGATCATCGGCATCACCAATGGCGGTTACGACGCACGGCGCGAGCAGGTTCGCTACGACAGCCGTACCGTGGTCGAGTACCGCGGGCAGCGGGTGCGTCCGGAGCAGCTGGAGTCCGGCGACACGGTGAGCATCCAGGCACGACGCTCGGGCAACGGCTGGCTGGCTGAGCGCATCCGGGTGGAGCGGAGCGTCCGGGAGTACTAGCCGAACCGGTAGCAAGGACAGACGGTTGTCTGATCGCGGCGGTAGCCGCTCCTGCAGGAGCCCCGAAGAGGCTCAGGTGGGGGCGAACGCCTTGCCGGCCTTCTTGTCCCGCTTTTCGGCCTTCTTTTCCTTCATGGTCTTGGCCGGTTTCTTCTTTTCGCTCTTCTTCTGGTCCATACCCTTGCTCATGGCGCTTTCTCCTGTCTGGGCCAGCGAAAGCCGCGGGCGTGGCCGGAGTATGCGCCAGCCGTCGGCGATTGGAGCGCCGGCCACGTAGAATGGCCGGATGCCCCTGATTACCCTGAACAACGTCGACTACAGCGTCGGCGGCCCACTGCTGCTTGAAAGCGTCGATTTTTCGGTCGAACCGGGCGAGCGCGTCGCCCTGATCGGTCGCAATGGCGCCGGCAAGTCCACCCTTTTGAAGTTGCTGTCGGGCGATATCCACGCCGATGACGGCGAGATCCGTCGCGAGGGCGGGGCGCGCATCGCCCGGCTCGAGCAGGAAGTCCCGGCCGGCGCCGATGGCGACGTGTTCGATGTGGTCGCCGATGGCATGGGCGAGCTCGGCAAGTGGCTCGCCGAGTTCCACCACCTGAGCCATGCCGACGAGTTCGATGCCGACGCGATGTCGGCGGTGCAGGCCAAGATCGACGCCGCGCAGGGCTGGAGCGCCGACCAGCGCGTGGTCGAGACCCTCGACAAGCTCGGCCTCGACGGCGACGCGCCGTTCTCCGGCCTGTCCGGCGGCATGAAGCGCCGCGTGCTGCTGGCCCGCGCGCTGGTGTCGGCGCCGGATCTGCTGCTGCTGGACGAGCCAACCAACCACCTCGACATCGAGTCGATCGACTGGCTCGAAGGCTTCCTCAAGTCGTGGCAGGGCGCGCTGATCTTCGTCACCCATGATCGCCGGTTCCTGCGTGCACTGGCGACCCGGATCGTCGAGATCGACCGTGGCCAGCTGACCAGCTGGCCCGGCGACTGGGCCAACTACGAGCGCCGCCGCGAGGAGCGTTTGAATGCCGAGGCTCAGGAGAACGCGCGCTTCGACAAGATGCTGGCGCAGGAAGAGATATGGATCCGCCAGGGCATCAAGGCCCGCCGCACTCGCGACGAGGGCCGCGTGCGCCGGCTCAAGGCGATGCGCAACGAGCGCTCGGCCCGTCGCGACCTCACCGGCAACGTCAAGATGGAGTTCGCCCAGGCCGAGAACTCGGGCAAGAAGGTGATCGAGGCCAAGCATGTGTCGTTCGACTACGGCGGCAAGCCGCTGCTCGACGATGTCTCGACGATTGTGTTCCGCGGCGACCGGATCGGCCTGATCGGTCCCAACGGCAGCGGCAAGACCACGCTGCTGAAAACCTTGCTTGGCGACCTGCAGCCGACTGCCGGCGAGGTGAAGACCGGCAGCAACCTGCAGATCGCCTATTTCGACCAGTACCGCGCGACCCTCCGCGAGGACTGGAGCGCGCTGGAGAACGTGTCGGAGGGCCGCGAGTTCGTCGAGGTCGGCGGCAAGCAGAAGCACGTGATCGGCTACCTGCAGGATTTCCTGTTCACGCCCGAGCGCGCCCGCGCGCCAATCACCCGGCTGTCGGGCGGCGAGCGCAACCGGCTGCTGCTGGCCAAACTGTTCGCGCAGCCGTCCAACCTGCTGGTGATGGATGAACCGACCAACGACCTCGATGTCGAGACGCTGGAGCTGCTGGAGGAGTTGCTCGGCGACTACCCCGGAACATTGCTGCTGGTCAGCCATGACCGCGACTTCCTCGACAACGTGGTGACCTCGACGCTGGTGATGGAAGGCAACGGCCGCGTCGGCGAGTACGTTGGCGGCTACAGCGATTGGCTGCGCCAGCGCCGGGTCGAGTTCACTGCTCCGGCTTCCGCCAAGTCCGCGTCGATGCCGGTATCACCGGTTGCTGCCGCGGCCGCCACGCCGTCGGCGCCGAAGCGCAAGCTCAGCTACAAGGACGCACGCGAGCTGGAGCAGTTGCCGCTGCGAATCGAGGAGCTTGAGGCGAAGGTGGCGTCGATGACCGACGAAATGAACCATCCCGCGTTCTACCAGCGCGGCGCCGATGGCATCGCCGCGCACAACACCGCGATGGCCGAGGTACAGGCCGAGCTCGACCGCGCCTACGCGCGCTGGTCGGAGCTGGAGTAGCGGGCGGCTTCCCATGCAGCAGCCCGACCTCGCCGGTTTCGCGGCACCAAGCACCAGTATTCATCGGCTGTTCTTCGCCCTGTGGCCGGGCGAGCAACTCCGCCAAGGCATCGCCGACACGGCGTCGCAACTGCTTCAGTACCACGACGCAGGCGGGCGTCGGATCGGGCCGCACCGCTACCACCTGACCCTGCAGTTCCTCGGCGACTACGCAGAGCTGCCGCCGTCGCTGGTCGAGCAGGCAAAGGCGGCAGCCGCGTCGGTCGAGGTTGCGCCCTTCGAGCTAGCACTCGATCGCGCCGGGAGCTTCCGCAACCGTTCGATCCCGTGGTGGCTGGGCTGCGAAACCCCGCCCGAAGGCCTGCTGCGACTATGGGATTCGCTTGGCGCTGCGTTGGCCAGGGCCGGCATCCGGGTGCAGTCGGGCAAGGCACTGGTGCCGCACGTGACCGTGCTGCGCGACGCCCGCCTGCCGTTGCCGGCGACTTCGATCGACCCGTTGGACTGGCCGGTAGACTCGTTCGTGCTGATCCACAGCGAGCTGGGCGCGCGCAACGCCTACACGATGCTGGGACAGTGGCCGCGGCGACAAAACTGATCGCACCCTCGGTGGGCTTTCGATGCTCCATCCACCCTTGACGGTTGCAGTTGTCGCCCCAGCTCAGAACGCGCGACTGATCGTGAAACTCCCGTATGCGGGCGAGTTGCGCTGACCCTCGAATTCCCGGGTACGGAAGTATCGGGCGAAAGCGAACTTTGTGCGGCCATACGTCATGGCGACGCCGATTGCGGCTTCGGCGACCAGCGCCTCCTTGTCGACACTGTGGCTGCTGCGGAACGTGTTGCCATCAAGCGTCAGGTCGCGCAGCACCCACCGCGCATCGGTGGCAAGGAATGAGTGCCAGGACCAGCCCCGCATTACTCGCCGATCAATGGTCGGCGAGGTGTTGTTGCCTGCGGGGCGTACCGGGCTGGAGCCGAAATCGTCCGGCAGCCGGTAACCGAGGCGCAACTCGAACCCGGCGTTCGCATGGGTCTGTAAATTGCCGATCGCCCCGCCCCAGTGGGAAATCGCATCCCACTCCAGGCGCCCATGGCCGATTGGAACCACGGGCTGTCTGCGTGAGCGCTCGTGGACAAGGTTCAGCACCGGCTCGTTGTGCAGTTGGTGTTCCCAACCGTGGAACTTGTCCGCGCCAACGATGTCGTGGATCAGCTCCTGGGTGTGTTCGGCCAGCGAGGCGGGACCCACCATGCCCACCAGCAGCTGCGTGGTGCGTAGTTCGTGTTCCTTGCGGGCGTTGTAGCCGAAGCCCACCAGCAGCGCGCCCGCGTAGGGCCGGTCGTCCTCGATCAGGTCCGTCCGTGTGTCGTCCCCGGGGGTGAATATCCCCTGGGCGACAGTGACAACCATGTTCTGCTGGTCGAAGCCCTCGGGCTGGATGCGCTGCAGGTATCCGTTCAACCAGCGCGCCGGCGCCGGCAGGCACGGGTCGTCGACATAATCCTTGAGATTGGGCGAGACCATGGTCAGCAGCACACCACTGGTGTAACCCTCGTCCTGGTTTGCGAACAGATCGTTGTCCACCCGCAAGCTGACGATCGGCGGATAGGCCGCCATGGTGGAGTCCTCGGGGCAGCCGGCCTGCGCGGCGGCAACACCAGGCAACAGCGCGCCCAGCGCCAGCACGCACCAGTGGCCCAGATGATATCGGTTGGTAGCCATGGGACGTCCCTTACGCGCTGGCACTATCGAGCAGGGCGATGTCGGGTGTCGGGAGCGCCAGGCGGGTCGCGCGAACCAGACTGTCGAGTTGCTCGATCGTGGTGGCGCTGGCGATCGGTGCGGTGACGCCTTCGCGCGCGATCAGCCAGGCCAGCGCGACTTCGGCCGGCGTGGCGTCGTGGTTTGCCGCCACCGTGTCCAGTGCCTGCAGGATCTTCAGGCCACGCGCGTCGAGATACCGGGCGATGCCCTGGCCACGCACGCTCTTGCCCAGATCATCGCTGGAGCGGTACTTGCCCGACAGGAAGCCCGAAGCGAGGCTGTAATAGGTGATCACGCCCTGGCCTTCGGCGATGCAAAGATCGCGCAGTCCGGCCTCGTAGCCGGCGCGGTCGTAGAGGTTGTACTCGGGCTGCTGGACCTCATAGCGTGGCAGGTCCTTTTCCGATGCCACCGCCAGCGCCTCGCGAAGCTGGGCTGCATCGAGGTTGGAGGCGCCGATGGCCCGCACCTTGCCCTGCGCGATGAGCTGCTCGTACGCGCGCAGGGTTTCCTCCACCGGCGTATCGGGGTCCGGGCGATGGGTCAGGTAGAGGTCGATGCGGTCGGTCTGCAGCCGACGCAACGAGTCTTCGGCAGCGGTAACGATCCATTTCGCCGACAGACCCTTGCGGTCGGGGGCCATTGGCGAGCCGACCTTGGTGATGATGACGGTCTGCTCGCGTCGGCCAGGGGTTGCCTTGAGCCAGTTGCCGATGATGGTCTCCGACTCGCCGCCCCGGTTGCCGGGCACCCAGGTGGAATACACGTCGGCGGTATCGATGGTGTCCAGGCCGGCATCGATGAAGCGGTCGAGCAGGGAGAAGGCGGTTGCCTGATCGACGGTCCAGCCGAACACGTTGCCACCCAATACCAGCGGTGCGATCTGCAGGCCACTGCGGCCGAGGGGACGCTTGTTCATGAGGATTCCTCTTGCTTGTTGCAGTTTGAGCAGGCTACGACTTGAGCAACAGGGTACGAGCCTGCTGATGAAATATCACGGCTGGCGGACTGGCTTTTCCACGGTCTGCTTCGGCGGCTCGCGGCCGCTCGAAGTGTCGACCCGGACCACCACCGACATGCCCGGGCGCAGACGGCCGGCCAGGGGCTGGTCCGGGTCGATGGCGATGCGCACCGGCAAGCGCTGGACGACCTTGGTGAAGTTGCCGCTGGCGTTGTCGGGGGCCAGCACGCTGAACTCCGAACCGGTGGCGGGGGCGATCTGCTCGACCCTGCCGGTGAGTCGCTCGCCATCGAAGGCGTCGACGGCGAAACTGACCGGCTGGCCGATGCGCATCATCCAGGTCTGGCTCTCCTTGAAGTTGGCCACCACCCACAGCGCGTCGGGCACCAGGAACAGCAGTTGCGAGCCGGCGGTGACGTACTGGCCCAGGCGCACCGAGACCTGGCTGAGCTGGCCATGCTTGGGCGCGCGCACGACCGTGTTGTCCAGGTCGATCCGGGCCAGCGCCAGCTGTGCCTCGGCGATGTCGACCTGCGCCTGAAGGCCCTTGCGCGACACCTGGGTCGCCTTGACGGTCTCTTCGGCCACGGCGATCTGGGCCTGTGCCTTGAGCACGTTGGCGGACGCCAGTTGCTCGGTGGCCAGGCTCTGTTCGCTCTCACGCGTGGAGACCGCGCCGACATTCGCCAGCTGCGCGGTGCGGACCTCGTCGGTCCGGGCACGGCGCTCTTCGGCGGCCGCGGCCGCCAAGTCGGCACGGCGCGCGCGGATGTTGGCGCGGTCCTGGGCCAGTGATTGCTCGGCATTGGCGAGCTGGGCGCGAGCGTTGTCCAGTTGCGCCTGCGCCTGCTCGACGCGAGCGCGGTAGACGCGGTCGTCGATGCGCACCAGCGGCTGGTCGGCCTCGACGTCCTGGAAGTCCTTCACCAGAACTTCGGATACGTAGCCGTTGACCTGCGGCGCCAGCACCGTGATCGGTCCGCGCACGTAGCCGTTGTCGGTGCTGACCACCGCGCTGGTGAACGGCCACAGGTTCCACGCCCACAGGATAAGGGCGATGCCGACCACGGCCACAACGGTCATTGCGACCACGGTCACCAGGCCGGGTTTGATGGTCTTGGGCGGCGAGGGTGGCGGAGTAGACGGAGCCACGGACGTCGCAGTGTCGCCGCCTTCGCTAGCTGCATCGGTGGGCGCGGGCGGGTTAACGGCAAGTTCGGGATCGCGGGGGGCGGAGGGCGGGTTGCTCATGGGGAACTCAATTGGCGGCGGCGTTGGCCGAAGCGGATGTGGGAGGTGGCGCGGCGGCCTGGGGTGGAGGCGGGGGGCGCAGGAAATCCGGTAGGACGTTGAGCACCAGGAAACCGGCC
This sequence comes from Lysobacter sp., assembly GCA_050737755.1. GTDB lineage: Bacteria > Pseudomonadota > Gammaproteobacteria > Xanthomonadales > Xanthomonadaceae > Novilysobacter. The sequence continues at coordinate 8,145 of JBOHYC010000039.1, forward strand.
AGGAACAGCACCGCGAGCATGCCGGTCAGCGCGAAGACATCGTTGTAGGCGCTCACGTTCGCCTCGCGCCGCGCCACCTGCGCCAACAGCGCGGTGCCCTGCGCATTGCGCCGCACCGGGTCGGTGATGGTCCCGGCGTAGATGCCCGATTGCAGCTGCAACCGTTGGGCGACCACGGGGTTGGTGGGGTCGATATGCGAGACCATCGCGGTGGAATAGGTGTGCTCGCGGTGCAACTGGTAGGTCCCCAGCACCGCGTTGCCGGCGAACCCGCCCAGGACCTGGGTCACCGACAGCGCGACGGCGAACGTCACGATGTGGTCGGCGCCGTATTTCAATGCCTGGACGATGCCGGTCAGGATCAGCGGACCCATGAACATGCCCACGCCGACCGAGGCCAGAAACTGGCTGGCGAAGAAATCGTGCGGGCGGTCCAGGCTGGTGCGGTTGTGATCCAAAAAGGCGGCAAGCGCGAACAGCAGCATCGACAGCAGCAGTTGCGGAGTCATCGTCTTCGGCCCGAAGGTCAACGCGCTGACGGCGATGCCGGCGATGGTGCCGCCCAGAATTACGAGGAACAGCGGCTGCATCTGGTCCGGTCCCATGCCCAGCGTGCGCAGCAGCCCGACCGCGCCGAACGTCTGCTCGGCGGTCAGGAAGCGGATCAGGAACGCGCCGATGATGAAGCGCAGCGCCGGGCTGCTCATCAGCCAGCGGGTCTGGATCAGCGGGTTGCGCCGGTTGTGCTCGACATAGAAGGCGGTGGTCAGCAACACGATGGCCACCAGCAGCAGGTAGGCGAGCCACGGCGTATCGAACCACCAGTGCGTGTAGCCCTGCGCCAGCACGGCGACGATCATCGCCATCGCCGGCGCCACCAGCGCGAAGGTCACGAAATCCAGCGGCTCGAACACCTTGGTGTGCGTCCCCGGCGGCAGCTTGAGCACCATCACCGCGGCAAACGCGCACAGCGCCAGCCCGGCTTCGAACAGGTACAGGTTGTGCCATTCGCCGAACTGGTGGAGCAGGCCCGGCGACAGGATCCACGCCAGCGGAGTGGCCAGCTGGGCAATGCCGACACCGACCACCAGCATCTTGCCGGTGTACTCCCGAGGCAGGGCCTGCAGCATGTACAGGATCGCCAGGGTGCTGCAGGCCGCGCCGGCGAAGCCGCTGGCGGCGCGCAGCAGCACGGTGGTATGGAAATCCCCGACCGCCAGGTGCAGCAGCGCCAGCAGCGCGTACGCCCCCAGCCCGATCTCGGCGAACAGGCGCATGCCGAACTGCTGGCGGAACTTGAACACCAGCAGGTTGACGGTGACATTCACCATCACGTATGCGGCCGGCAGCCAGGCACCCTGCGATGGGGTCAGGCCCAGTTGGCCCTGGATCATCGGCAGATTGACCGTCACCAGGGCATTGCCCAGCCCGCCGGTGATACCGACCAGCACCGCGATGCAGGCATACGCCATGCGCACCCATGGCGGATGCCAGGGCATCGACGGCGAGCCGGGAATCGTCGGCTTTTCGTGATCTTCCCAGTCCGGATTGGGTTTGAGGTAAGTGGTTGCCATCTAGCGCTCGACCACGTCGGGTACGGCCAATCCCCGGCGCAGCAGTTCCAGCGCACGCATCGCCAGTGCGCGTCGTTCCGTGGTGGTCTTGCCCCGCAGGGACGCGCCCAGCATGCCCGAGAGCAGTGAAATGTCCGTTGGCAGCAGGTCGGCCCGGCACAGCCCGGCATCGATGGCCCGCTGCATCGGCGCCTTGAAGATGCCGACGATGCGCTGGCGGGCTTCGGCGATGACGGCATCGCCACGCTCGACCGCGCGCCAGAAATCGGCCAGCGGCGCTGCCTCGGCGATGTGCCGGGCCATGCGTTCCAGCAGCAGGAACAGCGCGTCGTCGCGGTCGGCGTGCGCTTCGGCTTCGTCTTCGAGCATCTTCAGGTGGCGGGCGAGCAGGGCCGCCATCAAGGCAGTGCGGTTGGGAAAATTGCGGTACAACGTGGCCCGTCCGACGCCAGCGCGTTCCACCACCAGGTCCAGCGGCGCGGTTACGCCCTGCTCGGAAAACACCGCGTCGGCCGCATCCAGGATCAGTTCCCGCCGTGCAGCGGCGTCGCATCGAAGGGTGTTCACCGCGGAATTATATCGGACAAAAGTGTCCGGTTGTCATGCAGGAATACAGACCAGGGCTCCTGCTGAAACCTTCAGGTTCGGCTGCCGCTTGCGTAGGCGCGCAGGAAGGTCCGCATCGCGGCATCGACATGCGCGGTGGCCTTGTCGGGCTCACCGGTCTCGCCATCAACAGGCGGATGAAGGGTTCGCTGGCAGCGAGGCTGAAGAACTGAGAAGTGGCGCGCTCGAAGTCGTCGATGGCGAGGTGGCCGGCATCGGCCTGCTCGCGCAGCAATTCCGAAAACGCGTGCTGGTAGGGCGCGATGGACTGCTGCCAGAACGAGCGCTGGCCCGACTGCGGGGTGTCACGGGCGAGGATCAGCATGCGCTGAATGTCGACCATCAACGGGCTGGTCGCGAGCCGGTAGAGCCCGCAGCCGATGGTGTGCAGGCGTTCGGCCAGCTCGCCACCTGGTCCGTCGATCAGCTCGGCCGGTGGTGGCAACTGCAGCAGCAGGCGCTCGAAGGTCGCATCGAACAGTGCCTCCTTGCTGGCGAAGTGGTTGTAGATCGTCGCCTTGGAAACCCCGGCATGCTGGGCGAGCTCGTCCATGCTGGTGCCGTCGAAGCCAAGCCGGGTAAACATGCGGCGCGCGTTCTCGAGGATGGCGTCGTGCTTGCCAGGATCGCTGGGGCGGCCCCGTCGGACGTCCCCTGCGATGGGTGGCGGCTGGTCCGGCTTCACTGGCGGTCCTCCGTGGTTATGGCTTCAACAGCATCGGCACGAACTCGTGCAATGCCGATGACAGCAGCGCGCGGTCGAGGTCGGGCTCGCGGGCCTCACGTAGCTTCAGGCCTTCGAACAGGCATTGCAGCAGCAGGGCGCGGCCGGGCGCGGTGGCGACGGGCAGGGCATGGCCACCGGCCTGCTTGTCCTGGGTCATCCAATCCACAAGGGCGGCGCGGATAGTGACGTCGTACCGGTCCAGCGCGGAGGCGATCTGCGGGTCACGCGTGGCCTCGGCGGACATTTCCAGCAGCAGTGCCGCGTTCATGCCCTTGGCCTCGGCGGAACACGAGCGGCCATAGTTCTGCACCATCTCCGCGGCCAGGTCGATCCGGCGGTTGAGCCGGATGTCCTCGCGCAGCAGCTGCAGTTGGCGGTCGACGATCGCCAGGATCAGCGCGTTCTTGTTCTCGAAATAGCGGTAGATCAGCCCGGCACTCATGCCGGCGGTCTCGGCGATGCTTGCGATGCTGGCGGCATGGAAGCCGTGCGCGATGAAGCATTGCTGCGCCGCGTCAAGAATGCGGTGGCGCTGGACCTCGGCGCGTTCCTGCGCCTTGGTCGGTTCGTTCGTCGTGTTCATGTCCCGGATTCGTTCCAACCTCCACCCAGAACCCGGTACAGCGTCACCCGGTTGGCCTGCTCGGCCAGTTGCGTGGCCACCAGCGACTGGCGCGCGGCATAGAGCGTGCGCTGGGCGTCGAGCAGGATCAGGTAGCTGTCCTGGCCGGCGTCATAACGCGCCTGCGACAACTCGTGCGCGCGGGTGGCGGCGGCGACCAGCGCTTCCTGCGCGGTGCGTTGCTCGGCCAGCGTACGCGACAGCGCCAATGCATCGGAAACCTCGCGGAAGCCGGACTGGATCGACTTCTCGTACTCCGCCAACGCGATGTCGCGGTCGGCAGTGGCCACGCCCAGCGCCGACTTCAGCCGGCCGCCCTGGAAGATCGGGATGTTGATCTGCGGGATGAAACTCCAGATGCCGTTGCCGCCGTTGAACAGCCCCGACAGGTCGTCGCTGGTGCTGCCGACGCTGCCGGTCAGGCTGATTGACGGGAAGAACGCCGCACGCGCGGCGCCGATATCGGCGTTGGCGGCGCGCAAGCGGTACTCGGCGGCCAGCACGTCGGGCCGGCGCAGCAGCACCTCCGACGGCAATCCGGCTGGCAGGCGGGCCAGGCCGCTGACCTCCGGCGTGAATGCGTCCGGCAGCAGCGAGGGGTCGACCGGCCCACCGACCAGCAACGCCAACGCGTTGCGGTCCTGGGCGACCTGACCCTCGAAGCGGGCCACGTCCGAACGCGCGGTCTCGACCACGGTGCGGGCCTGGCTGACATCCAGCCCCGACACTGCGCCGAGGTCATGGCGCTGTTCGGTCAGCTTGAACGAAGCTTCCTGGCTGGCGAAGGTGGCTTGCGCGATCGACAACAGCTCGCGGTCGGCGGCCAGTGCCAGCCAGGTGTTGGCGACCTCGGCGATCAGCGACAGCTGCGCGCTGCGGCGTGCCTCGTCGGTGGCGAAGTATCGCTGCAACGCGGCCTGGCTGAGGTTGTGCACGCGGCCGAACAGGTCCAGTTCGAACCCGGCGATGCCGGCACTTGCGGAGTAGCTCTCGCTGACGTCGAGGTTGTCGCCACCGCTGCGGGTCATGCTGACCTCGGCGCCGAGCGACGGCAGGCGGTCGGCGCGCTGGATGCCGTACTGCGAGCGCGCGCGTTCGACGTTGAGCACCGCCACTCGAAGGTCGCGGTTGTTGGCCAGCGCCTGCGCGACCAGTTCGTCCAGGCGCGGATCGGCGAAGAAATCGCGCCAGCCGATGTCGGCGGTGATCGTTCCGGTGCCATCCGCCGCGACCGGGGTCGTGGCAGGCAACGGCCACTCGGCCGGGATCGACGGCGCGGCCTCGGGCAACGGCGGTTGCAGGGTGGAGCAACCGGCGACGAACAGGCTCGTCGCCATCGCCAGGGAGGTGATCAGCGGCTTAGTCATGGGTGGAACCTCCTGCCGGTGCATCGAGGGCCGGCGCGTTGGCCGCGCGCTTGCCGCCGAACAGGCGCTGCACGACCACGAAGAACAATGGGATGAAGAACAGGCCGAGCAGGGCGCCGACGATCATGCCGCCGAGCACGCCGGTACCGATCGCACGCTGTGCGCCGGAACCCGCGCCGGTGGCGATCGCCAGCGGCAACACACCCATGCCGAACGCCAGCGACGTCATCAGGATCGGACGCAAACGGTCGCGTACGGCCTGCATGGTCGCCTGCACCAGTTCCATACCTTCGGCCATGTAGTCCTTGGCGAAGGCGATGATCATGATCGCGTTCTTGCTGCTCAGGCCGACCGTGGTCAGCATCGCGACCTGGAAGTACACGTCACGTTCCATGCCGCGCAGGCTGTTGGCCAGCACCGCGCCGAGGATGCCCAGCGGGGCGACCAGCAACACCGCGGTCGGGATGGTCCAGCTTTCGTACAGCGCGGCCAGGCACAGGAACACGATCAGCAGCGACAGCGTGTACAGAAGCGGAGTCTGTGCACCCGCCTGGCGCTCCTGATAGGACAGGCCGGTCCATTCGATGCCGACGCCGGTCGGCAACTCGCCGATCATGCGCTCGACCTCGAGCATCGCATCACCCGAGCTCACACCGGCCCCGGCCTCGCCCTGGATCTGCATCGCCGGCACGCCGTTGTAGCGCTCAAGCCGCGGCGAGCCGTACTCCCAGTGCGAGCTGGCGAACGCGCTGAACGGCACCATCTCGCCCTGGTCGTTGCGGACGGACCACAGGTTGAAGTCCTCCGGCACCATCCGGAACGGCGCATCGGCCTGCAGCATCACCCGCTTGACCCGGCCGCGGTCGATGAAGTCGTCGACGTACTGCCCGCCCCACGCCGTCGTCAGCGTCGAGTTGATCGCCGCGATCGACAGGCCCAGCGCACTGGCCTTCTCGGTGTCGATGTCGAGCTGGAATTGCGGCGTGTCTTCCTGGCCGTTCGGACGCACGTTGGTCAGCATTTCGTTCTGGGCTGCGGCACCGAGGAACTGGTTGCGCGCTGCAAGCAGTGCGTCGTGTCCAACGCCGGCGTTGTCGGTCAGGTAGAAGGTGAAGCCGGCCGCGGTGCCCAGTTCCGGCATCGCCGGCGGCGCGAACGCGAAGGCGAGGGCGTCCTTGATCTGGCTGAGGCCGGCCATCGCACGACCGGCGACCGCGTCGACGCCCAACTCGTCCGACTCACGCTCGCCCCAGTCCTTGAGCTTCACGAATGCCATGCCGTTGTTCTGTCCGGAGCCGCCGAAGCTGAAGCCCTGCACGCTGAACACCGAGTCGACCGTGTCCTTTTCGTTTTCCAGGAAGTGGCGTTCGAGCTTTTCCATCGACTCCATTGTGCGTTCCTGGGTCGCGCCGACCGGTGCCAGCACCTGGGCGAACAGCACGCCCTGGTCCTCGGCCGGCAGGAACGAGCTGGGCAGGCGGATGAACAGCAGGCCCATCACTACCACCAGCGCACCGAACACCGCCATGAAGCGCTTCGGGCGGCCGATCATGCCGCGCACGCCGCGCCGGTACTTGTTGCTGCCGGCGTCGAACTTGCGGTTGAACCAGCCGAAGAAACCCTTCTCGCCGTGGTGCTCGCCCTTGTGCAGCGGCTTGAGCATGGTGGCGCACAGTGCCGGAGTCAGCACGATCGCGACCAGCACCGACAGCGCCATCGCCGACACGATCGTCGCCGAGAACTGCCGGTAGATCACGCCGGTCGAGCCGGACATGAACGCCATCGGCACGAACACCGCCGACAGCACCAGACCGATGCCCACCAGCGCGCCGGTGATCTGGTCCATCGACTTGCGAGTGGCCTCCAGTGGCGACAGGCCTTCCTCGCTCATGATGCGTTCGACGTTCTCGACCACCACGATCGCGTCGTCGACCAGCAGGCCGATCGCCAGCACCATCGCGAACATCGTCAGCATGTTGATCGAGAAGCCCAGCGCGGCGAGCACGCCGAACGTGCCCAGCAGCACCACCGGCACCGCGATCGTCGGGATCAGGGTGGCGCGGAAGTTCTGCAGGAACAGATACATCACCAGGAACACCAGCACGATCGCCTCGAGCAGGGTCACGATCACGCCCTTGATCGACACCTGCACGAACGGGGTGGTGTCGAACGGCAGCACCGCCTTCAGGCCCGGCGGGAAGAACTGCGACATCTCGTCCAGGGTCGCCTTGACCCCGGCCGCGGTGTCCAGCGCGTTGGCGCCGGTGGCCAGCGAAATCGCGACACCGGTGGCCGGCTGACCGTTGTAGCGGGTGATGAACTCGTAGTTTTCCGCGCCCATCTCGACCCGGGCGACGTCACCGAGCTTGAGCGCCGAGCCATCGGAATTGCTGCGCAGGACGATGTCGCGGAACTGCTCCGGCGTCTGCAACCGCGACTGTGCGGTGATCGAGGCGTTGATTTGCTGTCCCTCGATCGAAGGCGCCGCACCCAGCGCGCCGACCGCGACCTGTGCGTTCTGGGCCTGGATCGCGGCGCTGATGTCACCGGGGGTGAGGCGGTAGGTGTCGAGCTTGTTGGGGTCGAGCCAAATCCGCATCGCGTACTTGGCACCGAACACCTGCAGGTTGCCGACGCCGGGGACGCGGCTGAGCGGGTCGACCAGGTTGGCACCGACATAGTCGGAGATGTCGTCCTTGGACATGCTGCCGTCCTCGGACACGAAGCCGATCACCTGCAGGAAGCCGCTGGCGGACTTGCTGACGTTGACGCCCTGGCGCTGCACTTCCTGCGGCAACAGCGGCATCGCCGACTGCAGTTTGTTCTGCACCTGCACCTGCGCGGTGTCCGGGTCGGTGCCGTTGGCGAAGGTCAGGGTGATCGCGGCGCTGCCATTGCCCTCACTGGTGGAGGAGAAGTACAGCAGGCCATCGAGGCCCTTCATGTTCTGCTCGATGATCTGGGTCACCGAGTCCTGTACGGCCTTGGCCGATGCACCGGGATAGTTCGCGTTGATCGCGACCGTCGGCGGGGCGATGGTCGGGTACATCGAGATCGGCAGGGTGAAGATCGCCAGCGCGCCGGCGAGCATGATGATGATCGCGATGACCCACGCGAAAATCGGGCGGTCGATGAAGAAACGTGCCATGTCGGGGGTCCGTTATTGCTTCGACGCGTCGGCGTCGGCGGCGGGAGCGGCAGGCTCGGCTGCATCGGGGTTGTCGGTCGCGTCCGGATCGGCGGCAGCCGGGTCGGCACCGGCAGGCTGGCCTTCGGTCGGCGGTGCCTCGGCACCTGCCTCCGCCGTGCCGGCCTCGGTTGCGTCCACTGGAGCACCCGGCTGGACCTTCTGCAGGCCCTCGACGATTACCTTGTCTCCGGCAGCCAGCCCGTCCTCGACCAGCCACTGGTCGCCGACGGTGCGGCTGACCTTGACCGCGCGCGGCTCGACCTTGCCGTCCTTGCCGACCACCATCGCGCTGGCATTGCCCTTCGGGTCGCGGGTGATGCCCTTCTGCGGGACCAGCAACCCGTTCTGGCGTACCGCCGAGCCCACCACTGCGCGCACGTACATGCCGGGCAGCAGCAGGTGGTCCGGATTCGGCACCTCCACCCGCAGCAGGTAGCTGCCGGTGGAGGGGTCGACGGTGATTTCGGAGAATGCCAGCTTGCCGTCGTATGCGTATTCGGCGCCATCCTCGAGCACGATCTTCACCGGCAGATCGGCTTCCTCGGAAGTGCCGGCGGCGAGACTCTTGCGCATGGCCAGCAACTCGCTGCTGGACTGGGTCAGGTCGACATACATCGGGTCGGTCTGCTGGATGGTTGCCAGCGGCGTCGCCTGGTTGGCGGTGACCAGTGCGCCGCGGGTGACCGACGATTTGCCGATGCGACCACTGATGGGCGCGCTGATGCGGGCGTAGTCGAGGGTGACGCTGCGGCCCTGCAACGCGGCGCGGGCGACGCCGACATCGGCCTCGGCCTGGCGCAGCGCGGCAATGGCGTTTTCGTTGTCCTGCTTGCTGATGGCGTCGATCTTCGCCAGTTCGGCGGAGCGGCGGGCGGTCAGCTGGGCGGATTTCAGGGTCGCCTCGGCACGGGCCAACCCCGCCTTGGCGCTGCTGGCATCGGCCTGGTAGGCGGCGTCTTCCAGCTGGTAGAGAGGCTCCCCGGCCTTGACCAGACCGCCTTCGTCGAACAACTGGCGCTCGACGATGCCGTTTACCTGCGGGCGGACCTCCGCAACCAGAAAGGGCGCGGTGCGACCGGGCAACTCGCGGCTCAGCGTGACCTGTTGGGCCTGCAGGGTGACTACGGTGACCGCCGCGGAAGGCATCTGCTGCTGCGCTTCATCGCCGCCGCAAGCGGCCAGTGCGAAGGAGAGGGCCAGCGGCAGGACGAGCAGACGGCAGTGACGGACCAGGCGAGGGGTCTTGGACATGGGAGATGCTCGAATCGGGAATGGGGTTGGGCTGGACGGACCAGTTCAGACGCGGAAGAATGAACGATCATTCTTTTTTTGTCAAAGCGACGGAGTGTTCCGCCAGAGTCGGCAATAACGCCGCCGCAGCGTACGCCTACGGGCAGCACGGCATCGTCACGTGTTTGAACATGGTCCACCATGGCGGCCCTACCGACTTTCGGACCCGCCATGCCGGACCGCCGTACCCCGCAAACCCCTCCCGACCGCAGCCGAACCGGCTACGTGCAGGTCCGCGGTGCGCGCGAGCACAATCTGAAGGACATCGATGTCGACATCCCGCGCGAGGCGCTGGTGGTATTTACCGGTGTTTCCGGCTCGGGCAAGTCGTCGCTGGCGTTCGGCACGCTGTATGCGGAGGCCCAGCGGCGCTATCTGGACTCGGTCGCGCCGTATGCGCGGCGGCTGATCGACCAGGCGGGCGTGCCCGACGTCGACGCGATCGAGGGCCTGCCGCCGGCAGTCGCCCTGCAACAGCAACGCGGCGCGCCGACCACGCGCTCCTCGGTCGGTAGCGTCACCACGGTCTCCAACTCGTTGCGGATGCTGTATTCGCGCGCCGGTACCTACCCGGATGGCGCGCCGATCATATACGCCGATGGCTTCTCGCCGAACACGCCGCAGGGCGCGTGCCCGCAATGCCACGGGCTGGGCCGGATATATGAGGTCACCGAGCGATCGATGGTGCCGGACGACTCGCTGACCATCCGCGAGCGCGCGGTCGCCGCGTGGCCGCCGGCCTGGCACGGGCAGAACCAGCGCGACATCCTGGTCACGCTCGGCTACGACATCGACATCCCGTGGCGCGAGCTGCCGCAGCAGCAGCGCGACTGGATCCTGTTCACCGAGGAGCAGCCGACCGTCGGCGTCTACCGCGACCTGACCCCGGCGCAGACCCGCGCGGCGGTCGAGCGCGGCGACAACCCCAGCTACAAGGGCACGTTCACCAGCGCCCAGCGCTACGTGTTGCACACCTTCGCCAGTACCCAGAGCGCGCTGATCAAGAAGCGCGTCGGCCAGTACATGGTGGGCACGCAGTGCCCGTCGTGCGACGGCAAGCGGTTGCGGCGCGAGGCGCTGGCGGTGACGTTCGCCGGGCTCGATATCGGCGAGCTGTCGCGATTGCCGTTGAAACAGTTGGCCGAGTTGTTGCGCCCGGTGGCGGCCGGCAACGGGCCCGGGCGCGACGACCATCCCGAGCAGGCGGAGGTGGCCCGGCGCATCGCCACCGACCTGCTGGCGCGGATCGAAATCATTATCGGGCTCGGCCTGGGCTACCTGTCGCTGGAGCGCAGCACGCCGACGCTGTCGCCCGGCGAGCTGCAACGCCTGCGGCTGGCGACCCAGATCCGCTCCAACCTGTTCGGCGTGGTCTACGTGCTCGACGAGCCGTCCGCCGGTCTGCACCCGGCCGATACCGAGGCGTTGCTGGTCGCGCTGGACCAGCTCAAGGGCGCCGGTAATTCGCTGTTCGTGGTCGAGCACGAGACCGAGGTGATCCGTCGCGCCGACTGGCTGGTCGAGCTTGGCCCCGCGGCGGGCGAGCAGGGCGGGCGGGTGCTTTACAGCGGTCCGCCGGCCGGGCTGGCGAAGATCGAGGCGTCGCCGACCGCGCGTTACCTGTTCAACCGCAGCCAACTGCCGACGCGCAGTCCGCGCGAAGCCGAGGGCTGGCTGAAGCTGCAGGGCGTGCGCCGCAACAACCTGGACGGCATCGACGTGGCATTCCCGCTCGGTGTGCTGACCGTGGTCACCGGCGTGTCGGGTTCCGGAAAATCGAGTCTGGTCAGTCAGGTGCTGGTCGAGTTGCTCGGCGAACATCTTGGCCACGAGGTGCCCGAATCCGACGAAAGCGAACTGCCGGACGAGGGCGGGCCAACCACGGACGGGCACATCATCGCGGGTCTGGATCGTGTGCGGCGACTGGTGCGGGTCGACCAGAAGCCGATCGGCCGCACCCCGCGTTCCAACCTGGCGACGTATACCGGGTTGTTCGACCACGTGCGCAAGCTCTTCGCGGCGACCCCGGAAGCGCGCAAGCGGCGCTACGACGCCGGCCGCTT
>JBOHYC010000040.1:0-1954 GCA_050737755.1 Lysobacter sp.
GTCGCGACCTTGTTGACGTTCTGCCCGCCCGGCCCGGCCGAGCGCACGAAGCGTTCGACCAGCTCGGACTCGGGGATGCGTATGGTGCCGACCTCGATCATGCGGAGGATTCTAGGGCACCGGAAAAGTGGAGTTCCTGCAACTCCCGACGCGAGGGGTGATGGCGTGAGTGATGTAGGAGCGACGTAAGTCGCGAACTCCACGGCATAACAAGCATCGATATGCGCCGGTATTCGAGAAACACCGACGGCGATGACGGGGTCGTGCGCTCAGCATGCAGGGTGCGACAGCGAGGAAATCGCGACTTACGTCGCTCCTACAACAACGCTACCGGCGGCCGCGTCGAACAACGCCAGTGCCTTGGCGAACTCCGCATCGACCGGCGCGGTGACTTCGATCCGCACTCCGCTATGCGGATGCACGAACCCCAATCGCCGCGCGTGCAGCAACATCCGGTGCACGCCGATCATGCGGAAGCTGCGGTTATGCCGGCCGTCGCCATGACTGGTGTCGCCGATCAGATGATGGAACACGTGCTTGAGGTGGCGGCGGATCTGGCGGAAGCGACCGGTCTGCGGCTGCGCATTGAGCACGGCGTAACGCGATGTATCGAACCCGGCCGATGGCCAGTCGCATTCGGTCCGCGCGAGGACCTGGAAGCGGGTCACCGCCGGCTTCTTCAACGGCTTGCCGGGGCCGCCGTCGAGGTCGTGGTCGATCGTGAATGCATCGGTCTCCGGCCAGCCGCGGCAGATCGCCCAGTAGTCCTTCTCTACCTCGCGCGACATCAGCACCTTGCCGAGCTTTGATGCGGTGTCGCGGTCGAATGCCAGCAGCAGGCAGCCACTGGTGGCGCGGTCGAGCCGATGGACCAGGAAGATCGGCTTGTCGAACTGCAGGCGCAGGCGGTCGGCCGCGAAATCGCTTTCGCCGCGGGCCAGTGCGCTGTCGTGGACCATCAGGCCGGCGGGTTTGTTGACGACAGCGAGGTGATCGTCGGCGTACAGGATGTCGAGGGCGAGGGCCGGATCGATCACAGGGAATCCCTTCGTCGCCCGGCGCAAATCCGCTTCGATGTAGGAGCGACGTAAGTCGCGATTTCACGGCGATCCCGGATGTCAGGGAAATCGCGACTTACGTCGCTCCTACAAAAACGCGACATCTCGACTAGCGCCGCGGCCAGGCGGCCAGCAGCGCCCACAACCCGCCGACACCGGCTATCCACGACGACAGCGGCACGCTCCACAGCGTCGGACCACCGGCGCCGAGCCCGTGCAGCACCGCGGCGACGATCAGCAGGCCGACCCCGAGGATCGCGGCGACCGTGCTTTTGTGCGCGTCGCGCAGGTTGCGGCTCAGTTCGGCGAGATCGCGCGACTGCATCTTCAGCTCGTGCTTGCCCTCGACCTGCTGGGTCAGCCAGGCGTGCAGCAGTCGCGGCATTTCCGGCGCGTGGGTGACCATCTCCGGCAGCCGCTTCTTGAACTCGCCGAGCAACCGCTGCGGGCTGTAGCGCTCGACCAGGATCCGTTGCAGTACCGGCCGGGCGACCGCCCAGATGTCGATCTTCGGGTCGAGCTGGCGGCCGACCCCTTCGATGTTGAGCAGCGTCTTCTGCAGCAGGATCAGTTGCGGCTGCAGCGTGAGCTCGTAGCGCTGCGCGGTGCGGAACAGCTTGACCAGCACCTCCGCCAGCGATATCTCGCTCAGCGGGCGGGTGAAGTACGGCTCGCAGACCGTGCGCGCGGCGGCCTCAAGCTCGTCGATGCGGATGTGCGACGGCATCCAGCCCGCCTGCACGTGCAGCTCGGCGATGCGCCGGTAGTCCTTGTTGAAGATCGCCATGAAGTTCTCGGCCAGGTAGTACTGATCCTGCGCCGAGAGCTGGCCCATGATGCCGAAGTCGAGCGCGATGAAGCGCGGATTCTCCGGTCGCGACGGATCGACCCAGATG
>JBOHYC010000041.1:0-9206 GCA_050737755.1 Lysobacter sp.
GCGGAACCGGTGATCAGGGCGACGGGCGCAGCGGGCATCGGGGTCTCCATTGATCGTTCGACGGGTATCCTGCGCGAGTCCCCCGACGGATACCACCGTGACCGATTTCGACCTGCCGACTCCTGACGCCGACGCGCTCGCCCACAGCGCGCGGCTCGATGCCCTGATCGACGCCCAGATCACCGCCGCCGACGGCGCCGCGATCCCGTTTTCGCGCTTCATGGAGCTGGCCTTGTACGCGCCGGGGCTGGGCTACTACAGCGCCGGGGCGAGCAAGTTCGGCGAGGCCGGCGATTTCGTCACTGCTCCAGAACTGGGGCCGATATTCGCCGCCTGCGTCGCCGAGAGCATCGCGCCGGTGTTGCAGCAGATTGGACCGCAGGCGCGTTTTCTCGAACTCGGCGGCGGCACCGGCGCATTCGCCGAGACCGCGCTCAAGCGCCTGCTCGAACTCGATGCGCTGCCCGACCGTTTCGCGATCCTCGAACCCAGCGCCGAGCTGCGCGAGCGCCAGCGTGAGCGCCTGCAGCAGCGCCTCGTACCGCCGCTGTTCGACCTGGTCGAATGGCTCGACGCGCCATTTGCCGATTCCTGGGATGGCGTGCTGTTCGCCAACGAGGTGATCGACGCACTGCCGACTCCGCGCTTCGCGATCGAAGCCGGCGAGGTCTACGAGGAACACGTCGCGATCGAAGCCGGCCAGCGCGTGCGGGTGCTGCGTCCGGCCGAACCGTTCCTGGCCAACGCGGTGCGCCACGTCGAACGCCGACTCGAGCGCACGCTGCCCGACGGCTACCGCTCCGAAGTGCTGCCGCAGTTGCCGTACTGGATCCAGGCGGTCGCCGGCGGCCTGCAGCGCGGCGCCATGCTGTTCGTCGACTACGGCTATCCACGCGCCGAGTACTACCAGCCCGACCGCAGCGACGGTACCCTGCGCGCCTACTACCGCCATCGCATGCACGCCGAGCCGCTGCTGTGGCCGGGCCTGCAGGACATCACTGCATCGGTCGACTTCACCGCGCTGGCCGAGGCGGGCGTCGCCGCCGGTTTCGACTTCGCGGGTTACTGCAACCAGGCCAGTTTCCTGCTCGGCAACGGCCTGGCCGGGGTGCTGCAACGCATCGAGAAGATCGAAGACCAAGACGAACGCCAGCGACGCAGCAACGAGGTCAAGCGACTGACCCTGCCCAGCGAGATGGGCGAGCGTTTCCAGGTGATCGGTTTCGAGAAGGACGTCGAGTTCGGCGCCGCGTTCCTGGCCGGCGACCTGAGCTACCGGTTGTGAATTCCGCGCAATTGCCGCGACCGCTGTTGCGCGAATTCCGTCGCCCGGCAATCTGGCTGGCGGGGTGGGGCGCGTTGTTCCTGCTGATCGCGATCGGTTCGCTGCTTCCCGCGGGCGAGTTGCCGACGGTGTCGAACGGGTTCGACAAGGTCGAGCACTTCCTCGGCTACGCGCTGCTGTCGGCGTACGCGGTGATGCTGTTTGAAAGGATGCGCCCGCAGGCGCTGGCGGCGCTGGGCGTGATCGCCTTCGGCATCGCGATCGAGTTCGCGCAATCGGCGTGGACAGCCGACCGACTGGGCGACAGCGCCGATGCAATGGCCAACGCACTGGGTGCGTTGGCGGGGTTGTGCGTCACGGCCACGCCGATGGCGCGATGGCTGCAGCGCATCGACGCACGCCTCGCGTCGGGTACGTAGCCGGCGCGACCCCGACTCCGTCCGCAGGAAAACTGTGACATCCATCGTTGCCGCTTGCGTGCACGCGCGGCTTGCCGGAGGCTTGCCGCGGGACAGGGGAAGTCCGTCAACCATCTCAAGGAACAGAGCATGTCCGTCATCAACCACACCCGGTTGGCGCTGGGCGTGGCCGCGATATTCGCTGCCCACGCCGTCGCGCCCGCCGCATCCGCCCAGCAATCAAGTCCGGTAGACCCGGCGGGCTCCAGCGCAACCAACCTCGACGCGGTACAGGTCACCGGCTCGCGCGTGCGTGGCCGTACCGCCGAGGACACCGCCGCCCCGGTCGACATCATCGGCAGGGAAGAGCTCAACGCCACCGGCGCGCTCGAGGTCGGCCAGATCCTGCAGACGCTGGAGCCGTCGTTCAACTTCTCCCGCACCTTCGTCAGCGACGGTTCCGACATATTGCGGCCCGCGACCCTGCGCGCGCTCGGCCCGGACCAGGTCTTGGTGCTAGTCAACGGCCAGCGCCGCCATCAGCAGGCACTGGTCAACGTGCAGCAGAGCATCGGTCGGGGCTCGGCCGGCACCGACATCAACGCGATCCCGCTGTCGGCGATCGAGCGTATCGAGGTGCTGCGTGACGGGGCCGCCGCGCAGTACGGCTCCGACGCGATCGCCGGCGTGATCAACATCATCCTCAAGCGCCAGACCGACCACACCGACGTGTCGTTGCTGGGCGGCCAGGCCTACGCCGGCGATGGCGAGATCCTCCACGGCTCGGTCAATACCGGCTGGGCGCTTGGCGATGGCTTCGTCAACCTGTCGGCCGAGTACCGCGACCGCGGCGAGACCAACCGCGCGGGCCCCGACAGCCTGCGGGTCAACCCGCCGCGCGTCACCCAGCGCCTGGGCGACTCGGATGCGACCGACGCCTACCTGTGGCTGAACTCCGCGGTGCCGCTGGGCGCCGGCGAGCTGTACGCGTTCGGCGGCCTGTCGCAGCGCGAGGGCAACTCCTCGGGCTTCTTCCGCGGCCCCGACGACAACCGCACGGTGCCCGAGCTCTACCCGGACGGCTTCCTGCCGACGATCCTGACCACGGTTGACGATGCTTCTCTGGCGGTCGGCTACAAGGCTCCCTTGGGTGACAGCAACTGGGACATGGACGTGTCGGTCAACCACGGACGCAGCGAGTTCGGCTTCAGCGAGGGCAACTCGGCCAACGTCAGCTGGTGGTACGAACCCATCGACCCGGCCAACCCTGCCGCCGGCATCCATGGCGAATCGCCGACCAGCGCCGACACCGGCACGCTGCGGTTCGACCAGACCACCTTCAACCTCGACTTCACCGGCAGCGTCGAAGGCATCGACGACCGCCTGCTGTACCTCGCCACCGGCGTGGAATGGCGGCAGGACAACTACGCGATCGAAGCCGGCGATTTCGTGTCCTACAGCTACGGCCGTGGCAACGATCGCGACATCGTGATCCCCGGCCAGGCCGGCGACATCGCCCAGCCCGGCATGCAGGGCTTCCCGGGTTTCTCGCCCGACGAGGCAGTCGACGAGGGCCGCCACAGCATGGCGGTGTACTTCGATGCCGAGACCAACCTGACCGAGCGCTTCCTGCTCGGCGGCGCTGTCCGCTTCGAGGACTACTCGGACTTCGGCAACACCACCATCGGCAAGCTTTCGGCGCGCTTCGACGCGACCGATGCATTCGCCGTGCGCGGCACCGTCTCGACCGGCTTCCGCGCGCCCGGCGTGCAGCAGCTGTTCTACAGTCAGCGCTCGACCAACCTCAATGCCGAAGGTGTGCTCACCGATACCCTGACCGCACGCCAGGACAGCGCCGTCACCCGTGCGTTCGGGATCCAGCCGTTGCAGGAAGAGACCTCGACCAGCGGCACGCTCGGTTTCGTCTACACGCCCACCGAGCGTCTGTCGCTGACGATGGACGTGTTCCGGATCGACATCGACGACCGCATCATCTTCTCCAGCAACATCCAGCCCGAGGCGATCGGAACCGATGGCCAGCCGTGCGCGGCCGACAATACCAACTGCCCGATCAGCGCGATCCTCGACCCGATCGGGGTCGGCCAGGTGCTGTTCTTCACCAACGCGATCGACACCCGCACCACCGGCGTGGACTTCGTTGCCAACCACAACACCGCGTTCGATGGCGGCGCCACGCTCGACCTGACCGCACTGGTCCACTTCAACAAGACCGAAGTGCTCGAACGGCGCTCGCAATCACCGATCCTGACGCCCGAGCAACTGTTCGACGACCCGCAGGTGACCCTGATCGAGCAGGGTCAGCCGCGCGCCCATCACGTGCTGCAGGCGGTGTACGAAACCGGTGCGTGGCAGTGGACCGCGCGCGGGAACTACTTCGGCTCGGTCAGTGGCGAGGGCTTCACCCCGGGTATCAAGCAGACGTGGGGCGGCAAGGCGCTGTTCGACCTCGGCGTACGCTACGCGGTCAGTGACAGCCTCAAGCTCAGCGTCGGCGGCAACAATATCTTCGACCAGTACCCGGACAAGTGGGATCCGGAAACCGGTGCACCATTCCCGCAGATGGGCTTCAAGTACGGCTGGGAGACCATGCCGTTCGGCATGAACGGCGGCAGCTGGTACGTGAGGATGGACTACCGGTTCTGATGGCGATGGCCGGGCGGTTGCCGCGACCGCCCGGCCATTGGCCATTGCCTTGTGTAGGAGCGACGTAAGTCGGGATTTCCTCTGCACTCGGGATCGCCGTGCGATCGCGACTTACGTCGCTCCTACAACGGAGGGAAATCCGATCGACTTGGGCTACGGTTTCTTGCCGGTCGCGGCAGCGACTGCGGCGATCCGCGCCTTGCGCATCGCTTCGCCGATCGCCGGCCCCTCCAGCCCGGATCGCAGGTCGGTCGCACGCACCGCGCACGCGGCGGCATGCGCGGCGCGCAGTGCGTCACCCTGCGGATACGGTTGGTCCTGCAAGCCGGCGCGTCCGCGCTTGTCGGCTTCGCAGACGGTGGCGAGCTGGCCGATGCGCTCCGGCTTGCGGAACCCGTCGCAGCGTTCGATCAGCTTGACCGCCGTACTCGCGCGAAGTTCGTCGAAACGGTGCACGTTGAGATGCTCGCGGCATGCGATCTCGGCCAGCTGGCGGTGCCCGGTGGGGATCTTCAGGCGTCCGCACAGCTTCCGCAGCGGAGCGACACCGGCCTGTTCGTGACCGATGTGTTTCGGCAGCACGTCGTCGGGCGTCAGCGCCTTACCCAGATCGTGGGTCAGCGCGGCAAAGCCGATCAGGTCGTCACCGGGCGCAAGCTTCGCGGCCATGTCGCAGACCAGCTCGACATGCACCCCGGTATCGACCTCAGGATGGTATTCCGCGCGTTGCGGCACCCCGTACAGCGCATCGACTTCCGGCAACACCACCGCCAGCGCGCCGCAGTCGTGCAGCGTGCGCAGGAACGCAGACGGCCGCTCGCTGGCGATCGCCCGGCGCAGCTCCTGCCACACACGCTCCGGCACCAGTTCGGCCAGCTCACCGGACGCGACCATCGTTCGCATCAACGCCATCGTTTCGTCGGCGACGCCGAAGCCGAGCGTCGCGAACCGCGCCATGAACCGCGCCGCCCGCAACACCCGCAACGGATCCTCGACGAACGCATCGCCGACATGCCGCAGCACCCGCGCCTCGATATCGCGCGCGCCGCCGAACGGATCGACCAGCCCGCCGTCCGCGTCCTGGGCGATCGCGTTGATGGTGAAGTCGCGGCGGCCGAGATCCTCCTCCAGCGTCACCGACGGATCGGCATCGACCACGAAGCCCCTGTAACCACGCCCGGATTTGCGCTCCGTCCGCGCCAGCGCATATTCCTCGCCGCTGTCGGGATGCAGGAACACCGGGAAGTCGCGCCCGACGGGTTTGAAACCGGCCGCTTCCATCGAAGCCTGTGTTTCCCCGACCACAACCCAGTCGCGATCTCCCGGCTCCAGTCCAAGCAACCGGTCACGCACCGCTCCGCCGACAAGATAGGTCTTCATGGAAATCATGATGCCTGCCTACCGAGCGAGATTCCCGGAATCGCGGCATCGAAATGCCGGGAGGCGCGGGCCCTGGGGCCCAGAACTACTCCCGGCCGCCAGCCCCGCGAGTCACGAACTAGCCGCAGGACACTCGAACTGCTTGCGTGGCCCGTCCGTCTGCCCCTCGATGCGATCGCTTAACCGCAGCGCATCACCATCCAGCAGCCAGTCGTAGATCACGCTGAAAGCCAGCACCCGTGCCACGTAATCGCGGGTCTCCGCATAGCTGATCGTCTCGATCCAGAAGTCCGGATCCATCCCCGGCCGCTGCGACTGCCAGCGCGAAAGCGGCGTCGGACCCGCGTTGTAGCCGGCCATCGCGAAGTAGGGCTTGCCGCCGTACTCGTCCAGCATCTGCCGCAGGTACGCCGTGCCGAGCGCGATGTTGGTATCCGCGTCGTACAGACTCTGCGTACCACCCCATGGCTGTCCGATCCGGCGCGCGACCGCCGCGCCGGTGGCCGGCAACACCTGCATCAATCCCAACGCATTGGCGCCCGAGCGCGCCTGCGGATTGAAGATGCTTTCCGCCCGGATCTCGGCCGCGACCCAGGCCGGGTCGATATTGTTGCGTTCGGCCTCGCGGCGGATCGTCGCGTCGTGGTGCAACGGAAAACGCAGCGTATAGAGCTGCTTCTCGCGCGGGCCACTGCCGAGTGCGAACACCGCCCGGTCGAACCAGCCGTTGGCCTGCGCGATCTTCACTGCGAGCTGGCGCTGGGTGTCGCTGAAGCCCTCGGCGGCCTCGGCCCATTCCTCCACCGCCCAGCCGTGGCGGCCGAGCCGGTGCAGACCGATCGCGCGCTGCAGCGCCGGGTTGTTGGAGACGGTGGCGAGCGTTGCAGCATCGGCCTGCACTTCCCACGGACACAGCGCGTACGGCTGGTCGATTCGGTCGGCGGCCAGGAAGCCGTGGAACTCGGGTTCGCGTGCGGCCACGGCGTATCGCGCCCGTGCGGTGGCCTTGTCGCCGGTCAACTCGGCCAACCGGCCCTCGAAGTACGCGTAGGTGGAGTCGCTGCGTTGCTCGTCGCCCATCTTGCGGATCGCCGCCAGTGCGGCCGGCCAATCGGAGCGCGACATCGCCTCGCGAACGCGCCACTCGTGCAGACGCGGGTCGTAGCTTGCCGCGGGTACCGCGTTGAGCCGGCGCTCGGAGTCGGGCAGGTACGAGGCGACGGTCCACAAAGCGATCATGTACATCGCGCGGCCGCGGTCGGCTTCGGTGAAATCCAGCGCGCTTGCGTACTGCGGCAACAGCGCCTCGGCGCGGTCCGGGTCGGCCTTGCCGAGCTTGGCCAGGCCCTGCGAGGCGACCAGTCGGCTGCGGTCGATCTTCGGCCATGACAGCGCGCGCGGATGCGGCGCGTCGATGAAGGCGGCGTAGTCATCGGCCAGCGCCTGCTCATCGGCCGGCAAGCCGCGCGCCGAGGCACGCATCACCCCGGGTTGCCATTCATTGGCGGCTTCCTCGATCCGCTGCCAGCGCATCGCGCCGGTCAGGCCGCCGCGTTCGGCCAGTGCGGTGAACACCGGGTCGCAATCGTTGGGCAAGGACTTGCCCTTGCTGCCGTTCCAGATCGCCTGGGCGTCGCTGGTCCATTGCGCGTCGGTGCGACCGAGCACGCGTTGCGCGTCCAGCCGCGCGCAACGCAGCTTGGTGCTGGTCACCTCGTCGTCCCAGGCTTTCAGGAACGCGGCCGGGTCCTCGCGGCGTGCGCTCGCGGCCAGCCGCAATTCGCGGAACTCCTCCGCCACCGCCTCGCCCTTGTAGCGCTGCAGGAAATCGATCGCGCGCGCGTCGGTGACATCGTCGATATTCCGGCGCAGGCTGGCGTACTCGACCCAGCGATACAGCGGGTGGTCGACGAGGTCGCCATAGCTGGCGGCGTTGAAAGTGCCAAGTTCGGCGGCCTGGATCGCGGCGGTGATGCGCGGCTGCCGCGGATCGATCTGTGGCTTGATCGGTGCGCCCGGATGCGGCGCTTGCACCGACGCGGGGGCGACCTCTTGCGCGGGCGGTACCGGAGTGGGCTGGGCACAGGCGACGGTCGCGAACGACGTCGCAAGTGCGGCGAGTACGATTGGCAGGGGGCGGGGGAGCATCGGCCGACTATAGCGGGCCGAGAATGAACGCCTGCGCCCGCTTTTTTCACGCCGCGGACCGTGCCCGCTGGAGGCCGAATGCCCATCGAATGGTTGCTGTTCCCATTGCTCGGCATCGTTGCCGGACTGCTGGCCGGATTGCTCGGCGTCGGTGGCGGGCTGGTGCTGGTTGCCGCGCTGGCGTGGCTGTTGCCAGTGCTCGGCATTCCGCCCGAGGCCGCGATGCACGCGGCGCTGGCGAGTTCGCTGGCGAGCATCGTGCTGACCGCCGCAGCCTCGGCGCGGGCGCACTCGAAACGCGGCAGCGTGTCATGGCCGACGGTCGCGTGGATGGTGCCCGGGCTGCTGCTCGGCGGCTGGCTTGGCAGCGGCCTTGCGGTCGGGATCGATGACGACGTGCTGCGCTACATCGTCGCCGGCTATTGCCTGCTGGCGGCGGCACAGTTGCATTTCAGTCGACCGCGTTCCGGCCGCGACGGCTCGACGACGGCCCCGCGAGGCCTGCCGATGAGCGCGGCGGGCGTCGGCATCGGCGGGTTGTCGGCGGTGGTCGGCATCGGTGGCGGCAGCATGACCGTGCCGTTGCTGGTGTGGCGCGGGCTGGCGCCGGTGCGCGCGGTCGGCACCTCGTCGGCCTGTGGCGTCGCGATCGGATTGGCGAGCGCACTCGGCTACGCGCTGCACGCGCCAGCCGGGGCGCTGCCGGACCATGCGATCGGTTACGTGTACCTGCCGGCGGCGATCGGTGTCGCGGTGGCGTCTGTGCTTGCCGCGCCATGGGGCACGCGCCTGGCGCATCGCCTGCATGGTGATGTGCTGAAGCGGGTCTTCGTGGTGTTCCTGGTCGTGATGGCGCTGGGCCTGTTACTGGCGGGCTGAGAAACTTTGCTGAATCCGGCGTAAATACTTGCCATTGCGGTTGTTTCACAAAATGCTTACAAACGGGTGACGTCGCAAACAGGGGTGCGGCGATTTGCAATCGTTTTTCTACGGAGAGAGAAGTCGATGAACGCACCCCGTCGCCACCCGTTGGCGAAAGCCGTCTCGTTGTCGCTGCTGGCTGTCATTCCGCTGCTTGCCACGCCGATGCTGGCTGTCGCGCAGGATCCCGACGCCGCCCCCAGCGCCACCACCCTCGATACCGTCCAGGTCACCGGCACCCGCATCAAGAAAGCCGAGATCGAGACCCAGACCCCGGTCCAGACGCTCAGCCGCGCCGACATCGAGCGCACTGGCCTGACCTCGATCGGCGACATCCTGCAGGAGCTCACCGGTTCGGGCTCGGCGCTCAACACCAAGTTCAACTCGTCGGGCAACTTCGGCTTCTCGCC
>JBOHYC010000042.1:0-6249 GCA_050737755.1 Lysobacter sp.
AAGAGATGGGCCAGCAGCTGCGCCAGATGTTCTCGCAGGTCGCCGGCAACAAGACCCACAAGAAGACCCTCACGATCAGGGCCGCGCGCCCGCAACTGATCGAAGAAGAAGCCGGTCGGCTGGTCAATGAGGAAGAAGTGCGCAAGGCCGCGATCGAGGCGTGCGAGCAGCACGGCATCGTGTTCATCGACGAGATCGACAAGGTCGCCAAGCGCGGTGAGAACGTCGGCGGGGGCGATGTCTCGCGCGAGGGCGTGCAGCGCGACCTGCTGCCGCTGGTCGAGGGCTCGACCGTCAGCACCAAGTACGGCGTCGTCAAGACCGACCACATCCTGTTCATCGCCTCCGGCGCGTTCCACCTGGCCAAGCCATCGGACCTGATCCCGGAGCTGCAGGGCCGCTTCCCGATCCGGGTTGAACTGTCGGCGCTGAGCAAGGACGATTTCGTCCGCATCCTGACCGAGCCGAAGGCCGCGCTGACCACCCAGTACGTCGAGTTGCTGAAGACCGAAGGCGTCGGGCTGGCTTTCACCGACGACGCGGTCGAACGCATCGCCGAGATCGCCGCCACGGTCAACGAGCGCCAGGAAAACATCGGCGCCCGCCGGCTGCATACGGTGCTGGAGCGCCTGCTCGATACCCTGAGCTACGAAGCGCCTGATCGTGATGGGCAGTCGATCAGCATCGACCGCATCTATGTCGATGAGCACCTGGGTGAGCTGGTGCAGGATCCGGATTTGAGTCGTTACATCCTGTAGTACGCGACGAGGTCACGGTGAGGGAGTGGCCACCTCTCCAGCCGCTTTTCAGTTCTGGTCGCCAGACCGCGTATCGCCAGCCAAACCGGCCTGTCCCGGTTGCTTGGTGATACGCGCCGCGGCCTCCCTTATCGCTGTCCAGTCGCGTTGCTCCACCCATGCGAACGCGCAGTTCCTGCTGCGTCTTTCCCACAGAGCGCCGATACGCTTTTTGCCACGACTCTCCCCGCTGTCGGCAAGGTGCTCGCCCTTGTACTCCACGGCGATGGTGCCGCCGTCCTCCAGCCCGATGAGGAAATCCGGATAGAAGCGATCAGACGCGGTTTGCAGTGAGAAAGACGTCGGCTTGCGCTCCACGTTCCGTATCCACCACGCCACGCCGGGCAACTGGTTTGCGATGAACTCGGCACAGTCGAATTCCTCGCCACGATCCTTGAGGTTTCCGATAACCGGGAAAAAGTGTCGCTTCAGCGGTATCAGGCCGGTGTACGGCGTGTCATAGGCGTAGCGTCCCTGCTTGATCACCAACGCCTTGTCGCCAGATGCATCGAAGCGGGATTCGTCGCTGACCAGGGCCTCAAATACCGACTGCTTCGCAATCTTCAAGCCCGCCGCCAGCTTCCGCTCCACCGCACCGCGCAGGCGGTACTTGCGATACGCCAGCTCCGCGATGGTGAAGGGCGGTTGCCGCCGTTCAAGCAGCCACGTCATCACCGCGCCGATCCAGGCGACCTTCTGGTCCCGATCGGCATAGGGAAAATGGATGTTGGCATCGAGCCAATGCACCAGTTCGGTCGCGCTCCAGCCGTCCTCGACCGAGAACAGCGCCAACTGGCTATCCAGCCGGTCGTAGATGCCGCACTCCACTTTTTCCAGATCCGATATCGAGAGCTTGGCGCGGCGCATCGCTTCGAGGTCGTGGGCAAACTCGCCCTCGGTCAGCTCCGGATCGAAACTGTCGATCTCCCAGTCCGCGTCCAGCAGGGCAGTTTCGCTGAAGACTTCGAAGAAGCTTCCCTGTTTCAGCACCAGCTGTGGGATCAATGCTTCCTCGCCACGGTCGGCCGGTGTCTTTGTCTCGGGCGGCGGCGCAATCCGGGCGGCCAGTGCGGCATCCAGTCCCTGTTCGATTGCGGTTGCCGCGGTCGCAAGGGAGAAGGTCGCGGCGATCTTCCGGATGTCCTGCGACGTCGTTCCACCCCTGATCGTCAGCGTGCCGATCTCCGGCGAAATTTCCAGGCGTTTCCTGAGTGTGGCAGGCAGTGCAGCGATCGCTTCGGGCTCCGGTAGGACGACGGCATCCCCATTTTCTGGAAGCGCGACAGTCAGGTCCTGCGAGAAGACGTTTCCTGTCGATTCGACCTCATCCGGCAACCGGATCAGCTGCTTCGTGTCCAATCGTTCGAAACCGCTTTGCACCAAGCCGTCGCGCAGTCCCTGCACGGTGGCAGCGAGTTCGGTCGATACCACATAGGCGTAACTGCGATTCAAGGTTTCGTGCTGTTTGCGCCTGACGTTCGGCATGCGCAGGATGCGTCCGAGTACCTGTTCCACCGCCGTGGCCGAAGTCGTGTTGCGGAAGGTGAACAACACATAGGCGTTGGGGCAATCCCAGCCCTCGCGCAGCTTATCCACGGTGATGATGAACTGTGGATAGTCCGGGTCGCCCAGGCGCTTGCCGGCCAGCTCGTCCAGTTCACCGGTGGCGATGGCAATGGACTCGACGGGAACCTGGAAGTCCTCGATCAGATGCTTCTTCACCACGTCCGGTGTGAAGGTCGCGGTGTTGGCGTTCCGGCGCTCGGCCTGTATCAGCATCACGATCGGCCGGATGGCTTCGCCGGTTTGCGCGGCTTCGGCGGCAGCATCCTTTTCCAGCGCATGCAGCCGGGCGATGGCCTCGGTCAGGGTAATGCGCCATTCCGCATGGACCGCCAGTTCCAGCGGTAGCTTGAGCATGTCTTCGCCCTGCAAGGTCGCTGCAGACACGCTGCGCAGGACGTTGGAGGGGTGGTGGTTGCGGTCCGGCGTGGCGGTCAGTTCCAGCACGCAGCTCGGGCCGAGTTTCACCAGCGTATCCATCGCCAGCGGCGCGCCCTGGCTGTGTGCCTCATCGACCACGATGAAGGGATGGCGCAACCGGATGACGTCCACCAGTGACTGATCGCCGCGCGCTTGTTCGGGCGTGTCGGTGAAATGTGCCATCAGGCTGCCATTCTGGCGATTGACGCGCAGCCCTTCGGAGCTCTCCCGTTTGAACGACTGCATGGTGGCGACGAGGATGGTGGTCGCGGTATCCAGCGTCGCCGGCTGGACCGAGAGGGCCTGATCGATATTCAGCACGTTGACCGCACCGAACAGCGAACGCATGTCTTCATAAAGCAGCTCGCCCGGGGTGGTCAGCCCATACAGCGTCTGTTCGCGAATGGGGTCCGAGGGCACCAGCCAGATTACAAGCGGGAAGTCCGCTGACAGGAAGCTGCGACGGACGCGCTCGATCGCCTGCCCTGCGAGCCGCGTCTTGCCACCGCCAGTGGGGACGCGCAGGCAGACATACGGAACGGATTCAGCGCCGGGCAGCGGATGGTAGGGAAGCGAATGTCCGAACGCTTCCAGGGTGCTTTCGGCGAAGGCGCGGGCAGGGGCGTCGAATTCGCGTGTGCGCGCCAGAAAGGCTTCGTAGTCGTCGAGCAGGCGTCGCTGGTATTCCTTCAGGCCCACGACATCTCCTTCAGCCTGTAGGGCAGCAGCTTGAAATCGATGCGCAGCTGGCCGAGCCTGACCGGATCGAAGCGGGTACGGGCGGCATACACCACCCACGGACCGTCGAAGTCGCCGGCTTCCTCCCTCAGGATTTCCAGCGTGCGACTGTTCAACACGTTGCCGCCGACATCGCTGCGATCGCCGAGGATTCCGTTGTAAAGCAGGAAGATCGCCTTGCCGTTGGCGATGCCCAGCAAGGGAGACCTGCCTTCGTGCCGCGTGCTACGAAGGCGTCCGGAACCGGTTTCCACAAACCAGACGAACTCCGCCAGATCGGAGAAACATACGTCTTCGCGGATCTGTCCATCGGGGGTGAATAGCGGCTCCTTGCTCAGTTCGCAGAACTGGAAGCCTCCGCCGAGACCTTCGACGTGTTGTTCCCTTGTGTCCGTATAGCCGCGCGCGACGCGCCCAATGCGCTCGGCAGTGACGTTGCGAGCAATATTCGCATCCATCTCG
The DNA here is from genome assembly GCA_050737755.1 of Lysobacter sp. Classification (GTDB taxonomy): domain Bacteria; phylum Pseudomonadota; class Gammaproteobacteria; order Xanthomonadales; family Xanthomonadaceae; genus Novilysobacter. The sequence continues at coordinate 3,981 of JBOHYC010000042.1, forward strand.
ACCAACACGAATCTGCGTGCTCCGCCATCTTCCGCGTTCTGTTTCAGGACAGCATGGCCGGTTGTGCCCGACCCGGCAAAGCTATCGAGGACAATCGCTTGCTTGTCGGTGAATGTCGCCGCGCGGACAAGTGTCTGGATGAGCTTTGTCGGTTTCGAGTATTGGAAGACCGAGTTGAGATCCACTCCAAGGATCGTGGCCAGTTCAGAGGAGGCATCCTCATTGGTACCGAACTCTTTCGTCAGAAGACTGCTGAGTCCTTTCTGGCCTTGATTCGCCGTGGCCTTCACCGCGCGAAGGGACATGTTCTTCGTGCGGAGGAAGCATTTTCCACCCTTCTCCAGTTCGTCGTCGAGGTTTGTCTGCGTCCAGACGAAAGGGCCCTTGAGGTGGACGTCGGAGGTGAATTGACCGTCCTTGACTGAGGCCTCGGCGAGCAATTCCACGGCAGTACCACCACGGCCATAGCGACCTCGCGGGTATGTTCCATCGGGAAGCTTGGTCGGGCCGATGTGTAGGGCCGGAATCCTGAGCTCCTTCACGGAGTTCGTGCGTTTCACCAGTGGGAAGTCCTCGTCCTTCCCGACGTTCTCGCCAACCAGCTCTATGTCGTTGGAACTGCTGCCTAGCACAACGATGTACTCGGTCTTCTTCGTGAGCTTCTTGGACAGGTGGGAGCCTTTCCTCTTGCGCTCCCAGACAATGCAGCCGACAAACACCAACCCTCCGATCTGATCCGCAATGGACCGAAGGTGATGGATCTCGTTGTCGTCGATGGAAATGAACATGACGCCGTCTTTGCGCAGTAGCTGTCGCAACAGCACAAGGCGTGGATACATCATGCAAAGCCAACGGTCATGGCGGTCGAGGGTCTCGCCTTCCTTGCCCACTACATCACCCAGCCAGCGCCGGATTTCAGGGCTGTTGACGTTGTCGTTGTAGGCCCAACCTTCGTTGCCGGTGTTGTATGGCGGGTCGATGTAGACGCACTTCACCTGTCCCGCGTAGCGCGGCAGAAGGGCCTTCAGCGCGTCTAGGTTGTCGCCTTGGATGATCAGGTTGCCGGTGTCGCTCCCGTCCGGCGCCTCGCAGCTGAGCGCGGGCACCGGCTCGAGCAGTCGGTACGGCACATCCTTGTGGTGCTTCACCACCGAGGACTTCCCGATCCAGTTCAGTACCGGCACAAGTAGTTTCCTGCCGACCATGCCACTAGCTGGTGCGCACGGCATCCGCCCCCTTCGGCCGCCATACGCCCGATCGGCCGTCGGTCAGTCCTGGAGATCTCCGGCAGTTGATCGAGCGGGTGCTCGGACATGGGTGCGGCGCTGCATCAATCAATAATTGATCAGATCATAAATCAATAATTGATTGATGCGGCTGCCGGGCCGCCTACGTTCGCCGCATGAAGAGCGAGCAGGCTGGGTTTGGCGCGCGGTTGCGCGAGGCGTTGCAGAGGGCAAAGCTGCCGGAGAGCGCCGCCGAACTGGCACGGCTGGTGCCGCAGTACGGGGGCACCGCCGTGACCACGGCCGCCGCCCATCGCTGGATCAAGGGACAGTCGATACCGCGACCGGAGAACATCCGGGCGCTGGCGACACTTCTGCGAGTCCCGCTGGACTGGCTCTACGGGGAAGGTTTCGACGGACGCAAGGTCCGCGAACCGAAGATGGCCTGGGAGGCCAGCGTGATCGACCGGCATGCGGTTGATGCATTCCTGTCGCTGGACGACAGCCATCGCAAGCTGGTACGGGAGCTGATCGCAGCTTTGGCCAAGGCGTCGAATAGCTGACGATGGCGGGGCATCGCCCTCCACGCGCCCCGCCATCATGCGGTGCGATAATCCCCCGCATGAGCGACCAGACCCCACGCGATCCTGCCCCCGGCACCACCCACTTCGGCTTCCGCGACGTCCCCACCGGCGACAAGCAGAAGCTGGTCGGCCAGGTGTTCTCCTCGGTCGCCGGCAACTACGACCTGATGAACGACCTGATGTCGATGGGCGTGCACCGGGTCTGGAAGCGCTACTTCGTCGCCACCGCGCAGGTCCGGCGCGGCGACCGGGTGCTCGACCTCGCCGGCGGCACCGGCGACATCGCGCTGCTGCTGCGCGACCGGGTCGGCGATGCCGGGTCGATTGTTCTTGGCGACATCAACGGCGACATGTTGCGGGTCGGCCGCGACCGCATGGTCGACAAGGGCAAGGTCGCCGGCTTCGAGTACGTGCAGATGAACGCGCAGGCGCTGCCGTTCCCGGATGCCAGCTTCGACC